>NZ_JBWKXO010000034.1:0-63766 GCF_059423025.1 Pseudomonas sp. GW704-F2 | reverse complement strand
GGGGATCTGAGTTTGCGGGGCGAATGGGGCGTAGTTTATCAGGGATGGATCTTGGGTGTGCTGGAGGTGTGTTCCGCGGCATTCACCACTTCGAACGGGGACGTTGCCGTGTGTGGAATACGCCGAGGATCTGCAGACGATCACCGCGTATGCGATAGGGGATCAGATAAGACCAATTGGGTACTGCCCATTCGCGCGTGTTTGTGACTCGACCTTCACGGCCCATAGAGGGAAACTGCGCCAGTTTGTCGACGCTGGCGAAAATGGCATCGGAGAAGTCGTCAGCTGCTTTGGGGTTTTCGAGAGCTATATAGTTTGCTTCGTCTTCCAGATTTTTGAGTGCTTTTTCAAGCCACTCAACCCGCATTCCGGCTCCAGCGCCTGGCGCGCATGGCTGCTACCTGGTCATCGGTGGCAAATTTGCCCTGGTCGGCTTCTTTCACCGCCAGCTCGATTTGAGCGGTTAGCGTTTTTTCGTGCTCGATGTAGTCGCGGAGGACGTCCATCGCCAGGTAGGTCGCAGTCTGGCCGTTGGTTTTGGCCAAGTCGGCGAGAGAGTTGGACAGGTCTTCCGGCAGGTTTAGGGATATCCCGGTCATGACAGCCTCGAAGGTGGAAGGTTATGGAGCATCTTACACCGTGGAACGCTGGGTTGAATCAGCAGGTCGTCGTGAGGTGTGGCTGGGCTTTTACTCTGCCAGCTCGAAGCCGGGTGCCGGGTATCGTAGTCTGGCTTCGATATCGGCAAAATAATTAGCAGGTGATGAGGCGGCTTTTTGCTGTCTGGTGATTAGCTTTTTTTCAGCGATGTTATAAATAAATCTGTCCTCTTTTCGCCAGTGGTTATCAAGAAGGGTGAACGGATTACTGTTTATCTGGGAAAGGAAGGCCCTCGAGTCAACTGAGATACATAAAACCGATCAGACGTGCTGGTAAGCCAGTCCTGCAGAAGGTGATGTTCACGCCTACAAAAAGAGGCCCCCGCACCTAGTCCAGGTGTGGGGGCTTTTTTTACATAAGCAGCGTTATTCGCAGGCGCTAGTGGCATTAATCCTGAGCAGGTAGAAGTGAAAGGAAATCACCGCCACCGGTAATGGCTATATGATATCTTCTGGCTATATTCATACATTCACAGCTGTGTCTTTAACACAGCGTCAGCAGATGAAAGGAGACGTCATTATGGGTTTTTGGAGCGATATGGATGAATTGGTCTTCGGTCCCCCAGGCGTGGCTGGTGGCTTATTCGGGGACGCTATAGACGCAATTTGTGAGAATCCTCTGACCACAATCGGTGTGGTAGCTGCAACAGTTGCAACAGGCGGTATTGCCTTTGTGGCCGCACCTGCCATCGCCACTGCTGTTGGCGGTGCCGGCCTTTTAGGGGCAGCCAGTACTGGCACAGCTATCAGTACCCTCTCCGGGGCGGCACTCACTAACGCATCACTAGCCGCGCTAGGTGGCGGGGCGGTTGCTGCAGGCGGCGGCGGAATAGCTGCTGGTACTGCGGTAGTAGCTGGCACGGGCGCATTGACGGGCGCGGCCGTGTCAGGTGGCGTAGCTGCAGCTACCAGTTGAATACATCAAGGAGCACTTTACGTGCTGGCGTCCCTACCGTTGTCGGTAGCCCGCTCTATTCGACGGACGCTTAAAAAAATCCCGCTAATCAGCGGGATTTTTGTTTATGGAGCCTGAGGATATTCCGTCCTTAACGACACCAGCGCGAAGACAAAGTGCTTGTTAAAGAACTGGAATCCCCAAAAGCTACCGCCATCGTCTTCCAGCAAATATTTGTATACAAAAGTAGTTCCATTGAGCTCCGCGCGCTCAATATCGACATGGTTCGTAAAGCTTGCGTCTCTTGATGGCGCTGGAGGCCAGGTGTTTCGAGGTCTGTAGAATTAGCCGTGCCAATCCATCATCGGCGCGACAGAGAAACGGCGGGAAAGTGGAGCTGTCTGTAGGGACATTGGCAATCTGAGTCAACGAGGCGAATGGCGCAGTTTATCAGGGATGTCTCTTAGGTGTCGGGGAGGTGTATTCCGTGACCTTCACCACTTCGAGCGGGGGCGTTGCCGGGAAATATCCCACACTTTTCTCAGCTTGCCCCTCAGACCTCTCATAACTAACCTCTTCAAGCCGCTGCCAACTCAGCGGCCGGATGTGGAAGTCCGATCAAGCTGAAGGCGCTCAATCGTCCATAAACACCTACCGGCGTTTTTTTACGTCTGTATGATTGCGTTATGGCGGCTGTGCGCGGGGCACTTCGGTGCGCCGGGTCCTTTAGCCCTGGTCTTCCACACCTGCGTACAGCTGCCACCCTCATGTGGAAGTGAGATGGGCAGTTCCTGAAACGCTAAAGGAGCTTCGCCATGTACAAGGTCACACCTAATCCGCCTTATGCTTCAAACGCTTTACCCGCTGACGCCAAGCTTCATGCTGCGGCTCAACGAGCGATTCCTCATTACTTGCCACCCTCTGAAGACGAATCACCGCTCGAACACCCAACCCACAACCTATTCCTCGTCAGCCCCGACATAGACACCGAAACCCTCCTGGCCAACGCTTCCGAAAACCTCGCGTCCGCCAGCGAAATGGCCGCTACCGTGGCTTTCAACCTCGACGAGTCCCAGCGCTCCATTGTCTTGGGCATTCAGCAACTGATCGACCTGAGTGCGCTACTCGTTGACCGGGCCCATGACCAAGTCGCTCGTGTCATCAGCCCGGCTACAGCCTGACAATCGACCTCCGCCGCCTTACCCCAAGGCGGCAACCTGAACCCATTCTGTCTTCTGGCGAAGTTTCATCATTCCCTGTGCCGTTGAGGCCTACGATCATCTCTATGGGAAACCCCCGAACCCACAGGGAACTGAAAAAATGATCTCGAACCTTGTCAAAGTCGTGATGATCGCCGGCGCGTTGCTGTTGAGCGCTTGTTCGTCGGATTCGTCGGGCGTGAGTCGCGACCCTTGTTTTACAGGGGGATGCCAGGCGTTTGGTGACCACAGCCCCAACAAGGCCGCCAAGATGAATTTTGGCGGCAGTGGGCTGGGTAGTAGTTATGGTGAGTATGGTTCTGGGTTGTTGCAGGATGACTGATGGGGTGGTGGGACAGTCAGAGATGTGTTGATTGAACCGCCGCTATCAAATAGCCATGTCTGTGACGTCACGTCGCGTCTGTCAGGCTTGACACTCACCCCGATCAGCCTTGCCAAAACGCCTATTTTAGAGCTGTCAATTAGCCAAACAGCGCATGATCGCCGGTTGGCGTGATATTCTGCGCGCCATCTCGGTCTAGTCTTTCTCCGGAACGTACACCCGTATACGTCCCGGCGGCTGGCTGTCGCCCAGGTAGCTGAAGCCAATAATGATAAGAAGTCAGCGCAGAAGGGACATAAAAGTGAGGTCGATACGTCGGCCTTGTGTGCCCACCCTGCGGTCCTTGAGTGAATGTGCAAACCCGGCGCTGCGTTGCCTGACGCCGCGTGATTGAGGGTTGCCCGGGCTCAGAGGCAGTGGGGCGGATGGCGTTTTATCATAGGTGCTACTGATGTTTAAGAAAGTAAACACGGCCCTGCTGGGGCTGGCTTTGTCGATGGGGATCACGTCCGTTCATGCGGAAGAGGCAAAGAAAGTCGATGTGCTGCTGATCGGCGGCGGCATCATGAGTGCGACCCTGGGTGTCTGGCTCAACGAGCTGGAGCCGGGCTGGTCGATGGAAATGGTCGAGCGCCTCGACGGCGTCGCCGAAGAAAGCTCCAACGGCTGGAACAACGCCGGTACCGGTCACTCGGCCCTCGCCGAGCTGAACTACACCCCGGAAGACAAGAACGGCAACGTTGAGATCCCGAAAGCGGTCGAAATCAACGAAGCGTTCCAGATCTCCCGCCAGTTCTGGTCCTGGCAGGTCCAGCAGGGCGTGCTGAAGAACCCGCGTTCGTTCATCAACTCCACTCCGCACATGAGCTTTGTGTGGGGCGATGACAACATCAAGTTCCTGAAAAAGCGTTACGAAGCCTTGCAAGCGAGCCCGCTGTTCGCTGGCATGCAGTATTCCGAAGACCCGGCGCAGATCGCCAAGTGGGTTCCGCTGATGATGGAAGGGCGTGACCCGAACCAGAAAATCGCGGCCACCTGGAGCCCGCTGGGTACGGACATGAACTTCGGCGAGATCACCCGCCAGTTCGTCGCTCACCTGCAAACCACGCCTAAGTTCGACCTGAAACTGTCGAGCGAAGTGCAGGACATCACCAAGAACGCCGACGGTTCGTGGCGTGTCAGCTACAAAAACCTGAAAGATGGCAGCAAAACCGAAACCGACGCCAAGTTCGTGTTCATCGGCGCCGGCGGCGGTGCCCTGCACCTGCTGCAAAAGTCGGGCATTCCTGAAGCCAAGGAATACGCGGGCTTCCCGGTGGGTGGTTCGTTCCTGGTGACCGATAACCCAACCATCGCCGAGCAGCACCTGGCCAAGGCCTACGGTAAAGCTTCGGTGGGCGCGCCGCCGATGTCGGTGCCGCACCTGGACACCCGCGTGCTGGATGGCAAGCGCGTGATTCTGTTTGGCCCGTTCGCGACCTTCTCGACCAAGTTCCTGAAGGAAGGCTCGTACCTGGACCTGCTGACCAGCACCACCACCCACAACATCTGGCCGATGACCAAAGTCGGTATTCGTGAATACCCGCTGGTCGAGTACCTCGCCGGGCAACTGATGCTGTCGGATGACGACCGCTTCAAGGCACTGCAAGAGTACTTCCCGAACGCCAAGCAGTCCGACTGGCGCCTGTGGCAAGCCGGCCAGCGTGTGCAGATCATCAAGCGTGACGAAGAGCAGGGCGGCGTGCTGAAACTCGGCACCGAAGTGGTCAGCTCCGCCGACAACACCATCGCCGGCCTGTTGGGTGCATCGCCAGGCGCGTCGACCGCGGCACCGATCATGCTGACCGTGCTGCAGAAAGTGTTCAAGGACAAGGTCGCGACTCCGGCCTGGCAGGAAAAACTGCATCAGATCGTGCCAAGCTACGGCACCAAGCTGAACGACAGTCCTGAGGCTGTTGCCAAGGAATGGGCCTACACCGCCGGTATCCTGCAACTGACTCCACCACCAGCGATTCCGCAGATGACCGCTCCCAAGGCCACCGAGGCTGCCAAGCCTGCGACTGAGCCGAGCAAACCGGCGTCTGATCTGGCGCTGTAAGACCAGGCCCTGAGACTGGGGCCGATCGGTCAAAAAAAGCCCGCTGAGCCGATAACGCTCAGCGGGCTTTTTGTGGGCGCGTGTTTATGCGCGGGGGTGGGTGCGTTCCACCGCAGGCAGTTCAACCGTTCGTTCGGCTGCCGCCAGCGCCGCCGTCAAGCCGGCTCGGTCCAGCACAACGCAATAGGCCGGTTTGGCCCGCTCGAAGCGCCAGCTTTCATCCAGCCCACCGGCATCCACGGCGTCGAAACCGAGTTCGTCGAGTAACTGGATCACTTGCGCTTTCGCCGCGGCGTCATCCGCCGCCACCGGCAGTGCGCGGCGGTCGGGGGCGCCGTGAGGGCGGGCGTCCCGCGTCAGGTCCGGTGCAAAGATCGCGTTGAATACCTTCACCACATGGGAATGCGGCAAATGCTCGGCGAGCAGCCGGCTGGTGGTGGTTTCAAAACGGTCCAACTCAGGGATATGCCCGTCGCGCTCTGGGTAGTAATTGTTGGCGTCCATCACTGTTTTGCCTTCCAGCCACTGCGCGGGCACGCTGCGGTAATGTTCCAGGGGGATCGCCACGAGGACCACGTCGCCAAATCTGGCTGCGTCTTGCGCGCTGCCCACTTTAACGCCCCAGATGCCGCTGAGTACGCTGCTCATGGACTGCGGGCCGCGGGAGTTGCTCAACATCACTTCGTGACCGGCCGCCAGCGCCAGTTGGGCCACCGCGCGTCCGATGAAACCTGCTCCAATCACGCCAATCTTCATGGCCTTGCTCCTGCAAAGTAGGGGAGCGGTTATGATGATTAACAATCACGGGGTGATAAACGAGCGTATTGGCGTGAGTGTCGTTACTGGGAGTTTGGAATGATGGACCGTCTTTCGAGCATGAATGCCTTTGTGGTCGCCGCCGAGTTGGGCTCGTATGCGCGAGCCGCCGAGCGTTTGAATATGTCGGCGCAGATGGTGGCCAAGCATGTCACGGCGCTGGAGCAGCGCCTGGGCGCGAGCTTGCTCAATCGCACCACGCGCCGACAAAGCCTGACGGAGTTGGGTAGCGCGTACTACGAGCGCTGCAAGCATATCCTGACGGAGGCTGAGGCCGCCGATTCCCTGGCGCAGATCATGAATGACACCCCACGCGGCACGCTGAAAATCACCGCCCCGGTGACCTTCGGCTCCTACAGCCTGATGCCCTTGGTGACCGCGTTTTTGCGTGACAACCCCGATGTGAACATCGACCTGCACCTCACCGATCGTTTCGTCGACCTGGTGGAGGAAGGCTACGAAGCCGCCTTCCGCATTGGCCCCCCGGCGATCACTGGGCTGACCGCCAGGCCATTGGCGCCGTACCGTCTGGTGGTCTGTGCGGCGCCGGCCTACCTGGCGGCACGAGGCACACCGCTGTGGCCGGCGGACCTTCAACAGCATGAATGCCTGGGCTACGCCTTCTGGTCACGCCCGGCGGATCGCGAATGGGTGTTCTACCAGGGCTCGGTCCCGCACACCGTGCAGGTTGCCAGCCGTTTGCAGATCAACGAAAGCAGGGCCTTGATGTCGGCCGCGCTGGATGGGTTTGGCATTGTGCTCGGCCCGGAAGATTTTCTGCGCCCGGCCCTGGCCAGGGGCGAGTTGGTGCGAGTGCTGCCGGACTTTGACGCGCCGAGCCGGCCCATGCATTTGGTCTACACCGCCAACCGCCAGCGTACCGCCAAGTTGCGGCGTTTTGTCGAGGCTGTGCTGGAGCGCTTTGGCCCGGTTTGAGCGTTCAAATCGCGACCCGGCCTTCTGTCTGTTCCTCGGGATGCACTGTCGGCAGGTTCAGCAACCCGACAGACACCACCTGTTAAAAAGTACCCAGGCCTTGCAGGAGCGCGGCTGGAACAAGGGGGCATTTTTTACTGAGGCAGGTGTGGGGCGTTAGCGCCCGAGGGGTTTGTATGTTGCTACGTTATGCAGCATTGGCGGCCATGGTCGTCGCGGCGTCCGGGTGTGTGCAAGAGCGTGTCGTGCATGAGCGTCGACCGGTAGAACGTGAGTATGTGGAAGTGGTCGCGCCACAACCGCCGCCGATGCAAGTGATCGAAGTCGAGCCGGCGGTGCGTGAAGGTTATGTATGGTCACGCGGGTACTGGCGTTGGGACGGTGGACGTTATGTGGCGGTACACGGCCATTGGGAGCCGGTGCGCGAGGGCTACCGTTATGTGCATCCGCATTGGGTGCAACGAAATGACGGTTACCACTGGCAGCATGGTGGCTGGGTTCGCTGAACCCCGCTCAGGCCAGTCGCTTCATGCCCGCGCTCTTGGCCGCATCAAGGTCAAAGGTGGCGGTGTACTCGCAGCCGGCTGCGTGGGCGCAGCGCGCTATCAAACAGTCGGCGAAATCGGCTTTGTTCGCCGAAAACCGCCGGAGCGCCTGCCAGATGATCTCGGCATGCTCGACGATCAATTCACGGGTTCGCAGCAGCGTTTCCAGCACCGCCACCACATCGCTCTTGGCTGACTGGTAGCAACTTTGTAGCACCCATACCAACTCCACCACCGACACCAGGCTGACAAAGCCTGGCGACAGGGTGGTGAGGGATTCGATCAGCTCGGATGCCTTGGCGGATTGGACCGGATCATCCTGGGTGACATAGCGCACCAGCACATTGGTATCCAGGCCGATCATCGGGCTTTCGCTCCCTGTGCCGCAATCGCGCGGTTCATGTCCTCGATGGAAATGGCCTGGGCAGGCTTGCGGATCAGCCCCTTGAGGTCGTGAACGGTTTTGCTCGCGGCAATAATGGAAAATTTGCCGTCTTCCATTTCGACGAATTCAACCCGGTCTCCCGTTTCCAGGCCCAGGGCTGTCCTGACCTGGACGGGGATGGTGATTTGTCCTTTTGAAGTCAGCGTGGCGGTCGCCATATTGAAGGTCTCCATCGTGATGCTCCTTACATTAGGGTAAGGCGTCTGGGAGAACAAGATCCGTTGGTCCATAGGTCGCTCCTCGGTGTGGGTCAGTCGGGCTTCGTAAAAACGATAGCCCGACGTCTCCCGCCGACAAGCCTGAACACAAGGTTAAAGCGCTACAGCATGTGTGCTGACTTATTGCACCACGCGGTAACACGGCACATATGCCGCGCCACCCGGCAACTTCATGCGGTGCTGGGCGACGAACGCCTGCAGCAGTTCATCCAGCGGCTTCATGATGGCCGGGTCGCCATGGATCTGGTAAGGGCCGTTCTGCTCGATCAGGCGAATGCCCTTGTCCTTGACGTTGCCCGCCACAATCCCCGAGAACGCGCGACGCAGGTTGGCCGCCAGTTCATGGGGCGGCAGCGCGTGGCTCAGTTGCAGGCTGGCCATGTTTTCGTGGGTCGGGTCGAACGGGCGCTGGAAGCCTTCGTCGATCTTCAACAGCCAGTTGAAGTGGAACGCATCGTTACGCTCGCGGCGGAACTGCTTGACGGCCTTGAGCCCGGCGGTCATCTGGCGGGCCACTTCGGCCGGATCGTCGATGATGATCTGGTAGTGCGCCTGCGCGGCCTCGCCGAGGGTGGCGCCGACGAATGCGTGCAACTGTTGCAGGTACGGTGCGGCGTGCTTTGGCCCGGTGAGGATGACCGGGAACGGCAGGCCGCGGTTGTCCGGGTGCATCAGGATGCCCAGCAGGTAGAGGAACTCTTCCGCCGTGCCGGCGCCGCCCGGGAAGATGATGATGCCGTGGCCGACGCGCACGAAGGCTTCCAGGCGCTTCTCGATGTCCGGCAGGATCACCAGCTCATTGACGATCGGGTTCGGTGCTTCCGCAGCGATGATGCCCGGCTCGGTCAGGCCCAGGTAGCGCCCGCCGTTGATGCGTTGCTTGGCGTGGGAAATGGTCGCGCCCTTCATCGGGCCTTTCATCACGCCGGGGCCGCAACCGGTGCAGACGTCGAGGCTGCGCAGGCCCAGTTCGTGGCCGACTTTCTTGGTGTATTTGTATTCTTCGGTGTTGATCGAGTGCCCGCCCCAGCACACCACGATCTTCGGCTCGACACCCGGGCGCAGCGTGCGCGCGTTGCGCAACAGGTGGAACACGTAGTCGGTGATGCCCTGGGAGTTGCTCAGGTCGATGCGCTGGCTGTCCAGTTCGTTCTCGGTGTAGACGATGTCGCGCAGGGCGCTGAACAGCATTTCGCGGGTGCTGGCGATCATTTCGCCATCGACGAAGGCGTCGGCCGGTGCGTTCAGCAGTTCCAGGCGCACGCCGCGATCCTGCTGGTGGATACGCACTTCAAAGTCTTTATAGGCGTCGAGGATGGTCTTGGCGTTGTCGATGTGCGCGCCGGTGTTGAGGATGGCCAGGGCGCACTGGCGGAACAGGGTATAGATGCTGCCGGAGCCGGCTTCGCTCAGTTGCTGGACTTCACGCTGGGAGAGTGTTTCGAGGCTGCCCTTGGGGCTGACGGAGGCATTGATGACTTGACGTTGGGGCATTCTGATTCCTTGAAAGCACAGCCACCGCGCCCGTCATGGGGGCGATGGCTTGAGAAGAATGGGCGCCGGATACGGTCGCACGAGACGGCTATTTTCGCTGGCCCGCAGGCGCTACGCAAATACTGTCCAGCCCCATCATGCCGCAGAACCTACTGGATCAGCTTCCAGTTTTTGTAGAAAACCCGACGCAGCGTGAACACCAGGCCGGCAAACCCTGTGATCACGGCATTGAGGACGGCGGGCAACGCGGTCGGCCGCACGATATCAATGAACAGGCAGTAGCGCTTGGCATCGTTCTTGTTGAAGGACGCATGCATCAGCGTGTCATCGAAGATAAACAGTGGGTCGTCGTGCCAGTAATGCTTGTGTTTGCCCACCTGGATGTACACGCCCTCATGGTGAGGCGCCGGCGCCATGTTATAGAGCACCCGGAACATCATGCGCAGGGGGCCGAAGTGGAAGGAGGTCGAACGGTTTTCGTTGAACACCGACACGCCGATGGTCTTCACGAACGGCAATTTCTTGCGCAGTTCCGGGATGTCCAGGGTGGTTTCGATCGGCCGGCCGTACCATTGGAAAAACAGCATGCCGCGTTTCTTCTCGGTCATGCGTTCGTCCAGGTAGCCGATGATTTCATCCTTGTGGGCCATGGCGTCGTCGATCACCTGTTGCAGGTCTTCACGCCAGGCGGGCGGCAGCTCGCGCATCGTGTAGACGTGGCGGTTGCGGCTGCTCAGCAGGTCGAACAGGGTGTTGAACGGTGCCAGCAGCCAGGTATTGCGGCCGCTGCCGATGAAGTATTTCTTGAAGGTGTCGCGGTCATACAGGCCGTTACGCAGGAAATCATAAATACCGCAGACCAGCACGAGGCCGAGGAACACCACGGTGGTCAGGGGAAAGAGGTAAATAATCAGCAGGGTGCCGAATGCCCAGGCGAACGACACGGCTTTTTTGCGTAACGCAGATTGACTCATGAAACTCAGCTCCAGCTGGACGCCATTCGACAGGTCTATATGCGTGGCTGCGAGTGGTGGGGTTGCGAAACATATTGAAACAACCTCGTCATGATAAGGCGTTCCCAGGTCGATGGGCGTTTTAAATATTACGAAATTGTGAAGAGCTGACACAGTTTTTAACCCTCGGCGCGGCTTGCGCGGCGCGTTTTGGATTGGATTTTGTAAACAGAAGATTTGCGACTATCGTGACGCTTCGGTTTTTTGGACGTCATAGACCGGTACGATTACGTTGAATGGCCACCATTGGCCTTCGGCACCTTGGAAGAGGCAGAAATTTTATGATCATCAAACCGCGGGTTCGTGGCTTTATCTGTGTGACCGCTCACCCTGTTGGCTGTGAAGCGAACGTCAAGGAACAGATCGACTACGTCACCCAACACGGCGTCATCGAAGGCGGCCCGAAAAAGGTGCTGGTCCTCGGTGCTTCCACCGGTTACGGCCTGGCCGCGCGCATCAGTGCTGCGTTTGGCTGCGGCGCCGATACCCTGGGCGTGTTTTTTGAGAAAGAAGGCGAAGAAGGCAAGCTGAGCTCCGCCGGCTGGTACAACAGCGCCGCGTTCGAGAAGTTTGCCGTCGAAAAAGGCCTGTACGCCAAGAGCATCAACGGCGACGCGTTCTCTGACGAGATCAAGCGCCTGACCATCGAGACCATCAAGAAAGACCTGGGCAAGATCGACCTGGTGGTCTACAGCCTGGCCGCGCCACGCCGCACCGACCCGCAGGGCGTGGTGCACAACTCCACGCTCAAGCCGATCGGCAAGGCCGTGACCCTGCGCGGGATCAACACCGACAAGGGCGTTGTCGTTGACACCACCCTTGAGCCGGCCACCCAGGAAGAAATCGACGGCACCGTGAAAGTCATGGGCGGCGAAGACTGGCAGCTGTGGATCGACGCCCTGCGTGAAGCGGACGTGCTGGCCGAAGGCGCCAAGACCACGGCGTTCACCTACCTCGGCGAGAAGCTGACCCAGGATATCTACTGGAACGGCTCCATCGGCGAAGCCAAGAAGGACCTGGACAAGAAAGTCCTGACCCTGCGCGACAACCTGGCCGCACTGAAGGGCGACGCCCGCGTGTCGGTGCTCAAGGCTGTGGTCACCCAGGCCAGCTCGGCGATCCCGATCATGCCGCTGTACCTGTCGTTGCTGTTCAAAGTGATGAAAGAGCAGGGCACTCACGAAGGTTGCATCGAGCAGGTCTATGGCCTGTTCAAGGACAGCCTGTACGGCCGCGAGCCGAAGCTCGACGCCGACGGCCGCCTGCGTGCCGACCTGGCCGAGCTGCAACCGAAAGTCCAGGACGCCGTGGCTGCGCTGTGGAATCAGGTCACCGACGACAACGTCAACGAGATCAGCGATTTTGCCGGCTACAAGGCTGAGTTCCTGCGCTTGTTCGGCTTTGAGATCGACGGCGTGGACTACGAGGCTGATGTGAATCCGACCGTGAAGATCAACGGTCTGGTCCAAGCCTAAACACCCTCGAAAAACATGTGGGAGCGGGCTTGCCCGCGATTGCAGTGGGTCAGCCGAAACCTCCGGCACTGACAAACCGCCATCGCGAGCAAGCCCGCTCCCACATTCGTTGTGTGTAAAGCCATCGCGATCTGCCAGACTCCATCCGCTATCAACTCACGCTAACGGAGGATCTGATGACGATTCGTGCAGTCGTTTTTGATTTTGGCGGTGTCCTGTTCGATTGGAGCCCGCAGCACCTGTACCGCCAGCTGATCGCCGATGATGAGGAGCGGCAATGGTTCCTCGACAACATCTGCACCCAGGCCTGGAACACCGAGCAAGACGCCGGTCGCACCCTGGCCGAGGCGACGCGCAGCCTGGTCGCGCAATATCCCCAGCACGAACCCTTGATCACGGCCTACTACGACCGCTGGCATGAAATGTTGCACGGGCCGTTGCCCGAGGGCGTGGCCATTCTCAAGGCGCTGCATCAGGCCGACATGCCGCTGTTCGGGCTCACCAATTGGTCGGCCGAGACGTTCCCCTATGCGCGGGCCAACTACCCGTTCCTGCAGTGTTTTCGCGACATCGTGGTCTCCGGCGAGTTGAAGCTGATCAAGCCCGATGCCGCGATCTATCACGCCAGCCTCGACCAGGTGCGTGCTCATCTGCCGGATATCCAGCCTGCCGAAGTGGTGTTCATCGATGACGTCGCGGGCAATATCGACGCGGCCATCGCCCTGGGCTGGCAAGGCATTCACCACGTTTGCGCCGAGCGCACCGCTGAGCGTCTGCGTGAATTGGGCGTGGGCTTTTAGCGCGCCCATTTCTCCAGGGCAAAATCCACGAACGCCCGCAGTTTAGGCAGGCGGTAACGATCCTGGCCGTACAGCAAATGCATGGGGCGGCGAGGCAGTTGATAGGCGGTCAGCAAGGCCACCAGCTTCCCGCTCTGCAGGTCGGGCTGCACCAGGGCATCGGGCAGCATGACGATGCCCATGCCTTGCACCGCCGCCTGGCGCAGGGCTTGCGAGCTGTTGATGGTCAGCGAGCCGGACACCGGAATCTCCACTTCGCCGTCCGCGTCGCTCATGCGCCACAGTTTGTCGGCGTTACGCCAATCGTCGCCGGATGGGTAGGCGAAGGCCAGGCAGTCGTGTTGTTGCAGATCCTCGGGCGTTTGCGGCGTGCCGCGTCGCGCCAGGTAATCCGGCGCGGCGCACAGGGTGATGGTGTAGTCCTGCAGGGGCCGGGCGATCAGGCTTGAGGGTTCCAACTCGCCCAGGCGGATGGCCACGTCGAAGCCGCTGTCGACCAGGTCCATGCGTTGATTGCTGAGCACCACGTACAGCTTGATCAGCGGGTAACGTTGGGAAAATTCGCTCAAGGCCGGCGCCAGGCGTTCGGTGCCGAAGGCGGGCGGGGCGGTGATGCGCAGGGTGCCCTTGGGCACGTCGCTGTGGGCCTGTTCGGCCAATTGCTCGGAGTCGGCCACCAGCCCCAGCACTTCCAGGCAGCGCTGGTAATACTGCCCGCCGAATTCCGTGAGGCTTTGCTTGCGCGTGGTGCGCTTGAGCAGGCTGACCCCCAGGCGTTGCTCCAGGGCGCGCAAATGGTTGCCGACCATGGTGGTCGACATCCCACTGGCATGGGCCGCGGCGGTCATGCTGCCGGTCTCGACCACTTTCACATACACCGACATCGCCTGGAACAGATCCATTATCAAGCCCTGATTTAAAGTCATTGCAGGAAAGCACAGTTTATCCAGCTTGGGTGGCTAACGATACTGGACCCATCCCAACCCAGCACTGGAGCTTGCCACCATGACCGCCGCTTGCCTGATGACCACTTACCAACCCTTGGCCTTGAGCTTTGCGCGTGGCCTGGGCACGCGCCTGTGGGACCAGCAGGGGCGCGAATACCTGGACGCCGTGGCAGGCGTGGCCGTGACCAACGTCGGACACTCCCATCCGAAACTGGTGACAGCCATCAGCGAACAAGCCGGGTTGCTGTTGCACACCTCCAACCTCTACAGCATCGATTGGCAACAACGCTTGGCCCAGCGTCTGACCCAACTGTCGGGCCTCGATCGTGCGTTTTTCAACAACTCCGGCGCCGAAGCCAACGAGACCGCGCTAAAACTGGCGCGGCTGCACGGCTGGAAAAAAGGCATCGAGGCGCCGTTGGTGGTGGTGATGGAAAACGCCTTCCACGGCCGCACGCTGGGCACCATGGCGGCCAGCGACGGGCCTTCGGTACGCTTGGGGTTCCAGCGCTTGCCGGGGGATTTTCTCAAAGTCGGCTTCGGCGACCTGGCGGCGCTGGAGGCGATCACGCAAACGTTCGGCACGCGCATCGCAGCAGTCTTGCTGGAACCGATCCAGGGCGAAAGCGGGGTGCAAGTGGCGCCGCCGGGTTACCTGAAAGCCCTGCGCGCTCACTGCACGCGCCACGGCTGGCTGATGATGCTCGATGAAATCCAGACCGGCATCGGCCGCACCGGCGCCTGGTTTGCCTTCCAGCACGAGGGCATCGTGCCGGACGTGATGACCCTGGCCAAAGGCCTCGGCAACGGCGTGCCCATCGGTGCCTGCCTGGCCAGGAACGTGGCGGCCGACTTGTTCACCCCGGGCAGCCACGGCAGCACGTTCGGCGGCAACCCATTGGCCTGCCGGGTGGGTTGCACCGTGCTGGAGATCATTGAAGAACAAGGCCTGCTGCAGAACGCCGCGCAACAGGGCGAGCGCTTGTTGGCCCGCTTACGGGTGGAGTTGGATGAGCACCCGCAGGTCCTGTCGATTCGTGGCAAGGGCTTGATGATAGGCATCGAGCTGGCAGACCCGTGTCGCGAGCTGGCCCTGCGCGCCGCCGAGGAACATGGGTTGTTGATCAACGTGACGCGGGGCAAGGTGATTCGCCTGCTGCCGCCGCTGACCCTGGAGGCCAAGGAGGTCGAGATGATCGTGCGGGCCATCACCCGCTTGCTGGATTGAAATGAGATCCCCTGTGGGAGGGTGCTTGCTCCCGATGGCGGTGTATCAGTCGAGCAATCTGCAACTGACACACCGCCATCGGGGGCAAGCCCCCTCCTACAAGGGATTCCGGTGATCTTCAGTGGTCACTCCCATTCAACCACTCTTGGTTCATCGTCTCGCTATCCCCCAGGTAGTCCAGCAACCAACTCATCGCCGGGGACAGTTTGTTCTGTGCCCAGGCCACGCATGACGGGCTGGCCGGGAACGGCCTGTGCAGTTGCAGCGCGACCAACTCACCACGTTCGATCCACGGCAACACCTGATGCGCCGGCGCCATGCCGACGCACAGGCCGTCGCGCAGGCAGTCAATGGCCGAGGCCCAGTTCGGTACCACCAGCCGGCGCTGGTTATCCAGGGTCCAGGTATCGCGCTTGGGCAGGTTGCGCGAGGTATCGGTCATGCACAGGGACGCGAACGGGCGCAGTTGATCGTCACTGAGCAAACCATCCAACGCCGCCAGCGGGTGTTTCGCGCTGACCACGCACAACCAGTTCAACAGGCCCATATCGCGAAACGTGAAGTGACTCGCCACCGGCACCGCGCTGGTGGCGCCGATCACGATGTCGGTGCGCTCATCGGCGAGGGCGTCCCACACGCCGTTGTACACCTCGTACTCCAGCAGCAATTCCACGTCAGGGAACTGCCGATAGAAATCCAGCACCAATTGCCGGCAGCGCTGGGGTTTGACGATGG
This sequence comes from Pseudomonas sp. GW704-F2, assembly GCF_059423025.1. Taxonomy (NCBI): domain Bacteria; kingdom Pseudomonadati; phylum Pseudomonadota; class Gammaproteobacteria; order Pseudomonadales; family Pseudomonadaceae; genus Pseudomonas; species Pseudomonas sp. GW704-F2. Next base: position 47,920 of record NZ_JBWKXO010000034.1, on the reverse strand, counting down.
AGTCCACCGCGACCTTCAACTGGCCGCTCCAGCCATTGGCCACTTGCTGGCACAGGCGCCGTGTACCGAGCATGGTTTTCATCACGCCGCGGGCTTCGTCTATAAATAGACGGCCGGCCGCGGTGAGCTCGACGTCGCGATGGCGCCGCACGAACAAGGGCACGGCCAGCCACTCTTCCAACTGACGCACCGTGTAGCTGATGGCCGACGGCACGCGGTGCAATTCCTGGGCGGCGGCGCTGAAGCTGCCATGGCGTGCGACGGCATCGACCACATCCAGGGAGTATTCGGACCACATGGCAGTTGCCTTCAAATTAATTGATAGAAGTGTCCAATTATTATCGCTTCACAGAGAGGCTGCCAGCTTCATAATGGGCAGCAGTCAGCAAATAGTTTGATGGCAGGTTCAACAAGGCTTCAATGAAAAATTCTTTTGGTTTCACCTGGTACCTGGCGGGGCTGAGCATGCTCGGTTATCTCGCCATGGACATGTACTTGCCGGCGTTCGGCGCCATGGGCGAGCAATTACACATCGGCGCGGGCGCGGTGGGCGCCAGCTTGAGTATTTTCCTCGCGGGCTTTGCCGTGGGGCAGTTGTTGTGGGGGCCGTTGTCTGACCGACTGGGGCGCAAACCGATCCTGCTCACGGGCCTGAGCCTGTTCGTGCTGGGTTGCGTCGGCATGTTCTGGGTCGAGACCGCCACGCAGCTGCTGGCACTGCGTTTTATCCAGGCGATTGGCGTGTGTTCCGCCGCCGTGAGTTGGCAGGCACTGGTGATTGACCGCTACCCGGCCGACAAGGCTCACCGCGTGTTCGCCAGCATCATGCCGCTGATGTCGTTGTCGCCGGCCCTGGCGCCGCTGTTGGGGGCCATGGTGCTGAATCACTTCGGCTGGCAGGCGATTTTCGCGGTGTTGCTGGGCGTGTCGCTGCTGTTGCTGCTGCCGACTCTGTTCCTGCGCACGGCGCCGAAACGGCTGGCGGAGGAAGGCGAACCGACGCGCCTCGGTTACGGACAATTGCTCGGCTCGCGCGTGTTCACCGGCAACGTCATGATCTTTGCTGCCTGCTCCGCCAGTTTCTTCGCCTGGTTGACCGCCTCGCCATTCATCCTCGGCGATATGGGTTACAGCCCGAATGACATTGGCCTGAGTTATGTGCTGCCGACCCTCGCGTTCCTGATCGGAGGCTACAGCTGCCGCAGCGCGTTGCAGCGATTCCAGGGCAAGACGCTGTTGCCCTGGCTGCTGGTGGCCTACTGCATCAGCATGCTGGCGTTGTACCTGGTCGCCACCTTGAGCGTGCCGACCCTGACCACCTTGCTGATTCCGTTCTGCCTGATGGCGCTGGTCAACGGCGCGAGTTATCCCATCGTGGTGGCGAATGCGCTGATGCCGTTTGCGGAAAACTCCGGCAAGGCAGCGGCGCTGCAAAACACCCTGCAACTGGGCCTGTGTTTTCTCAGCAGCCTGTTGGTGTCGTCGATGCTCGAGCAGCCGCTGCTGATCACCGTGATCGTGATGCTGGCGACCGCGCCGTTGGCGGTGCTGGGTTACTGGTTGGCGCGGCCGAAAACCGATGATTCGCAGTTGGCGAATGCTTGATCTGACAGGTGGGCGCTGGATTGCCTGCGCTGCGCTGCATCAGGTTTACCGAGCCGATGCGATCGCAGGCAAGCCAACCCCCACACTTGATTGCGGCTTTTTCAGTGTCTTGAGCGGTAGATCCTAGAACGTCACTTCCATATTCAGCGTGGGTGTCGACGTGCGACTGCCCCGACCGCCGTCCACACCGAACTTGTTATGCCAGTACTCGTAGCCCACTCCGAGGTACAGGTTCGGCGTTACGCGCTTGCCGGGTCGCACCGCGACCATCAGCGCGCTACGCATCAGCGTTTCCGCTGCGGTATCGCGGCCGTGGAAGTCCTCGCCCTTGTTGCCGACATGGTTGATAAACCCCTGGAACTTGGCCGCGTGGCTGCCGATCTCGAACGGACGCATCCACGTCAGGTTGAGCATATAGGTGTCGTCGAAGGTATGGTCCGACTCTTTCGCGCCGGGAATCCCGCTGTGATTGCGTTCTTTGTAATACATCAGGCTCAGGTCCAGCACGCCGACGGTGTTGAACTTCAAGGTCGGGCCGAGCACCAGCGCGCGTTTTTTCGCCGAGGCAAAGTTGTTGTTGCGGTTGGCATCGAAGCCCAGGGTCAGGGCGTAGTCCTTGATCAGCCCGGTGCCCAACGGCGTATCGAAAACGCGAGAGGCATACAACTGGTGTCGGTATACCGCATACACCTCACTGCCGCCGTGGTCGGTGCCCTTGCGCGGGTCGCGGCTGTCGGACAAAAACACATCGAGGTTCAGAAAGTTGCTGCCGTACTGGTAGCCACTGGCGTGGGTGACGCTGTAGATGCGCTTGCTGAATGCGTCGGGGTTGTTCGGGTTGGTGAATTGCTGGCCGTAGCGAAATCCTACGCTGTTGTTCTTCCATTCCAGCGCGACAGCCTCCCCGCCGCCGAGGAGGGTCAATGCAACGGTTGCGCCCTGTAATGCCTTTTTCATTGTTTTAGGTCCTATGGCGTTCTGGCTCATGACGGCCGGATTGTTTTTGTAACGCCGGTGGAGGGTATCTTGTCCGAATGATTGTATACAACTCTATGGACATCTAGTCTCGGTATTGCATACAGTGGCGCCACAACAAAAACAGAGAACCCCTCACCATGACTATCCCGAAGGCGTCATCGCAACGACCCGAAGATGAGAATCTCGGCGTCGCCGCCAACATGGCTTACGGCCTGCAGCATGTGCTCACCATGTACGGCGGCATCGTTGCCGTACCGTTGATCGTCGGCCAGGCGGCCGGGTTGTCGCCGGCGGATATCGGCCTGTTGATCGCCGCGTCGCTGTTTGCCGGTGGCCTGGCCACGTTGTTGCAAACCCTTGGCCTGCCGTTCTTTGGTTGTCAGTTGCCGCTGGTGCAGGGCGTGTCGTTTGCCGGCGTGGCGACGATGGTGGCGATTGTCGGCAGTGATGGCGCCGGTGGGGTGCCGGCGATTCTCGGGGCGGTGATGGCTGCGTCGTTTATCGGGCTGCTGATCACGCCGGTGTTCTCGCGGATCACCCAGTTTTTCCCGCCGTTGGTGACCGGCATTGTGATCACCACCATCGGCCTGACGCTGATGCCGGTGGCCGCACGCTGGGCCATGGGCGGCAACAGCCGTGCGGCGGATTTCGGCAGCATGGCGAACGTCGGCCTGGCCGCGTTGACCCTGTTGCTGGTGTTGTTGCTGAGCAAGATTGGCAGTGCGACGATCTCGCGGTTATCGATCCTGCTGGCGATGGTGATCGGCACCGTGATTGCGGTGTTCCTGGGCATGGCGGACTTTTCCGGCGTGACCCAGGGGCCGATGTTCGGCTTCCCCACACCGTTCCATTTCGGCATGCCGACCTTCCATGTGGCCGCGATCATTTCCATGTGCATTGTGGTGATGGTGACGCTGGTGGAGACTTCGGCGGACATCCTGGCCGTGGGCGAGATCATCGACACCAAAGTCGACTCCAAACGCCTGGGCAATGGCTTGCGTGCCGACATGCTGTCGAGCCTGTTCGCGCCGATCTTTGGTTCGTTTACCCAGAGCGCGTTCGCCCAGAACGTCGGCCTGGTGGCGGTCACCGGGGTGAAAAGTCGTTTTGTGGTCGCGACAGGCGGGTTGTTCCTGGTCGTCCTCGGCCTGCTGCCGTTCATGGGGCGGGTGATTGCGGCAGTGCCGACCTCGGTGTTGGGCGGTGCCGGAATCGTGTTGTTCGGCACCGTGGCGGCCAGCGGTATTCGTACACTGTCCAAGGTGGATTACCGCAACAACATGAACCTGATCATCGTGGCCACGTCCATCGGTTTCGGCATGATCCCGATTGCCGCGCCGAGCTTCTACGATCATTTTCCCAGCTGGTTCGCGACCATTTTCCATTCGGGCATCAGTTCGTCGGCGATCATGGCGATCTTGCTGAACCTGGCGTTCAACCACTTCACCGCCGGCAATTCGGACCAGCAGTCGGTGTTTGTGGCCGGGACTGAGCGCAGCCTGTGTTTCCAGGATGTGGCCGTCTTGCGCGAAGGCGATTACTTCAGGGGCGGCAAGCTGTTCGATGCCGAAGGCAAGGAGATTCCAGTGGTGGCCGAGGTGCCGAGAAAAGCCGCGAAGGTCGAGACCAGCGAGGCTTGAAACGGTGGCAGCGGGTTTGCTCGCGATGGCGGTCAGGCGCTGACTGAACCACCGCCATCATGAGCAGGCCCGCTGCCACATTGCTCGTCAGCTTGCTTTGAGGGTCTTGTGCGGCACTGAACAGGCCTCATCCAAAAACTTCACCACTGTCCCCATGCACGCCTGGCGCTCTTCGACATGGGGCATGTGGCTGGAGTCTTCAAACAGCGCCCAGCGCACATCCGCGATTTCATCCAGGAACGGCTTGACCACCAGCGGTGTGGCTTCGTCATGCCGGCCGGAGATCACCAGGGTCGGCACCTTGATTGCCGACAGACGGCCAATCACGTTCCAGTCCTTCAAACTGCCGATCACATGGAACTCGGTCGGGCCGCTCATGGCGTGGTACACGGTCGGGTCTGCATCGACCTGGGCGAACGTGCGCGCAACCTCGTCCGGCCATGGGTTGACCCGGCAGACGTGCTGGTCGTAGAAAATCCGCGAGGCGGCGAGGTATTCCGGGTCCTGGTAGGTGCCGGCGGCTTCATGCTTGAGCAGGGTTTCATGCACGCCTTCGGGCAGCAGCTGACGCAGGCGGTTGGCTTCGCTGACCCAGGTACGCATGCAGGTGGGCGAGTTGGCCGGGATAAACGCACGCAGGCCCTTGGGTTGCAGAATCGCGTGTTCGCTGCCGAGCATGCCGCCCCAGGATTGCCCGAGAATCGCGTAGTCCTGGCTGATTTGCAGGTGGTCCAGCAGGTTGTTCAGTTCGTCGAGGAACAGGCTGACAGTCCAGAAGGAGGGGGCTTTGTCGGGCAAGTGCGTGGAGCGGCCGTTGCCCAGTTGGTCGTAGTGGATGACGGCGTGACCGCTGGCGGCGACGTCCTTGAAGGCATCGACGTAATCATGGGTGCAGCCGGGACCGCCGTGGATGATCACCAGCGGTGTACGGCCCGAGGCCCGGTCGCCGGTGACGCGATACCAGGTCTGATAGGGGCCGAAGGGCGCAAACCCTTCGCGGACTTTTTCGATGAATTCCATTTCGTATCCTGCTTTGAAAAAAAAGTATCAGGGACACGATAATCGGCACGCGACGTTTAAGTAACTAGCAAAACAGCTAGGTTTTGCCGAAGGGTCAATCTTCCAGCAGGCGATAATGAGTGGCGCGCACCACGGCCTGTACGCGATTTTTCGCCCCCAGTTTGTGCATTGCCGAGGCAAGATGCAGGGTAACGACCGCCAGCGAGCGGCTCAGTTGCGTGGCGATTTCGGCGGCGGTCAGGCCGTCGGCGGCCCATTTCAGGCACTCGCGCTCGCGTTTGGTCAGACGGATATGCGGGTAGGTGCGTAGTTCATTGCTGAACAGTGGGTAGGCCGCTTCCTGCAGGGCATGGGAAATCAGGCCGAAATCCGACAAGCTCTGGTGCGCGTCCTCCAGCACCGTATGCGCCTTGCCGGTGCGCAAACCGGTCAACGATGCGAAGCCGCCCCGGGGCAGATGAATCGGCACGCTGACGCCGCAGGTCAGTTGCTGGTCATGCAGGTAAGACGAGACGGGGGCGTGGCACGGGTCGATGATCTTCTGCAGCGCCGTCTGCGCCTTGGCCTCGTAGGACCAGACAAACGGCGACACCGTATTCAAGGCCAGGTGCTGCACCGGATCGATCTGGTAGAACCCTTCGCTGCACCACAAGGCATGCCAATCGGAAGGCGTGTTGCGCAGTTGCAGCACCGAAGGTGTGATCAACGTGCCGTTGAGGTCGATGGGCACTGGCGAGTAGTCATACACCAGTGCATCGAAACCCAACTGTTGGGCTAGGATAAACGCGTTGTCCATCTGCTCGTCCAGGCTCCTGCCCGGCATGAGACGGTGATTGAAGGCAGTTAGCTTGGCCAGCATCCGTTCTGCTCCCGAATTCATATGAATCTCGACTTACTGCAAGTAGAATGCCACGCCCCGGCGAAGGACTGCCAGGCCAAACCTATAAGAAATACTAGGTTATGGATGCACGGCATCCTCGGTAGCTTATGGCCTCATAAGCGGCCGCAACCCGCCAGGCCGATACCACACAAGGAACGTATGCATGTGGCGTGAAATAGCCCCCGACCAGCAGTACACCGTGCAAGTCGATGGCCATGACCTCGCGGTCTACAGCTTTGGCGAAGGCGATGAGGTGCTGTTGTGCCTCAACGGCGGGCCGGGGCTACCGTGTGACTATTTGCGCGACGCCCATGGCTGGCTCAAAGAGCATGACCTGCGAGTGGTTGCATTCGACCAGCTTGGCACCGGTGCTTCAGCCAGACCGACCGATGTTTCCCTGTGGGAAATCGGCCGTTATGTCGAAGAAGTCGAAACCGTGCGCCAAACCCTGGGCCTGGGCCGTGTGCATTTGCTCGGGCATTCCTGGGGCGGCTGGCTGGGCATCGAATACGCCATCCATTACCCCGATGCGCTGAAAAGCCTGATCTTGGAAAACACCGTCGGCGACATTCCGCACCTCTCCCAGGAACTCGAACGCCTGCGCGGCGCCCTCGGCAGCGAAACTGTGGCGATGATGCAGCGCCATGAAGCCATGGGGACGCTGGATCATCCGCAGTACCAGGCCGCGATCACCTTGCTCAATTATCGCCATGTGTGCCGCCTGGACGAATGGCCGGCGCCGCTCCGGCGCTCCCTTGACGACTGGAACATGGGGCCCTACGCAACCATGCAGGGCCCCAACGAATTTCTGTATATCGGCAACCTCAAGGACTGGAACCGCATCGCCGAGATGGCCGATTTCAACATGCCGATGCTGATCACCACCGGCCAGCACGACGAGCTCACCCCGGCCTGCGCCCTGCGCATGAAACTGGCCGCCCGGCACGCCGAATTGCATGTGTTCCGCAACAGCAGCCATATGCCATTTTACGAAGAGCCCCAGGCGTACTTCCCGGTACTGCTGGACTTCCTCGCTCGTCACCGAGGCTGACGGATGAACCTGGCGCGCTACCGCTTCGTGCTGACCCGGCCGCTGCAATTGCTGCCGGTGCTGTTCGGCATCAGCCTGATCACCTTCGTGCTGGTGCGCGCGATTCCCGGTGACCCGGCGCGCGCGCTGCTCGGCTCGCGCAGCACGCCGGATGCGTTGCTGAAGATCCGCGCACAGTTCGGGCTCGACCAGCCGCTGTGGCTGCAATATTTTTACTTCTTGAAAAACCTGCTCAAGGGCGACCTCGGCCAATCGCTGTTGTACAAGGTCGATGCGTTGAAGCTGATCGTCACCCGTATCGAGCCGACCCTGGTGCTGGTGCTCGGCAGTGTGTTGCTGGCGCTGCTGATCGCAGTGCCGCTGGCCACCGTCGCGGCGCGGCGCAAAGGCGGCTGGGCGGACAACCTGATCCGCGTGTTCACCACCGTCGGCCTGGGCATGCCGGCATTTTGGCTGGGGTTGATGCTGATCCTGCTGCTTAGCGTGCAATGGGGCCTGTTTCCGGTGTCCGGCTACGGTCGCACCTGGCTGGACAAGGCGCACCATATGGTCCTGCCGTGCCTGACCATCGCCCTGGCCCTGTCGGCGGTGCTGGTGCGCAACCTGCGGGCGAGCATGTTGATGGAATTGCAGGCGGACCATGTCACCGCCGCCCGGGCGCGCGGGTTGTCGGAAGCGGCGGTGTTTCGCCGGCATGTGCTGCCCAATTCCCTGGTGCCGACGGTCAACCTGCTGGCGGTGAATATCGGTTGGCTGATCAGCGGCACGGTGGTTATCGAAAGCCTGTTCGCCATTCCCGGCATCGGCCAGTTACTGGTGCGCGGCATCTTTACCCGCGACTACATGGTGGTGCAGGGCGTGGCCATGGTGCTGGCCTGTGCGACGGTGGTGGTCAACTTCGTCGCGGATGTGGTGACCGTCGCCCTCGACCCACGGGTGAAGATGCAATGAGCACTCGTCCGCTGATCGCGCCATGGCGCTTGCGCCTGCGCTTTGGCTTGCGCGACGGGCGGCTGACCGCCGCGTGGGGGTTGCTGATTCTGTTGACGTGGCTGGGCCTGGCGTTGTTTGCGCCGTGGCTCGCGCCGTTCGACCCGATCGCGCAGAACACCGATCTCAGCTTGCTCGGGCCGAGCCTGGGCCATCCCTTCGGTACGGATAATTATGGCCGCGATATTCTCTCGCGGGTGATCTGGGGCGCACGCATCGACCTGCAATTGGCGATTGTCGGGGTGATCTTCCCGTTCATGATCGGTACCTTTATCGGCGCGGTCTCCGGCTATATCGGCGGGCGTTTCGACAGCGTCTGCATGCGCGTCATCGACGTGATCCTGGCGTTCCCGTTCCTGGTGTTGATGCTGGCAATCATGGCCATCCTCGGTCCGGGCTTGAAGAGTTTCTATATCGCCATGGCGCTGGTGGGCTGGGTGTCGTATGCGCGGTTGATCCGCTCGCAGATCCTGGTGCTCAAGGAAAGTGACTTCGCCCTGGCGGCCAAAAGCCTCGGCTTTGGCCATGGGCGCATTCTGTTCCGGCACTTGCTGCCGAATGCGATGTTTGGCTCGATTGTGTTTTCCATGTCTGACGCGGTGCTGGTGCTGCTCAACGGCGCAGCGGTGAGTTACCTGGGCCTGGGCGTGCAACCGCCGACCGCCGAGTGGGGGACGATGGTCGCCGAAGGGCAGGCCTTCATTACCACCGCCTGGTGGATCTGCACCTTTCCGGGGCTGGCCATCGTGACCCTGGCCATGGGCTTCAGCCTGCTGGCCGATGGCGTGGCGCAAGTGTTGGGAGAGCGCCCATGAGCTTGCTGCAGGTGCGCGACCTGAGCGTGATCGCCAACAATGCCGGGCGCGACGTGACCCTGGTCGACCGCGTCTCCTTCGACCTGGCCGAAGGCGAGATCCTCGGCCTGGTGGGCGAAAGCGGCTCGGGCAAGACCATGGCCTGTCGCGGGCTGATCCGCCTGTTGCCGTCGCCCAACCTGCGCGTGCAGGGCGGCGCGGTGCGCCTGGCCGGCCAGGACTTGCTGCCACTGGACGACGCAGGCATGCGCGCAATCCGTGGCGGGCAATTGGGCATGATCTTCCAGAACCCCAGCAGCCACCTCGACCCGCTGATGCGTATCGGCGAACAGATCGCCGAGGGCATCCGCCTGCATCAAGGCGCGTCGAAAAAAGACGCACGCCGGCAAGCCATCGAGGTGTTGCGCCAAGTGGGCATTCCCGATCCCCTGGCGCGGGTCGACAACTACCCCCACGAGTTTTCCGGCGGCATGCGCCAGCGCGCCATGATCGCCGTGGCATTGGGCTGCAACCCGACAGTGCTGATTGCCGACGAACCCACCACGGCCCTCGATGTGACCGTGCAGGCGCAAATCCTGCGGCTGTTGCTGGAGCTGCGCGACCAGCGTGGCTTGTCGATCATCATGATCACCCACGACCTCGGCGTGGTGGCGCAAACCTGCGACACCATCGCGGTGATGTACGCCGGGCGCCTGTGCGAGCACGCCAGTAAATACGAGTTGCTCGCCCATCCCCGACACCCGTACACCGCGGGGCTGATCGATTGCCAGCCGGCCCACAGCAGCGGCCACGCCTTGCTGCGCACCATTGCTGGCCAGCCGCCGTTGCTCGATGCGTTGCCCGTCGGGTGCCGCTTCCACCCGCGTTGCCCGCAAGTCGGCAGCCTGTGTCGCGAACGCTTGCCGGAAGGTGCGCGGGTGGCCTGTCACTACCCGTTGGGAGATTGCCCATGAGCCTGTTGCAGATCAAGGACCTGGAGGTGCGGTTTGCCGCGTCCGGCAGCGGGATGTTCGGCCTGCACAAACAGTGGGTGAGGGCGGTCAACGGCGTGTCGCTGAACCTGGCGGCGGGCGAGACCCTGGGCCTGGTGGGCGAATCCGGCAGCGGCAAAAGTACCCTCGGCCGGGCGATTCTGCATCTCAACCCGATCAGCGCCGGGCAGGTGCTGTTCGACGGCATCGACATGGCCCACGGCAGCGCCGTCGACATCGCCCGCCTGCGCCATGAAACCGCGATGATCTTCCAAGACCCGTATGCCGCGCTGAACCCACGCCACACCATCGGCGAAACCCTTGCCGAAGTGTTGCGGGTGCAGCGCAAAGTCGCGCCGCAGCAGATCGCGCGGCGTGTCGACGAATTGCTCGAGCTGGTCGGCCTGCGCCCTGAATTGGCCGCTCGCAAGCCCGGCTCCCTCAGCGGCGGCCAGTGCCAGCGGGTCGGCATCGCCCGGGCGCTGGCGGTGGAGCCGCGCTTGATCGTTGCCGATGAATGCGTGGCGGCACTGGATGTCTCGATCCAGGGGCAGATCATCAACCTGTTGCTGGAGCTGCAACAGCGCATGAACCTGGCGATCCTGTTCATCGCCCATGATCTGGCCATCGTGCGCCGCCTGTGCGACCGCGTGGCGGTGATGTACCTGGGCCAGATCGTCGAGGAGGGGCCGGTGGAAGCGGTCTTCACTTCACCGCGTCACCCGTATACGGCGGCGTTGATCCAGGCGATTCCCGAGATCGATCCGCATCGGCCGTTGCCCACGGAACCCTTGCCCGGCGAGCCGCCGAGCCCGCTGAATTTGCCTACAGGCTGTGCTTTTCACCCGCGTTGCCGGTATGCCCAGGCCATGTGTTCCGTGGTGTTGCCGCCGACCCATTTCCTGCACGAGCATCGGTACAGTTGCGTGCTTGAAGAACCTTTGCTTTGACCCCTGCCATTCTTGAACAACCGCCGTTATAAACAAGGAGTTATGACATGCAATCGCGCCACTTGAAGTTGCTCGCCGCCGCGACCTTGACCGCCTGGTCGCTGACCGCCGGTCTTGCCCAGGCCGCCGGTGTTCTCACCATCGGTTGCCGGGAAGACAGCACCACGTTTGATCCGATCAAAAGCGCGCAAAACCGCGACACCTGGGTCTTTGCCAACGTCTACGACACCCTGGTGCGCGTGGACAACCTGGGCACCAAGATGGAGCCGGGGCTGGCTGAAAGCTGGGAGATTTCCAAGGACGGCCTGACCTACACGTTCAAGCTGCGTGCGGCGAAGTTCTCGGATGGCTCGCCGATCACCGCAGAGGATGCGGCGTTCAGCCTGTTGCGCATCCGCGACAACAAGGCCTCGCTGTGGAGCGACCCGTTCAGCCTGATCGACACGGCCAAGGCCGCCGACCCGCAAACCCTGGTGGTGACGCTGAAGACCCCGGCGGTTGCCTTCCTCTCGCAACTGGCGTCGCCGACGGTGTCGATCCTGTCGGAAAAGGCCATGAGCAAAATGGGCGAAGACGCCTACGCGGAAAACCCGGTGACCTCCGGCGCGTTTACCGTGGGCGAATGGCGCAAGGGCGATCGGGTGATCCTGAAGAAAAACCCTAACTTCTGGCAGGCCGGGAACGTCAGCCTGGATGGCGTGGAGTGGGTCTCGGTGACCGACGACAACACGCGCATGCGTATGGTGCAGAACAACGAGCTGGACACGGCGATCTTCGTACCGTTCTCCCGGGTTGAAGAACTGAAGAAAGACAAAAACGTGGTGATTCATTCCGACCCGTCCACCCGCGAAGATCACCTGCTGATCAACCACGAGCATGGCCTGCTGGCCAAGCCGGAAGTACGTCAGGCGCTGGACATGGCCATCGACAAACAATCGCTGGTGAAGACGGCCACTTACGGTCAAGGCACCGTGGCTTATTCCTACATCCCCAAAGGTTCGCTGTACCACTACGCCAACAACCTGCAGCGCCCGTATGACCCGACCGCGGCGAAGAAACTGCTGGCCGACGCCGGTGCCAAGGACTTGAAGTTGAACTACGTGGTCAACGCCGGCAACGAAGCCGACGAACAGATCGCGGTGATCATCAAGGACCAGTTGGCCAAGGTCGGCGTGACGGCCAACCTGCAGAAAGTCGACCCGACCCAAAGCTGGCAGATGCTGGTGGACGGTGAGTACGATATTTCGGTGATGTACTGGACCAACGACATCCTCGACCCGGACCAGAAGACCACCTTCGTGCTGGGCCACGACACCAACCAGAACTACATGACCCGTTACAGGAACGACAAGGTCAAGGAACTGGTCGCCGCCGCACGCATCGAGGCCGACCCGGCCAAGCGTGAGCAGATGTATGTCGACCTGCAGAAACTGGCGAAACAGGATGTGAACTGGATCGACCTGTATTACAGCCCGTACATCAACATCTCACGCAAGAATGTGAGCAACTTCCTGCAAAACCCACTGGGTCGCTTCACCCTCGAGGAAGTCGTGAAAAACTAAAGAACACCGCTAAATAAATGTGGGAGGGGGCTTGCCCCCGATAGCAGGGTGTCAGTCACTGCATCTGTGACTGACCCACCGCTATCGGGGGCAAGCCCCCTCCCACATGTATCAGCCGTTACTGCGCGTCGAACGCTTGCCCGTTGATCCCGCTGCTGTCCGGCCCCATCAGGTACAGGTACACCGGCATGATGTCTTCCGGCGCCGGGTTGTCGGCCGGGTTTTCCCCCGGGTACGCCTGGGCCCGCATGCTGGTGCGCGTGGCGCCGGGGTTGATGCTGTTGGCCCGTACTGGCGCAACGGTGTCGAGCTCGTCGGCGAGGGTTTGCATCAGGCCTTCGGTGGCGAATTTCGATACGCCATAGGCACCCCAATACGCCCGGCCCTTGCGCCCGACGCTGCTGGAGGTGAACACCACCGAGGCGTCCTGGGACAGCTTGAGCAGCGGCAACAGCGTGCTGGTCAGCATGAACATCGCGTTGACGTTGATGTGCATCACCCGCATGAAGTTCTCACCGGACAACTGCTCGATCGGCGTGCGTGGGCCGATGATCGAGGCGTTGTGCAGCAGGCCGTCGAGGTGGCCGAATTCCTTTTCGATCATCGCCGCCAGCTCATCGTATTGATGGGGCAGGGCGGTCTCCAGGTTGAACGGGATCACCACCGGTTGCGGGTGGCCGGCGGCTTCGATCTCGTCGTACACCTGGGCCAGGTTGGCTTCGGTCTTGCCCAGCAACAGCACGGTCGCGCCATGGGCGGCATAGGTTTTCGCCGCCGCCGCGCCAATCCCGCGACCGGCACCGGTCACCAGGATGACGCGGCCTTTGAGCAGTTCGGGACGTGCAGAGTAATCAAACATAAATAGCCTCGACAAAATTCACTAGGTGACCAACACCGAGCTGGAAAACACTGAAGATCCAATGTGGGAGGGGGCTTGCCCCCGATTGCAGTGTGTCATTCAACACATTCATTGACTGAACCACCGCAATCGGGAGCAAGCTCCCTCCCACATTGGGGCTTCATAGGTCAGCAAGACCGGTAGACCATCAGCAACTGCACAGCGCGTTATCCAGCACCTTGCGCAATTCCAACGGGTGATCCACCACCACATCCGCGCCCCAGTGACGCGGGTTGTCGTCCGGGTGGATGTAGCCATAGGTGACCGCCGCCGTGCGGGTGCCGGCGTCGCGGCCGGACTCGATGTCGCGCAGGTCATCGCCGACGAACAGCACGCTGGCCGGGTCCAGGTTGAGCATCTGGCACGCCAGGATCAGCGGCTCCGGGTGCGGCTTGCTGTTCGTCACGTGGTCTGGGCAGATCAGCAGCGCCGAGCGCTCGGCCAGGCCCAGCTGCTGCATGATCGGCTCGGCAAACCGCAACGGTTTGTTGGTGACCACGCCCCAGATCAGCTTGGACTTTTCGATGTCTGCCAGCAGCTCGGCCATCCCGTCGAACAACGCGCTGTGGATCGCGCAGCCCTTGAGGTAGCGCTCGAGGAACTCCAGGCGCAGTTCTTCAAAGCCCGGGGATTCCGGGTCCATCGAGAAGGTCACGGCGACCATCGCCCGCGCGCCGCCGGAGATTTCATCGCGGATATGCTGGTCGTTGATCGGCGCCAGGTCACGGTCGGCGCGCATCGCCTGGCAGATGGCGATAAAGTCCGGCGCGGTGTCCAGCAGGGTACCGTCCATATCGAAGAGAACCGCTCGCAACTTCACAGGCTTACTCCTCGCGCAGGGTCTGGATCATGTAGTTGACGTCGACGTCGCTGGCCAGCTTGTAGTGCTTGGTCAGCGGGTTGTAGGTCAGGCCGATGATGTCCTTGACGCTCAGCCCGGCCTGACGGCTCCAGGCGCCCAGCTCGGAAGGGCGGATGAATTTCTTGAAGTCGTGGGTGCCGCGCGGCAGCAGCTTCATGATGTATTCGGCGCCGATGATCGCGAACAGGTAGGCCTTGGGGTTGCGGTTGATCGTGGAGAAAAACACCTGGCCGCCGGGCTTGACCATGCGGAAGCAGGCGCGGATCACCGAGGAGGGGTCCGGTACGTGTTCGAGCATTTCCAGGCAGGTGATCACGTCGAACTGCTCGGGCATTTCCTCGGCCAGGGCTTCGGCGGTGATCTGGCGGTATTCGACGTTCACCCCGGATTCCAGCTGATGCAACTGGGCCACGGCCAACGGCGCTTCGCCCATGTCGATCCCCAGCACGGTGGCGCCGCGCTGGGCCATGGCTTCGCTGAGGATGCCGCCGCCGCAACCGACGTCCAGCACCTTCTTGCCGGCCAGGTTGATGCGTTCGTCAATCCAGTTGACCCGCAGCGGGTTGATGTCGTGCAGGGGTTTGAACTCGCTTTCGCGGTCCCACCAGCGGTGGGCCAGGGCTTCGAATTTGGCGATTTCGGCGTGGTCGACGTTGCTCATGGTGGTTCCTCTAAATCGGATAAATCGGTTTGTCGGCCCTGAACACGGGTTCAGGACCGGCGTTATTCGCGGTGCCCGCTGATGCGCTGGCCCCAGGCAATGGCCATGGCGATCAACTGTGGTTCATCCATGCGGGTCAATTGCCGGTTGTCGAGCAACTGCTTGCCGGCGACCCAAAGGTGTTTCACGCTATCGCGTCCGGTGGCATATATAAGCTGTGAGACCGGATCGTAGATCGGTTGTTGCGCCAGCCCCGAAAGATCAAAGGCGACGATATCCGCCGCCTTGCCGACCTCCAGCGAGCCAATCTCGCCCTCCAGGCCCATGGCGCGGGCGCCGTTGAGGGTCGCCATGCGCAAGGCGCGATGGGCATCCAGGGCGGTCACCGAACCGGAGACGGCCTTGGCCAGCATCGCAGCGGTACGGGTTTCGCCCAGTAGGTCGAGGTCATTGTTGCTGGCTGCGCCGTCGGTACCGATGGCCACATTGACGCCAGCCTGCCACAGACGCTCCACCGGGCAGAAGCCGCTGGCCAGTTTCAGGTTCGATTCCGGGCAATGGATGACGCTGGTGTTGCTTTCTACCAGCAAAGCCAGGTCGTCCTCGCTGATTTGGGTCATGTGAACGGCCTGAAAGCGCGGGCCCAGCAGGCCAAGCCGGCCGAGGCGCGCCAATGGGCGTTCGCCGGTCTGCTCGACAGACTGTTGTACCTCGAACGCGCTTTCGTGCACATGCATATGGATCGCCGCGTCCAGCTCCTCGGCGATCACCCGGATCTTTTCCAGGTTGGCGTCGCTTACGGTGTAGGGCGCGTGGGGGCCGAAGGTGATCTTGATGCGCGGGTGATGCTTGAGGTCGCCGAACAACTCGATGCCCTGGCGAATCGCCTCGTCGGCGCTGCTGGCGCCGGGAATCGGGAAGTCGAGGATCGGAATCGCGATCTGCGCGCGCATCCCGCTGTTGTGGACGCAATCACTGGCGACCTTGGGAAAGAAGTACATGTCCGAGAAGCAAGTAATGCCACCCTTGAGCTGTTCGGCGATGGCCAGGTCGGTGCCGTCGCGCACGAAGGCTTCATCGACCCACTTGGTCTCGGCGGGCCAGATGTGTTTTTCCAGCCAGGTCATCAGCGGCAGATCATCGGCCAGGCCGCGAAACAGGGTCATCGCCGCGTGGCCGTGGGCGTTGATCAGGCCGGGGCTGAGCAGCATGCCCGGCAGCTCGCGCACTTCACTGGCGGAAAGTTTCAGTGCCGCGGCCCGCGGGCCGATAAAGGCAATACGCCCATCGCGGATGCCCAGGCCATGCTCCTTGAGCACCACGCCGGCGGGTTCGACAGGTACCAGCCACGTCGGCAGTAGCAATAAGTCGAGCGGGGCGGCAGTGGAGGTCATCGCAGGCTTCTTCCCGGGCAGCAATAAAAGAAGGGCGAAGTATACCCGAGCGTCCTGGCTGGCGGATCGCTATAATCGGCGGCTTTTGTTCATGAGTGCGGGGTGAGGGATGCGCGATCGACTGTTGGCTGCGGAGAAAGTGAAGGCCATCGATTGGCGCGATGGCGCACTGCACCTGCTCGACCAGCGTGTTTTGCCGTCCCGGGAAAGCTGGGTGACCTGCTCCACGGTCGATGAAGTGGCCGCGGCTATACGCTCGATGGTCGTGCGCGGCGCGGCAGCCATCGGCATCAGTGCCGCCTACGGCCTGGTACTCGCCGCCCGCGAACGGATCGCCGAGGGCGATGACTGGCAGGCTGGATGGGAAGAAGACTACGCACTTTTGGCCGATACCCGCCCGACCGGCGCAAACCTGCTCTGGGCCCTCAAACGTATGCGCGACCGCCTGGACCGTCTCAAACAGCACGCCGATCCGCTGGCGGTGCTGGAGGCCGAAGCCATCGCGATCCATGAGAGCGACCGCGAAGCCAACGTCGTCATGGCTCAGTTGGGTGTCGAGCGGATTCGCAAGCACCAGGGCAACGCCCAGGCGATCCTGACCCATGGCAACGCAGGCGCCCTGGCCACGGGAGGCGTCGGCACGGCCCTCGGCGTGATCCGCGCGGCCTTCCTGGAGGGTCTGGTCGAGCAGGTCTATGTCAACGAAACCCGGCCATGGTTGCAAGGTTCGCGGCTGACGGCGTGGGAATTGGCTGGCGAGGGGCTGCCCGTCACGGTCAATGCCGACTCGGCGGGCGCGCATATCCTCAAGACCAAAGGCGTGACCTGGGTGATCGTCGGTGCCGACTGCATTGCGGCCAACGGTGATGTGATCGGCAAGATCGGCACTTATCAATTGGCGGTGTGCGCCATGCACCATGGTGTGCGTTTCATGGTGGTCGCGCCGAGTTCGACCCTGGACCTGATGATGGCCTCCGGCGACGACGTGGCCCTGGAAGAGCGCGCTGCGGGCGAGTTGCTGGACGTCGCCGGGCAGCGTTTTGCTGCGGATGTGAATGCCTTCAATCCGGTATTTGATGTGACCCCGGCCGACTTGATCGACGTGATCGTGACCGAAAAGGGTGTTGTCGAACGGCCCGACACGGCCAAGCTCGCCAAGTTGATGTGCCGTAAACGCCTGCATTGAGGGCTTTGGTGGCTGTTAGATTGCCATCGGGAGCAAGCTCCCTCCCACATTTGACTGTGTTTACAATTTGAGTGTGGCAGGGGGCTTGCTCCCGATTGGCCTTGAAAGGCCATGGTTTCTTCGGATCTGCCGCGCAAAAACAGCACCACCCCGGCTCTAAGCCCCTCTCGTCGCCCTCAAGCCTGTCATCCGTCAACTTACTATGCTCCATGCCCGTCAGGGGGATAGGTGCGTGGCGGCGATTGTGATAACATCCGGCGGTTTCCAGGGTCGCCCCGAGGGGCTGCCTTTAACGTGCAGATCCGTGTCATAACTCGTTGATTTGTCGTAAGTCGTTGCCAGGCACCATGCCGGCAGCGGCGAGCTTCGTTCGTCCCATATGGATGTGACGAGGTTTCACCCGAAAAAGGAATCAGGCTTCTCATGGGCGAACTGGCCAAAGAAATCCTCCCGGTCAATATCGAAGACGAGCTGAAACAGTCCTACCTCGACTACGCGATGAGCGTAATTGTCGGTCGGGCACTGCCTGATGCGCGCGATGGCTTGAAGCCCGTGCACCGGCGTGTGCTGTTCGCGATGAGCGAGCTGGGTAACGACTGGAACAAGCCGTACAAGAAATCTGCCCGTGTTGTCGGTGACGTGATCGGTAAGTATCACCCTCACGGCGACACTGCGGTGTACGACACCATCGTTCGGATGGCCCAGCCGTTTTCCCTGCGCTACCTGCTGGTAGACGGCCAGGGCAACTTCGGTTCGGTCGACGGCGATAACGCCGCGGCCATGCGATACACCGAAGTCCGCATGACCAAGCTGGCGCACGAGCTGCTGGCCGACCTGCACAAAGAAACCGTGGACTGGGTGCCGAACTACGACGGCACCGAAATGATCCCGGCGGTCATGCCAACCCGTATTCCCAACCTGCTGGTCAACGGCTCCAGCGGTATCGCCGTGGGCATGGCCACCAACATCCCGCCGCACAACCTCGGTGAAGTCATCGACGGTTGCCTAGCCCTCATCGACAACCCCGAGTTGACCGTCGATGAGCTGATGCAATACATCCCGGGCCCGGACTTCCCGACCGCCGCGATCATCAACGGTCGCGCCGGTATCATCGAAGCCTATCGCACCGGCCGTGGCCGCATTTACATGCGCGCCCGCTCGATCATCGAAGACATCGACAAGGTCGGTGGCCGCCAGCAGATCGTCATCACCGAGCTGCCTTACCAGTTGAACAAGGCGCGTCTGATCGAGAAGATCGCCGAGCTGGTCAAGGAGAAGAAGCTCGAAGGCATCACCGAGCTGCGCGACGAGTCCGACAAGGACGGTATGCGCGTCGTGATCGAGCTGCGTCGTGGCGAAGTGCCTGAGGTGATCCTCAACAACCTCTACGCCCAGACCCAGCTGCAAAGCGTGTTCGGTATCAACGTCGTGGCCCTGATCGACGGTCGCCCGCGCATCCTGAACCTCAAGGATCTGCTGGAAGCCTTCGTCCGTCACCGTCGCGAAGTCGTGACCCGCCGCACCGTGTTCGAACTGCGCAAGGCCCGCGAGCGCGGCCACATCCTGGAAGGCCAGGCGGTTGCGCTGTCGAACATCGACCCGGTCATCGCCCTGATCAAGGCTTCGCCGACCCCGTCGGAAGCCAAGGAAGCGCTGATCAAGATGCCGTGGGAATCCAGCGCCGTGGTGGCGATGGTTGAACGCGCCGGCGCCGATTCCTGCCGTCCCGAGACCCTCGACCCGCAATACGGTCTGCGCGACGGCAAGTACTTCCTGTCGCCGGAACAGGCCCAGGCCATCCTCGAACTGCGCCTGCACCGCCTGACCGGTCTGGAGCACGAGAAGCTGCTGGCCGAGTACCAGGAGATCCTCAACCAGATCGGCGAGCTGATCCGCATCCTCAACAGCGCCGTGCGCCTGATGGAAGTGATCCGCGAAGAACTGGAAGTGATCCGCGCCGAATACGGCGACGTGCGCCGCACCGAAATCCTCGATGCGCGTCTCGACCTGACCCTGGGTGACATGATCCCGGAAGAAGAGCGCGTCGTGACCATCTCCCACGGTGGCTATGCCAAGACCCAGCCATTGGCTGCGTACCAGGCCCAGCGTCGTGGCGGTAAAGGCAAATCGGCTACCGGCGTCAAGGATGAGGACTACATCGCTCACCTGCTGGTCGCCAACAGCCACACCACGCTGCTGCTGTTCTCCAGCAAGGGCAAGGTGTACTGGCTGAAAACCTACGAAATCCCGGAAGCCTCCCGTGCCGCCCGTGGGCGTCCGCTGGTCAACCTGCTGCCGCTGGACAGTGATGAGTACATCACCACCATGCTGCCGGTCGATGAATACACCGAAGGTCACTTCATCTTCATGGCCACCGCCAAGGGCACCGTGAAGAAGACCCCGCTGGAATCCTTCAGCCGTCAACGCAGCGTGGGCCTGATCGCCCTGGAGCTGGATGAAGGCGACGTGTTGATCTCCGCAGCCATCACCGATGGCGAGCGTGAAGTCATGCTGTTCTCCGATGGCGGCAAAGTGACGCGCTTCAAAGAATCCGACGTGCGTGCCATGGGCCGTACCGCCCGCGGTGTGCGCGGGATGCGCCTGCCGGAAGGGCAGAAGCTGATTTCCATGTTGATCCCGGAAGAAGGCAGCCAGATCCTCACCGCTTCGGCGCGTGGTTATGGCAAGCGCACCGCCATCAGCGAGTTCCCGGAGTACAAGCGTGGCGGCCAGGGCGTTATCGCCATGGTCAGCAACGACCGCAACGGCCGTCTGGTCGGCGCGGTACAGGTGCTCGATGGCGAGGAGATCATGCTGATTTCCGACCAGGGCACCCTGGTGCGTACCCGTGTCGCTGAAGTATCGAGCCTGGGCCGTAACACCCAGGGCGTGACGCTGATCAAGCTGGCCAACGACGAAACGCTGGTTGGCTTGGAACGCGTCCAGGAACCGTCGGAAGTCGAAGGCGAAGAGCTGGAAGGCGAGGCATTTGACGGCGAGGTGATCGCAACCGGCGATGACAGCGTCGACGAGCCGACCCTCGACGCTGCCGCAGACGAAGAAGAACCGCAGGAATAAGCGGACAAACAGGGGGGCGGATGAAGATTCGCCCCTTGTTGTTTGTCACCTTTGAAATATCAATGCTCCCCCTGTAGGAGCGGGCTTGCCCGCGAAAATCGTCAACGATAACGCGTGCATCCTGGATAAACGCGGTGATCTTGCGTTTTTCGCGGGCAAGCCCGCTCCTACAGGCAGCGTTAGCAGTTAATATTCGATTTATTGCACCACCCCCACCAGATCAGAGTGAGATTGGATGTGAGCAAGAGAGCCTATAACTTCTGTGCCGGTCCCGCGGCGCTTCCTGAAGCAGTCCTGCAGCGCGCGCAGGGTGAACTCCTCGATTGGCATGGAAAAGGCCTCTCTGTGATGGAAATGAGCCATCGCAGTGATGAGTTCGTGTCCATCGCCACCAAGGCTGAGCAGGACCTGCGCGACTTGCTGGACATTCCCTCCGACTACAAAGTGCTGTTCCTGCAGGGCGGCGCGAGCCAGCAGTTCGCCCAGGTGCCGCTGAACCTGCTGCCCGAAGACGGCACGGCCGATTACATCGATACCGGTATCTGGTCGCAGAAAGCCATCGAAGAAGCTGCGCGCTACGGCAACGTCAACGTCGCCGGTACCGCCAAGCCTTACGATTACTTCGCGATTCCAGGTCAGAACGAGTGGAAGCTGTCGAAGGACGCGGCCTACGTACACTACGTGGCCAACGAAACCATCGGCGGCCTGGAATTCGACTGGGTGCCGCAAGTGGGTGACGTGCCGCTGGTGTGCGACATGTCTTCGGACATTCTCTCGCGGCCGATCGATGTGTCCAAGTACGGCATGATCTACGCCGGCGCGCAGAAGAACATCGGCCCGAGCGGCATCCTGGTCAACATCGTCCGTGAAGACCTGCTCGGTCGCGCCCGCTCGCTGTGCCCGACCATGCTCAACTACAAGGTCGCGGCCGACAACGGCTCGATGTACAACACGCCGCCGGCGTTTGCCTGGTACCTCTCGGGCCTGGTGTTCGAGTGGCTCAAAGAGCAGGGCGGTGTTGCCGCCATGGGCAAGCTCAACGAAGTGAAGAAGCGCACCCTGTACGACTTCATCGACGCCAGCGGTTTGTACAGCAACCCGATCAACCTGACTGACCGCTCGTGGATGAACGTTCCGTTCCGCCTGGCCGACGACCGTCTGGACAAGCCGTTCCTGGCCGGTGCCGAGGCGCGCGGCCTGCTGAACCTCAAGGGTCACCGTTCGGTGGGCGGCATGCGCGCCTCCATCTATAACGCTGTCGATATCAATGCCATCAACGCGTTGGTGGCCTACATGGCAGAGTTCGAAAAGGAACACGGCTAATGTCTGAGCAAGAACTCAAGGCCCTGCGTGTACGCATTGACAGCCTGGACGAGAAAGTCCTGGAGCTGATCAGTGAGCGCGCGCGCTGTGCCCAGGAAGTGGCGCGGGTGAAGATGGCGTCCCTGGCGGAAGGCGAAGTGCCGGTGTTCTACCGTCCGGAGCGTGAAGCCCAGGTGCTCAAGCGCGTGATGGAGCGCAACAAGGGGCCGTTGGGTAACGAAGAGATGGCGCGGTTGTTCCGTGAAATCATGTCTTCCTGCCTGGCGCTCGAGCAGCCGCTGAAAGTGGCTTACCTCGGCCCGGAAGGCACCTTCACCCAGGCGGCGGCGATGAAGCACTTCGGCCACGCGGTGATCAGCAAGCCTATGGCAGCGATCGACGAAGTGTTCCGTGAAGTGGCGGCCGGCGCGGTGAATTTTGGCGTGGTGCCGGTGGAAAACTCCACCGAAGGCGCGGTCAACCACACCCTGGACAGCTTCCTTGAGCACGACATGGTGATCTGCGGCGAAGTCGAGCTGCGCATCCACCACCATTTGCTGGTGGGTGAAAACACCAAGACCGACAGCATCAGCCGCATCTACTCCCACGCCCAGTCCCTGGCCCAGTGCCGCAAGTGGCTGGATGCCCATTACCCGAATGTCGAGCGCGTGGCGGTGTCCAGCAACGCCGAAGCGGCCAAGCGGGTCAAGGGCGAGTGGAACTCGGCGGCGATTGCCGGCGATATGGCGGCGGGCCTGTACGGCCTGACGCGCCTGGCCGAAAAAATCGAAGACCGCCCGGACAACTCCACGCGCTTTTTGATGATCGGCAGCCAGGAAGTGCCGCCGACTGGCGACGACAAGACCTCGATCATCGTCTCCATGAGCAACAAGCCCGGCGCGCTGCATGAACTGCTGGTGCCGTTCCACGACAACGGGATTGACCTGACGCGCATCGAGACTCGTCCTTCGCGCAGCGGTAAATGGACCTACGTGTTTTTTATCGACTTCATCGGCCATCACCGCGATCCGCTGGTCAAAAGCGTGCTCGAGAAAATCAGTCAGGAAGCCGTGGCACTCAAGGTGCTGGGCTCTTACCCGAAAGCGGTTTTGTGAGGCGTTAACATGAGTGGCAACTTCCTCGCCCTGGCGCAGCCGGGCGTGCAACAACTGTCGCCTTACGTTCCAGGCAAGCCTGTGGACGAGCTGGCGCGTGAGTTGAACCTGGACCCGGCGAAGATCGTCAAGCTGGCCAGTAACGAGAACCCACTGGGCCCAAGCCCCAAGGTGCTGGCGGCGATTCGTGAAGAACTGGCCGAGCTGACCCGTTATCCGGATGGCAACGGTTTTGCCCTCAAGTCCCTGCTGGCGCAGAAGTGCGGGGTCGAGCTGAATCAGGTGACCCTGGGCAACGGCTCCAACGACATTCTTGAACTGGTCGGTCGTGCCTATCTGGCGCCCGGCCTGAACGCCGTGTTCAGCGAGCACGCGTTTGCGGTCTACCCGATCGTCACCCAGGCCGTCGGTGCCGATGCGCGGGTTATTCCTGCCAAGGACTGGGGTCACGACCTGCCGGCCATGCTGGCGGCGATCGATGCACAGACCCGCGTCGTGTTTATCGCTAACCCGAACAACCCGACCGGCACCTGGTTCGATGCACAGGCACTGAACGACTTCCTACAGGATGTGCCGGAACATGTGCTGGTGGTGCTGGACGAGGCCTACATCGAGTACGCCGAAGGCAGCGACCTGCCCGACGGCCTGGATTTCCTCGCGGCCTACCCGAACCTGCTGGTCTCGCGCACGTTCTCCAAGGCTTATGGCCTGGCGTCGCTGCGCGTCGGTTATGGTCTGTCGACGGCGGTGGTGGCCGATGTGCTCAACCGTGTGCGTCAGCCGTTCAACGTCAACAGCCTTGCCCTGGCGGCGGCCTGCGCAGCGTTGCAGGATGCCGAGTACCTGGAAGAAGGGCGTCGCATCAACGAAAGCGGCATGCTGCAGTTGCAGGCAGGCTTTCGTGAGCTGGGCCTGGGCTGGATTCCGTCCAAGGGCAACTTCATCTGCGTCGATCTCGGCCAAGTGGCGGCCCCGGTGTTCCAGGGCTTGCTGCGCGAAGGCGTGATCGTGCGTCCGGTGGCCAACTACGGCATGCCGAACCACCTGCGCATCACCGTCGGTCTGCCGGCTGAGAACAGCCGCTTCCTGGAGGCGCTGGCCAAGGTTCTGGCCCGTGGTTGATGTCACTGCATTGCAACCTGCTGTGCCTATGATCGGTCGCCTGGTGGTGGTCGGTCTGGGGTTGATCGGTGGTTCCTTCGCCAAGGGCCTGCGCGAGAGCGGGTTGTGTGGCGAAGTGGTCGGCGTGGACCTGGACCCGCAATCGTGCAAGTTGGCGGTTGAGCTGGGTGTCGTCGATCGCTGTGAAACCGACCTGGCGCTCGCATGCCAGGGCGCCGATGTGATCCAGCTCGCCGTGCCGATCCTGGCCATGGAGAAGTTGCTGGCGGTGCTGGCCGGCATGGACCTCGGCCAGGCGATCCTCACCGACGTCGGCAGCGCCAAGGGCAATGTGGTGCGGGCGGCGCAGCAGGCGTTTGGCGAGATGCCCGCGCGTTTTGTGCCGGGCCATCCGATTGCCGGTTCCGAGCAGAGCGGGGTGGAAGCGTCCAATGCGCAGTTGTTCCGTCGGCATAAAGTGATTCTGACGCCGCTGGCGCAAACCGATCCGGCGGCCTTGGCCGTGGTCGATCGTCTGTGGCGCGAGCTGGGCGCGGATGTTGAGCATATGCAGGTCGAGCGCCACGACGAAGTGCTGGCGGCGACCAGTCATCTGCCCCATCTGCTGGCGTTCGGATTGGTGGATTCGTTGGCCAAACGCAACGAAAACCTCGAGATTTTCCGCTATGCCGCCGGTGGCTTTCGCGATTTTACGCGGATCGCCGGCAGCGACCCGGTGATGTGGCACGACATCTTCCTCGCCAACCGCGAGGCCGTGTTGCGCACCCTGGACACCTTCCGCAGCGACCTTGACGCCTTGCGCGACGCGGTCGATGCCGGGGATGGTCACCAATTATTGGGCGTGTTTACCCGTGCGCGGGTGGCGCGTGAACATTTCAGCAAGATCCTGGCACGCCGGGCCTACATGGAAACCGCAGTGAACGCCGACGACCTGACTTTCCTCGCCAACCCGGGCGGCCGCTTGAGCGGGCGTATTCGGGTGCCGGGCGACAAGTCGATCTCCCATCGGTCGATCATGCTCGGTTCGTTGGCCGAGGGCGTGACCGAAGTCGAAGGTTTCCTTGAGGGTGAAGATGCCCTGGCGACCTTGCAGGCGTTTCGCGACATGGGCGTGGTGATCGAGGGGCCGCACCACGGGCGCGTGACCATTCATGGTGTCGGGCTTCATGGTTTGAAGCCGGCGCCGGGGCCGATTTATCTCGGTAACTCCGGCACCTCCATGCGCCTGCTGTCCGGCTTACTCGCCGCACAGGCCTTCGACAGCGTGCTGACCGGCGATGCTTCGTTGTCCAAGCGCCCAATGAACCGCGTGGCCGAGCCGCTGCGGAAGATGGGCGCGGTGATCGAAACCGGGCCGGAAGGGCGCCCACCGCTGACCATCCGTGGCGGCCAGAAGTTGAAAGGCCTGACGTATGTGCTGCCGATGGCCAGTGCGCAGGTCAAATCCTGCCTGCTGCTGGCGGGCCTCTATGCCGAGGGCAAGACGTCCGTCACCGAGCCGGCACCGACCCGCGACCATACCGAGCGCATGCTGCGCGGTTTCGGTTATCCGGTAGAGGTCGTGGGTGCAACGGCGACGGTCGAGTCGGGCCATGCGCTGGTCGCCACCCATATCGAAGTGCCGGGGGATATTTCCTCGTCGGCATTTTTCCTGGTGGCGGCGTCAATCGCGGAAGGTTCCGAGCTGTTGCTGGAACATGTCGGCATCAATCCGACGCGCACCGGGGTGATCGATATCCTGCGGCTGATGGGCGCGGATATCCGCCTGGAAAACCCGCGCGAAGTGGGCGGCGAACCGGTGGCCGACCTGCGGGTGCGGGCGGCTGCGTTGAAAGGGATCGAGATCCCCGAAGCGCTGGTGCCGTTGGCAATCGATGAATTTCCTGTGCTGTTTGTGGCTGCTGCCTGCGCTGAAGGGCGAACCGTCCTGCGCGGTGCACAAGAATTGCGGGTCAAGGAGTCCGACCGTATCCAGGTCATGGCCGATGGTCTGCTCGCCCTTGGCGTGAAGTGTGAACCCACCCCTGATGGGATTATCATTGACGGTGGCCTGATGGGCGGTGGCGAAGTGCATGCCCATGGCGATCACCGGATCGCCATGGCGTTCAGCGTGGCTTCGCTGCGGGCAACGGCGCCGATTCGTATCCGTGACTGCGCCAATGTTGCTACGTCTTTTCCGAACTTTCTTACACTGTGTGCCCAAGTCGGCATCCGTGTTGCCCAAGAGGCTCAATTGTGAATATCAAAGCACCGGTGATTACCATCGACGGGCCAAGCGGCTCGGGCAAAGGCACGATCGCCGGCATCCTGGCCAAGCGCCTGGGCTGGTGCCTGCTGGATTCCGGCGCGCTGTACCGCCTGCTGGCATTTGCCGCCCGCAACCACGGCGTCGACCTCACCAACGAAGAATCTCTGAAGCTGCTGGCGGCGCACCTTGATGTGCAGTTCGTCGCTGCGACGGAAGGTCATCCCCAGCGCATCATCCTGGAAGGGGACGATGTGACCGATGACCTGCGTAACGAACAAGTCGGTTCCTGGGCCTCCCAGGTTGCCGCGCTGCCGGCCGTGCGTGATGCGCTGCTGCAGCGCCAGCGCGCGTTTCAGGAACCGCCGGGCCTGGTAGCCGATGGCCGCGACATGGGCACGGTGGTATTTCCCGAGGCGCCGCTGAAGATTTTCCTGACCGCCAGTGCCGAGGAGCGGGCGCGTCGCCGCTACTTGCAGTTGAAGGGCAAAGTGGATGGTGTTAGTCTGTCGAGTCTGCTAGATGAGATCCGTGCACGCGACGAGCGTGATACCCAGCGCGCAGTAGCCCCGCTCAAGCCGGCGGCTGATGCCATACAGCTGGATTCCACGGAGTTGTCCATCGAGCAGGTGCTGGAACGCATCTTGAGTGAAATCGCTATTCGCGATATCGCCGGGTGACCAAGAAGTCTGCAGGGGACCAGTCATAGTCCTGCGGTGCTTCTTTTAATTGAAACTAACCCACACCGTCTGGGGCGTGGAGATGGGCGTATTCTTCGCCCTTATCAACAGGAATTAAAATGAGCGAAAGCTTTGCGGAACTCTTTGAAGAAAGCCTAAAAACCCTGAACCTTCAGGCAGGCTCCATCATCACCGGTGTTATCGTTGATATCGATTACCAAGCTCGCTGGGTAACCGTTCACGCTGGTCTGAAGTCTGAAGCACTCATCCCGCTTGAGCAGTTCTACAACGACGCTGGCGATCTGACTATCAATGTCGGTGACGAAGTTCACGTTGCTCTGGACTCGGTTGAAGACGGTTTCGGTGAAACCAAGCTGTCCCGTGAAAAAGCCAAGCGCGCTGAATGCTGGATTGTTCTCGAAGCAGCCTTCGCAGCTGAAGAAGTGGTCAAGGGCGTTATCAACGGTAAGGTTAAAGGCGGCTTCACTGTCGACGTTAACGGCATCCGTGCGTTCCTGCCAGGTTCTTTGGTCGACGTCCGTCCAGTGCGCGACACCACGCACCTGGAAGGCAAGGAACTCGAATTCAAGGTCATCAAGCTCGATCAGAAACGCAACAACGTTGTCGTTTCCCGTCGTAGCGTCCTGGAAGCAGAGAACTCCGCCGAGCGTGAAGCTCTGCTGGAATCCCTGCAGGAAGGCCAACAAGTCAAAGGTATCGTCAAGAACCTCACCGATTACGGCGCATTCGTCGATCTGGGTGGCGTCGATGGCCTGCTGCACATTACCGACATGGCTTGGAAGCGTATCAAGCATCCTTCCGAAATCGTCAACGTTGGCGACGAGATCGATGTCAAGGTTCTGAAATACGATCGCGAACGCAACCGTGTTTCCCTGGGCCTGAAGCAACTGGGTGAAGATCCATGGGTCGCTATCAAAGCCCGTTACCCAGAAAGCACCCGCGTGACCGCGCGTGTTACCAACCTGACCGACTACGGCTGCTTCGCTGAGCTGGAAGAAGGCGTTGAAGGCCTGGTACACGTTTCCGAAATGGACTGGACCAACAAAAACATCCACCCTTCGAAAGTCGTACAAGTCGGCGACGAAGTGGAAGTTATGGTTCTGGACATCGACGAAGAGCGTCGTCGTATCTCCCTGGGCATCAAGCAGTGCAAATCTAACCCATGGGAAGATTTCTCTGGCCAGTTCAACAAGGGCGATAAAATCTCCGGCACCATCAAGTCGATCACCGATTTCGGTATCTTCATTGGTCTGGACGGCGGCATCGACGGCCTGGTTCACCTGTCCGACATCTCCTGGAACGAAGTGGGCGAAGAAGCTGTTCGTCGCTTCAAGAAGGGCGACGAGCTGGACACCGTTATCCTGTCGGTTGACCCAGAGCGCGAGCGCATCTCCCTGGGCATCAAGCAACTGGAAAGCGATCCGTTCTCCGAGTACGTTCAAGAGAACGACAAAGGCGCAATCGTTAAAGGCATCGTGAAAGAAGTTGACGCTAAAGGCGCCATCATCACCCTGGCCGACGATATCGAAGCGACTCTGAAAGCCTCCGAAATCAGCCGTGACCGCGTTGAAGACGCGCGCAACGTTCTGAAAGAAGGCGAAGAAGTAGAAGCCAAGATCATCAGCGTTGACCGCAAGAGCCGCGTAATCCAGCTCTCCATCAAGTCGAAAGACGATGCTGAAGAGAAAGAAGCCATCCAGAGCCTGCGCGACAAGCCAGCTACCTCTGAGCCTTCTGCTGGTCCTACCACTCTGGGCGACCTGCTGCGTGCACAAATGGAAAAACAGAACTGAGTTCTGTCAGGCCATAGAAAAAGGGCGACTTCGGTCGCCCTTTTTTGTGCCTGAAATTTGTTGAATCAACAACTTAGAATCACGTAGAGCTGATCGGTGTCAGAACTGATTATAGTCTTTGGATAAGCTATTCCCGTGCTGCTGATTCAGTAAGGATTTTCAATGAACAGGCTCATCTTAGTGTTCGCAATGGCCATGCTTGCAGGTTGCGCCGCCACCAATGCCAAGACTCACGCACGGCATGGCGTCAGTGGCATCGAGATCGACTGCTCAGGCTTGGGCTCCAACTGGGAGAAGTGCGAGAAGCGCGCGGCTCGAGAGTGCAAGATGCAGGGGTACAAGGTCATCACAAGGTCCAGTGACGCCAAGGACGAGGAAGGGGATTACTTGTTCGGCTGGAACCCGGCAGGCGCCGTTACCCGCACGATGCTGGTGATCTGCAATTGAGCGCGTAAGCGCTTGATAGTGAAGTCGATCTGGCGTGTAGATAAGTTATTGGATGGGCTGTTCAAATTCATCAAGTCATGCTAAAACCTTTGAAGCGCTTTTCCTAGCTGCTTGAAAAAGAAGGGAAAAATATGACGAAGTCGGAGTTGATCGAACGAATTGTCACCCATCAAGGGCTGCTTTCATCCAAGGATGTGGAGCTGGCCATCAAGACCATGCTTGAACAAATGTCCCAATGCCTGGCTACGGGCGATCGTATTGAGATCCGAGGGTTTGGCAGCTTCTCGCTACACTACCGCGCCCCGCGCGTAGGCCGTAACCCTAAGACCGGGCAATCCGTCAGCCTGGACGGCAAGTTCGTGCCTCACTTCAAGCCGGGCAAGGAATTGCGTGATCGAGTGAACGAAGACGAAGAAGAAAACGTCTGAGTGTCTTTAGGGTAGGAGAAGATTATGCGTGGGATTAAGCGCGCCGTGGTGTTACTGACAGTGCTGGTGGTCGCACTGGTGGTTATAGCGTTTGTGCTCGAAAACCAGCAGGGCGTGTCTCTCTCGTTCCTTGGCCTGGCGACCGGGCAGATGCCGGTGTCGGTGTTCGTGACCGTGGCGTTGATTGTCGGCATGCTGATAGGGCCATTGTTAGGCGTATTGGTGCGCAGTCGGCGTCATAAGTCGACTCCTGCAGGGCGTGCCTAGGGAGCTCTCTCCCGTTCCACAAAAATCGCATGCAGACTGAGACAACCGTCCGTCAGAAAACTGCCCTAAAATAGCCCGTCAATTTCTGCGCCGCCTTGTAATGATGCGGCCGCCCTCAAGTAAAAAATCCGCGGATTCATTGGGTTTCAGCTCGTAGATTCGGAAAATCCTTTCTGTTTTCACTCTCCTTGGACGTGCTGCATCAGGGCTACCCCTATACCTGTAGGAAAAGCCTACCGCTCATGTCAAGACTTGTAATATGTCAGAGAGATGGCAAAATGAAATCTGTTCTCGATAACAGGCATTTTGTGCGCTCGAAATTTGGCAGAGACGCTGGGTTTTGACGGTCATCTAATTAGAATAAAAAAGACACAATTTGGTCTGCATAACGAGCCCGCAGTTTCTTTTTGAAGGCAGGTTTTTGTTGTGAGTAGTAGTTTCCGTGCCCCCACAGTACGTTCTTCCGGCGAAATAGATCTCGTCGAGCTTTTGAAATCTGTCTGGCATCAAAAAAAGCTACTGCTTCTAGTAACACTGGCAGTTGGCTTGATTGCGGCGTGTTATGCGTTTCTGGCAACTCCACAATACCAGGTCAGTGTGGTGTTGCGTCCTGCGGCCATCAATGATTTGGATGCACTGAATCGCTCTGAGGTTTACCAACTGCCACCGGCCGATGCGCTTCTCAAGATTGGCGCGGCGCTGGAATCTTACGATACTCGCTTAGCTTTCTTTAGGGCCAACCAGAATCTATTCGAAAGGTTTGTTCGTCCGGGAGAGACACTGGAGCAGAGTTTTGAGGCGTTCAATCGCAATTCCATTCATTTGATTTTGCCGGATTCAGATAAAAAATATACAATGAGCAATTATGTCAAGCTTGAAATGACTTATCCAAGAGGTATCGATGGCGTTGCCATTCTGAATGGTTTGGTTGACTACGCCATTGGCCGTGAGCGTGAGCAGATCAGTGCGGATGTGAGTGTAATCGTCCAAAACCGGCTCAATGAACTCAAAGGAAAACTCGATTCGGCGCGCTCGAACTACAACGTTGAGAAAGAAGCCAAAATTGCTTCTCTGCGCGAAGTCGACTCATTAAGGCGTGCGCAGTTACAGGACGAGTTGGCGGCCTTACGTTCGCAATTGAAGGCGTTGCGCAGCGATCGTATTTCTCAACTGAATGAAGCTGTCGGAATCGCCAGAACCTTAGGTATCCAAAAACCGGCTACGCCGTCTTCATTCGGTGATTCTGACAGTGCGGGCTCTGGCAGCTTGATTCGCACCGAAGTAAATAATCAGCAAATCCCTCTTTATTTTATGGGCGTGGAGGCGCTTAAGGCTGAGCTTGCCGCGTTGGGGCAGCGTAGGTCGGATGACTTCACCGATCCTCGCGTCGCCCAGATCGCGAAGGAACTTCAGTTGCTGGCGGCCAACCGCGAAATTGAAGTGCTGAGCGCACGGAAAAATGAGGATGTTTTTCTCGCCGGTGTTCAGCCGTTGCGTGCAGAGATGACCCGTTTGAGGCACTTGAATACTGATATGGCGGACATCAAATTAGTCACTATCGATCAGCAGGCCCTCGAGCCGCTAGCGCCGGCTAACCCAAATCGTCTACTTATCGTGGTGCTTGGTTTGTTTGGAGGGGCTGTATTGGCGGTTTTCATCGCGCTCATCAGGCATATGGTTCTCGCCGGCGGCGCCTCTACCACCGGTAGCACCCCGACCGTGCTCTCTCGTGCGCTTAGCGATGCTAAGTCGATCAGTGGTGCTCAACCTTAGCTGTCCAAAAGTAGCTGAGCGGCGTTGTGTGATTGATCGTACCTGTCTTTATTCGAATGGCTTTTATCGCTCTCGATCCCCAGGGCACCGCTATCTGGCGTGTGCCCGCTTGTCTGTGAAATTTTTGGTAAGTCTGAGTATTGAATCTAAGCCCGCAGCCATAAGCGACGCTGAACCTTTCGGCTTTCGAATTGGTTTTAACGCGGCTATGCAGCTCTGAAAAAGATTTGTATATGTGGTAAAAACTTGCCGCGGACCCTCCCAGCTCGGGAGGGCGCAGGTGTTAGGATTGATTGCTTTTATCGAGTGGTATCATCCAAAAGCTGAAGAAGGTCGCGCAGGGCGGCGGTCCATTGTCGTGTTGCGCGCTCATTTGACGCGAAACTGTTTCATAGCGGCATGATCCAGCTAGGAAGAGTCGCTGTATCAAACGAATATGATGTGCCAGTTCGTGGCTTGCTGGAAAGGCATGAATGTTGGTGTGGATTTTTTCGGCTGATTAACTGATTGAGGGTCGTTCGTGATAGGTCATGGCATTTCGGTGTCGTGTTTGAACCAACGTTACGCGTTGAGCTCTACCAAGAGCTCGAGCTGCGAACGGAATTCCGAAATGTATCGAATCAAAAAAGAGAACGATATTTTTTGTGTGAAAGAACACGTCGAGATCGATGCTTAAAACGGCTATTGTACTTAGTTTGACGCACGTGAGGCGATTCGATGACCGTCCTGTCGAATTTATAGATGCTTATAAATCCGTCGATCGGCATAAGCAGCGTGAGTAGGTGATATAGGCCAACGGCTCTGAAAGGCGCGGTCTACGAATTAATCATTAATTGAGAGCAAAAAAGCCTTTTTTATGCGCGTGCATTTTTTGAGCCTCAGGCAAAGGCGTAAAAAATGGTGTGTACTTCAGACCTTCCAAAGGGGGACCGCGTTAACGACCAAGCGAGGCCAGATGAGGCTGATCGCGAAAAGCCATCATGATAAGGTGCTTCCCCCTAGTTCATAATTTTTCCAGAGTCAAATGCGAAAGCTTTAATGACGAATGAGCGCTTCTAGCGCTGTTTGAGTTTAAGGAGAGTGTTTTGAAAATATTAGTGACCGGTGGCGCTGGTTTCATTGGTTCGGCAGTTGTCCGCCATATCATCGCCAATACCAAGGATTTGGTGGTCAATCTCGATAAACTGACCTATGCTGGCAACCTAGAGTCACTGGGAGAAATCGCCACGAGTAGCCGATATAGCTTTGAGCGCGTTGATATTTGCGATGCCGACCAACTCAAGCGAGTGTTTGAAAAGCATCAGCCGGATGCAGTCATGCACCTTGCTGCAGAATCCCATGTGGACCGCTCGATCAGTGGCCCATCGGATTTTATTCAGACTAATATCGTCGGTACCTACACTCTCCTTGAAGCGGTACGTCATTACTGGATGGGTCTGAATCCTGACGCCAAACAGCGCTTTCGTTTCCATCATATCTCCACTGATGAGGTATATGGTGACCTTGATGGTCCGGAAGACCTGTTTACCGAGCAGACGCCTTACCAGCCCAGCTCTCCTTATTCGGCCAGCAAAGCAGGTTCCGACCACTTGGTTCGGGCGTGGACTCGAACCTATGGTTTACCGGCAATCATAACGAACTGCTCGAATAACTACGGTCCGTGCCACTTCCCTGAAAAGCTGATACCCCTGGTCATCTTGAATGCACTCGAAGGCAAGCCCCTGCCTATTTATGGCAAGGGTGATCAGGTTCGTGACTGGTTGTACGTGGAAGACCATGCCCGCGCTCTTTATAAAGTGGTGACTGAGGGCGAAATCGGCGAGGCCTACAATATTGGCGGTCACAACGAGAAGAAGAATCTCGAAGTGGTACACACCGTGTGCGCCCTGTTGGATGAGCTTTGCCCTGAGTCGTCTCATCGTCCGCACGCGCAGCTGATTACTTACGTTCAGGATCGTCCAGGACACGACCGGCGCTATGCGATCGACGCAAGCAAAATTCAGCGTGAGCTGGGCTGGAAGCCCGAGGAGACATTCGATTCGGGTATTCGCAAAACGGTTGAGTGGTATCTGCAGAATCAAGCTTGGGTAGAGAACGTGAAAA
Source organism: Pseudomonas sp. GW704-F2 (assembly GCF_059423025.1). Taxonomy (NCBI): domain Bacteria; kingdom Pseudomonadati; phylum Pseudomonadota; class Gammaproteobacteria; order Pseudomonadales; family Pseudomonadaceae; genus Pseudomonas; species Pseudomonas sp. GW704-F2. Next base: position 14,083 of record NZ_JBWKXO010000034.1, on the reverse strand, counting down.
GCGGTAACTACCAGCAATGGATCGAAAAAAACTATACCGAGCGTAAAGCCTGACATGAAAGTTTTGCTGCTAGGTAAAAATGGCCAGGTGGGTTGGGAGCTTCAACGTTCCCTTGCGACGTTGGGCACTGTCGTCGCGCTTGATCGCAACGTGAGCAATGGTCTGTACGGCGACCTTGCCAGTGACCAGTCCTTGCGCGCCACCATCCAGCAAATAGCTCCGGACATAATCGTCAATGCAGCCGCTTATACTGCTGTGGACAAGGCTGAGTCCGATAAAGATCTTGCGTTGCAAATCAATGCGACGGCGGTGGCGGCAATCGCTGAAGAGGCGAACAAGCTCGGGTGCTGGTTTGTGCATTTTTCCACGGATTATGTATTTGACGGCGAAGGCGACACGCCATGGCAGGAGAACGACGCGGTCTCTCCAGTCAATTATTACGGCACTACGAAACTGATGGGCGAGCAAGCCATTGCAGCGTCAGGCTGCAAGTACCTGATTTTTCGTACAAGCTGGGTTTACGGTGTAAAAGGCAATAATTTTGCCAAGACGATGCTGCGCCTTGCTGCGGATTGCGAAGAACTTAACGTCATTGCGGACCAGATTGGCGCGCCTACTGGCGCGGATCTTATCGCCGATGTATGCGCAGTTGCTGTCAGGAAGGCACTGATAGATCCATCTGTAGCTGGGGTTTATCATTTGGCGGCCGGAGGGTTTACCTCTTGGCACGAGTACGCCCAGGTGGTCATCGATTACGGCAAATCTATGGCACTGCCGATGCAGGTAAAGGTTGTAAACCCTATTCCAACATCGCGGTTCCCAACGCCTGCCCGTCGACCATTGAATTCACGGCTCAATACCGAGAAACTGCGTCAGACTTTTTCCATCCACCTGCCTGAATGGCGCGGTGGTGTGACTCGGATGTTAAAGGAAGTTTTAGAGAAATGACGGTTATTAAACGCAAAGGCATTATCCTGGCAGGCGGTTCCGGTACGCGCCTGCACCCCTTGACGTTGGGCGTGTCCAAACAGATGTTGCCCATCTTTGACAAGCCGATGATTTTTTACCCGCTGTCCGTTCTGATGCTAGCTGGCATGCGTGAAATCCTGATTATTTCTACTCCAGAAGACCTGCCGTGCTTCAAAAAATTGCTGGGCGACGGTAGCCAATACGGTATCGAACTCACCTATGCAGAACAGCCGAGCCCGGACGGATTGGCACAAGCTTTCATCATCGGCGAAGAGTTTATTGGTAATAATCCTTGCTGTCTGATTCTGGGCGACAACATTTTCTATGGCCAGCATTTCTCCGATAATCTGCGCTCTGCGATGTCTCAAAGTTCCGGCGCGACAGTGTTTGGTTATCATGTTTCGGACCCTGAGCGTTTTGGGGTGGTTGAATTTGACCACAGCGGCCGCGCGCTCAGCATCGAGGAAAAGCCAGCACTGCCTAAGTCAAACTATGCAGTTACAGGTTTGTATTTCTACGATAACCGTGTTGTTGAAATTGCAAAGAACATCAAGCCTTCACCGCGTGGTGAGCTCGAGATTACAGATGTAAACAAGGCTTACCTGGACGACAAATCATTAACGGTGGAAATGTTAGGTCGAGGCTTCGCCTGGCTTGACACAGGTACTCACGAGTCGTTGCTTGAAGCGAGCCACTTCGTTCATACCATCGAACACCGTCAGGGGCTTAAAGTAGCTTGCCTTGAAGAAATCGCCTTCAGCAGCGGTTGGATCTCGCCAGAGCAACTTAGTGAACAAGCTGAGAAACTCAAAAAAACAGGGTACGGGCAGTACCTGCAGAAGCTACTTAAAGAGGCTTGTGATAAATGAAATTGATCCAAACCTCGATTCCGGACGTCGTGATAATTGAACCTGGTGTTCACACTGATGAACGCGGCTGGTTCATGGAAAGTTTCAATCAAGCGAAATTTGATGCGGCTCTGAAGGATCTCGGCCTGTCTGCCCCGAATGTGTTCGTACAAGATAATCACTCTTATTCCGCTAAAGGGGTTTTACGTGGACTTCATTTTCAACGTGCGCCACATGCACAAGGAAAATTGGTCCGGGTTGTAAGGGGAGCGGTTTTTGATGTTGCAGTTGATATCCGCCCCGGTTCACCTACCTATCTGCAATGGGTTGGCGTTGAATTAAATACAGTTAACAATCTAATGCTGTGGATTCCTGAAGGCTTTGCTCACGGATTCGTTGCGTTAGAAGATGATACGCACTTCCTTTATAAGACCACTGATTACTACGATAAAAAGTCTGAGGGGGCGCTTCATTGGAATGATCCGCTACTTTCTATCGAATGGCCAGGAGCCGAAGATTACATTGTCAGTGCTAAAGACGATGAAGCCCTCGGTGTCGAAAGCTTATCGGTAGCTGTAGAATGAGTTTGATAAATTTTTTAGATATCAAGAAATTGGGTGATGATCGTGGCCACCTTATTGTGCTTGAGAATAACAAAAATATCCCATTCGCTATAAGGCGTGTCTATTATTTGGCCGATACGCAAATCGGCGTGCCTCGTGGGTTTCACGCTCATAAGGAACTCACTCAAGTCGCGGTCTGTGTGTCAGGACGTTGCCTGATGAAAATGGACGACGGTGTAAATAAAGAAGAAGTTTGGTTGGACGCAGCTGACAAGGCTATCGTCATTGATAAAATGATTTGGCACGAAATGCATGAGTTCAGCGCAGATTGTGTGTTGTTAGTGTTAGCCAATGATTATTACGACGAACAGGATTATATTCGGAATTACGACGCATTTTTGGAGCTGACAAAACATGCCTAAAATTCATCCGCTCGCCGATGTGAAAAGCACAAGCATCGGAAAAGACACTCGGGTGTGGCAGTTTGCAGTGATTTTTGACGGTGCGGTCATTGGTGAAAACTGCAACGTTTGTGCGCATACGCTGATAGAAAACGGTGTATCGGTAGGCAACAATGTAACGATAAAGTCGGGCGTATTTCTCTGGGAAGGAACGGTAGTTGCTGATGGCGTGTTCATCGGACCCAACGCCACATTTACGAATGACGCTTTGCCCCGTTCCAAAGTTTACCCGGAGATTTTTTCAGGGATTACTATCAAGCGAGGTGCCAGCATCGGTGCCAACGCGACGATCTTGCCAGGAGTGACTATTGGCGAGTACGCGATGGTAGGTGCGGGCGCTGTAGTCGTTTCCGATATTCCTGATCATGCAGTCGTTGTTGGTAATCCAGCTAAAGTTATTAGGTACTTAGCCAAATGATAAATTTTCTCGATTTGAAGTCAATCAATCACATGTGCCGCCAGGAACTGATTGACGCGTGTACCCGAGTCATCGATTCCGGTTGGTATATAGGCGGAAGCGAACTGCAGCAGTTTGAACAGAGCTATGCTGAGTATTGCGGAACGAAGCATTGTATTGGCGTTGCAAACGGGCTTGACGCTCTGGTACTGGTCATCCGGGCATGGAAAGAGCTGGGCTATTTGAGCGAAGGGGATGAGATTCTTGTTCCTTCAAATACCTATATCGCGAGTATTCTCGCTATATCAGAGAATGGACTTGTACCTGTTCTAGTAGAGCCGGACCCTGCGACGTTCAATATGTGCCCCCTTAAGGCAGAAGACGCTATTACTAGCAGAACCAAAGCGATTCTGCCCGTGCATTTATATGGTCGTCTTGCGGATATGCCGGCCATCATGGAGCTCGCTGAGCGATCTGGCCTACTCGTGCTGGAAGATTCTGCTCAATCCCACGGGGCCAGCATGGATGGAAGGAAAGCCGGTAACTGGGGCCATGCCTCCGGTTTCAGCTTCTATCCTGGAAAAAATCTTGGTGCGCTTGGTGATGCGGGTGCAATTACTACAAATGATGAAGTGCTAGCGTCGACGCTTAGGGCTTTACGTAATTACGGTTCTCACGAAAAGTACAAAAATCTGTACCGTGGAATGAATAGCCGATTGGACGAGATTCAAGCCGCTTGTTTGTCTGTAAAACTAAAATATCTGGACGAGCAAACGACTCACCGCCGTCGGATTGCTGACCTGTACACCAGAACCATCAGTAACCTCGCAATTGTTTTGCCTGAGTCCGACGCTTTCGAGACTTTGCAGAATACAAGTCACGTGTGGCATGTATACACTGTGCTCTGCGAGCAAAGAGAAGCGCTTCAAAAACACTTTTTGGAAAGTGGAATTCAAACGTTAATTCACTACCCGATTCCTCCACATCACCAGCAGGCCTATGCTGAATTAGCTGGCTGCTCTTTCCCGGTCTCAGAGAAAATACATAATCAGATCTTGAGCTTGCCGATTGGTCCAACCTTGTCGCTGAGCGATGCTGAAGCCGTCGTGCGCGCATGCAATAGTTTTGTGGTTAAAGAAAGCAAATGAACCTTGTGAAGACCAGCTTTTTTAACGGAATAGCTGTTGTCGTTAAAATGTTGACCCTCTTGGGAATCAATAAGATTTTGGCACTGTATGTTGGGCCGTCAGGTTATGCTGCTCTGGGGCAACTACAGAACGCCCTTACGATGATAATAACGCTCTCCAGTGGTGCTGTTAATACCGGTGTTACCAAGTACACAGCTGAGTATGCTGATGATCCGAGCAAGCAGCAGGCGGTTTGGAAGACCTCGACAGCTTTGGCTGTTGTAGGTTCTTTTGCTGTAGGCATTGCGGTTGCAGTGTTTAGCCATAGATTATCATTGTATTTTTTTAAAAAAGAAGAATACGCCAGTGTATTTTTGTGGGTTGCGTTATCCCTGGTATTTTTTACATTCAATGCTTTGTTGATGGCCATCATCAATGGAAAAAAAGATGTAAAAACATTAGTGATCGCTAACATTGCTGGCAGTTTCTTATCTTTGATAGTGACTGGCTTACTCACTTGGTTCTTAGGGCTTTATGGAGCTTTGGTTTCTCTCGGCATATACCAGGCGCTGGCTTTCGTTACGACTGTTTTTTTATGCAGGCATGCCGAGTGGTTTCGAGTCGAGTTTTTTTTTGGACGGTTCGATAAAGGTATCGCTGTTGATTTGAGTAAGTATGCTGTAATGGCGTTGACCACTGCTGTGTGTCTTCCGATCGCTCAAATATTGATTCGAGATCATTTAACAAATGAATTTGGAATCGAGTACGCTGGTTATTGGGAGGCGATGTGGCGGCTAAGCAGTGCATACCTCTTGCTGGTGACGACCACGCTAGGGGTTTATTATCTACCCCGTCTTTCTGAACTTGTTGGCTATAATGCCATTCTGAAAGAAGTGATTGATGGTTATAAAATTGTGCTTCCTGCTGCCATAGTAGGCTGTGTGGCAGTGTATTTTTTACGCGATTTTGTTATCTATACTCTGTTTAGTAATCAATTTTTGCCGATGAGGGATCTCTTCGCGTTCCAGCTCATTGGTGATGTGATGAAAGTTGGGAGCTGGATACTTGCTTACGTCATGCTGGGTAAAGCTATGTATAAGTTATATATAGTCACAGAGGTGTTGTTTTCCATGTCATGGTACTTTTTGGTTTTGCTGTTCACACGATGGCATGGTTTTGATGGAGTGGTTGAAGCCTATGCATTCAATTATTTCCTCTATTGGATTGTTATGGCTGTATGTGTGATGTACGCACTGAATACCCATTCTAAGGGTCAGACGGACCCATCGATGAAGAGCGGCCAATGAAAATTTTAATCCCGATGCTCGCGTTTTCCAGCGCCGGCGGGATGAGGGTATTGTCGAGACTGTCTACCGAGTTGATAGAGAGCGGTCACGAAGTCGAGTTTTTAGGGCCGCACTTCATTAATAAGCCTTACTATCCGACGCTCGCTAATGTCAGAGTATTTTCGAATGTTTTTCATCGCATACCGGTGGTGCGAGGAATTTTTAACCTTATAGGAATGTTCCTGTTTATTTTAAAGCATCGTAAAGAATATGATGTTTTTTTGGCAAGCTATAATTTAACTGCATTTCCGGTCGCGTTGGGCGCTCTGGGGACAGGTAAAGGTTTTTATTATATTCAGGCTTATGAACCTAGTTTTTATGATAAGAAAAGTTTTATAGGTTTCTTTGGCTATCTCATGGCGTCGGCTTCATATTTCTTACCGCTCCGACGAATTGTTAATGGCAAGATCTACCAAAGTTATAAGTTGTTAAAGGCGAAATGTGTTGTTGAACCGGGGATTGATTTGGAAATATTCAAGTTTTCGCCCAGGCCGTTTCCTTCCGAAGAAATAGTTCTAGGCTGCATAGGTCGGGAGCTGGCTTGGAAGGGCACCTATGAGGTTGTGCAGGCAGTAAAGTTTGTTAGAGCAACGACAGGTAAGAACTTAATCTTAAAAGTGGCTTTCGAACTTCCAAAAACGATAGCCTTGAAAGGCTATGACTTTATCGAGATGAGTGCGCCTCATGGAGATGAAAATTTGGCGAAATTTTATAGAGGCGTTGACTTGTTTATCGCCATTGGGCTTCTCCAGGATAATGCGTTTCACTATCCTTGTTTAGAGTCTCTGGCGTCGGGTTGTATAGTCGTTTCAAATTATGGGCCGGCCAGTGAAATTAATTCATTATATGTTCAACAGGTAACGATTGAGAGGATAGTTTCTCAGATATTGCGTTATCTTCAATTGGACCAGCAAGCTTTAGCCACTATGCGGGCTCATGCGGAGCATGACGTAAAAGCATATGAATGGTCGGCGATAGCAAGAAAAATGCTTGGTTCATTTGCTTCTCTACGTTAACAATATTTTAAGAATATTTATATGAATTCTTCCGTTGCCGCAGTAGTAGTGCTTTTTAAACCTGATCTGGTCGTACTTGATAGGTTGCTGCTCAGTATCCATGAGCAGATTCAGCTTGTGTATATTATTGATAATACGCCAGCATCAAGTATTGATGATTACGCGGGTAGATTTGATGACGGGAAATTATTTTATAAATCCCTTCAGGATAATTACGGTATAGCCCGTGCACATAATGTTGGTGCTCAACTTGCCGAAAAAGCGGGCTATTCACACGTTTTGCTGCTCGACCAAGACAGTGAGTTGTTACCGGGTACCGTTAACACATTGTTGGCCGAGGAGAAGAAACTACTCGATATGGGTGTTAAAGTTGGTGCAATAGGACCTGTATTTGTCGATGAAAAAACAGGTGATGCAGCCCCAATACTTAGGTCGTCATTTTTTGGCACTAAGAAAATTGATATCGATTTAGACTCTACACTTCCGGTGCTTAGTAATTACATTATTGCTTCCGGGTCTTTGATTCGGGTTAGTGTTTTTAGCGTCGTAGGGTTGATGCAGGAAAGTTTGTTTATTGATTGGGTCGATATAGAGTGGGGGGAGAGGGCCTCCATAGCTGGTTATGGGTCGTACTTGACTCCACTTGTTACAATGCGCCACAGCATTGGTGATGAGTTTGTAACCCTTCTAGGAAAAAGAATTACGCTGCACAGTGATTTTAGAAACTATTTTATTGTGCGTAATGCTGCTTATCTTGCAGTGTGGAGTAACACGCGTATTCAGACTCGTTTTGAGTTTGCGCGGAAGGTTCCTTATTATATTGTGTGCTATACGCTGTGTTCCAAGAGGAAGTTGTATTCCGCGAAATTGTTGTGCCAGGCTTTTTATGATGGCATAGTGAGAAATATGTTCAAAGGTAGGTTTTGATGTTGTACCTGTTAATTTTTTTGACTGCGTTATCGTGCGGTTTTTTTTCGTTGGTGCGCGACCAGAAAAACATAACAGCGATTTCACGCGTTTTATTTGCTGTTTTGTTTTTATACTTAGTTCTTTTTGCAGGCCTGCGCGCATCTGACGTGGCGCCTGATTATTTGAATCATATTGACTGGCTCTATCGAGTCGGAACGTCGCCTGAATCAATATTTGAAGAATTTAAAGATCCAGGGTTTTTACTGACGTTCAGTTTTATACATTGGCTGGGTCTGCCAGATTATGTGTTTTTTTCTCTTGTTGCATTGATTTCGGTATACGCCAAATCAGTTTTTTCAAATATTGTTTTGCGTGGTTATTTTTCTTATCTGCTTTTCTTTATGATTTTTTCTCGATTCTATATCGTTCAAGATATGGTTCAGGTTCGTGTCGGAGTTGCGATAGCACTCGCCTCCTGTGGCATGATGTTTTTTTACACGGGACAGAAAACAAAGGGCCTGATTTTTTATTTTTTAGCGCTTGGTTTTCATCTTTCGGTCATCGTGTTCCTTCCTTGTTTCGCCCTCGTCATACTTGGGTTTAGATACGTTGGACGAGTGGGGATTGCTGTTCTCTTGGGCTCGGCTTTTGCGTTGAGTACTTTGATTTCAGGATTTGCTGATCGTTTGAGTGGGTTTAGTCGTCTGGCGCCTTATATTAACGGCGAATATCATACAAGCGCACTGTCATTGTTCTCTTTCTATTTTCTTTCGCGCATCACGCTGGTTGTGACGGTGTTGATTGTACTTTATCAACGACTCACCGAATCTGAGCGTTTTGTTTTAAGTCTGTCGGCCGTCGGTTTGGCCCTGCAGGTTTCTCTCTCGTGGAACGATTCTTTTTCATTGAGATCTGCCGAGATTTTTGGTTTTTTTGATATGTCTTGCTTTGTTATGTTGATTCGATTATTTGACTATCGAAGCAGATTTCTCTATTGGCTAATGCTCATTGGGATAGCCACCGTTTTCTACGCTTCATCTTTGAAGGTGGTCGAAGATTATCATTCGGTCTTTTCTTGATTTTTATTCGGATATATTTGTGAAACCTAAGTTCCTTGTTCTTCTCGCTGCTTTTAATGGCATGAAATGGATCTCCGATCAGGTCCATTCAATACTCAATCAGCAGGGCGTTTCGGTGACATTGCTCATCAGCGTCGACAGCTCAAATGACGAGACTGAAGAGTGGGTCAGTGCGTTGTCTGAGCGCAATCCGAATGTCGTGGTCCTTGAGCACGGGAGGAAGTTCGGGGGCGCGGCACCTAATTTTTTTCGGCTAATCAACGATGCCCCGCTCAAGGAGTTTGATTACTTTTCCTTCGCTGATCAAGATGATATCTGGCTACCCAACAAGTTGATTGAGGCTGTTGGAGTGATGCATTCAGCCGTTGCTCAGGGCTATTCAAGTAACGTCACGGCATTTTGGCCTGATGGCAAAGAAACACTTATCGTTAAGTCTCAGCCCCAGGTGGAGTTCGATCATCTTTTCGAGGCTGCAGGCCCAGGGTGTACTTACGTGTTCTCAAAAGAGCTATTTCACGATTTACAGAAGCATATTGCTAATCGTTTTTCGGATATTCAAAACGTTACCCTTCACGATTGGTACTGCTATGCCTTCAGTCGTACTCATGGGTATAAGTGGATCATAGATGTTCACTCATATATGCGTTATCGACAACATGGTAACAATCAGGTCGGAGTAAATAGCGGTTTAAAAGCACTTAAAAGTCGACTGTTTCAGGTTTTCAACGGCTGGTGGCTAAGTCAGGCAGCTTTGATTTCTAGGTTAACGGGCGTTGAAAATACTCCTTTCGTTCAACGTTGGATAAGTTTGCGCCGAGTCGCTCTGATTCGCTTAGCCTTCTCCGGTTATAAGTGCCGTAGACGTGTTCGCGATAAAATCGTATTTACAGTATTGTGCGTCGTATTGGCAATTTTGAGACAGAAGAAATGACCAGAATATTGGTTACCGGTGGCAGTGGGTTTGTGGGAAAGCGCTTGATTGAAAAACTCATGAGCTTTACTGATGGTCACGTGCGCGCGATCGTTCGACGAGTACCCGCACAGCCCGCCAAAAATGTCGTTTATCATCATGTTCCCGATTTTTCCATTATTGATGCGGACCTCGATGCGCTGAAAGGCGCTGAGGTCGTGATCCATCTCGCGTCACGTGTCCACGTCATGAATGATACAGAAGTTGATCCTCTGGCCGCTTTTCGTCTGGTCAATGTCGGGTACACGCTGAAATTGGCGCGCAGCGCCGCAATGGCAGGTGCTAAGCGGTTCATCTTCGTAAGTTCGGTGAAAGTCAATGGAGAGGGCACCGTGCCTGGGCATCCATACCGGGAAACTGATGTGCCTGCACCCGTTGATCCATATGGCGTTTCTAAAATGGAAGCCGAAGCAGGCTTGCGTCTGATCGCTGCCGAGACAGACCTGGAAGTTGTCATTATTCGCCCAGTGCTCGTTTATGGTCCGGGCGTGACCGCCAATTTCGAAAGCATGATGAAGTGGTTGCAAAGGGGAATACCGTTGCCATTCGGCGCGATACGTAATCAGCGCAGTCTGGTTGCTTTGGATAATCTGGTGGACTTCATAATCACGTGCGTGAGTCACCCTGCGGCTTGCGATCAGACATTCTTGGTGAGTGATGGCGAGGATGTTTCCACTACGCAACTATTACAAAAACTGGCAAATGTGCTGAACAGTCCTGCACGCCTGTTGTCTGTTCCTGAGTGGGTACTGAAAGCTGGCGCTAAGCTATTGGGGAAGACTGCACTTTCTCAACGGCTATGTGATTCGTTGCAAGTCGATATTACCAAAGCTCGCCGCTTGTTGGAATGGAGCCCGGTGATCACTGTGGATCAGGGGTTACGCAAGACGGCAGATCATTTTCTCAACGAGCGAACTAAATGAAGTATTGGTATATTTTTCCGATAGTTGCGTTGTTATCTTTGGTTTTGACGGCAGTGTTGCGACGCTACGCGTTGCATCGTAGCATTATGGACATCCCGAACGAACGGAGTTCCCATTCAATTCCTACTCCGCGTGGCGGTGGAGTTGCAATTGTCGTGACGTTCTTGATTTCGTTGGTTTTGCTCGGATGCCTGCAATTACAACCCTATGCTTGGCTAACTGGGTTACTCGGCGCCGGTAGCTTAGTAGCGGTGATCGGTTTTATGGACGATCATGGGCATATCGCGGCACGTTGGCGGTTGTTAGGTCATTTTGTATCGGCGCTATGGGCACTGTTTTGGCTCAATGGATTACCTGCTCTCAGTATCTTTGGCATCGCTATAGATTTGGGTTGGATAGGCCATGCGCTGGCAGCGTTTTATCTTGTATGGATGCTCAATCTTTATAATTTCATGGATGGTATCGACGGGCTAGCCAGTGTTGAGGCAATCAGCGCATGTTTAGGGATGTGCGCCATTTACTTTCTTTTCGGCGCTGAAAATTTGATTTGGGCACCCGCAATACTCGCCATGGCGGTAGCCGGATTTCTTTTTTGGAATTTTCCTCCGGCTAAAATATTCATGGGCGACGCAGGTAGCGGTTTCCTGGGGATTACGTTGGGTGTTCTGTCGCTGCAAGCGGCATGGTCTAAGCCGGGCTTTATCTGGGCTTGGCTGATTATGCTCGGCGTATTTATTTGCGATGCGACCTTTACGTTGATTCGCAGATTGCTTCGAGGGGATAAGGTATATGAGGCCCACCGAAGTCACGGTTACCAGTTCGCATCGCGTAAGTTTACGGGACATTTACCCGTTACTGTCGCTGTGCTTTGTATAAATATATTTTGGTTATTGCCAATTGCTTTTTTAGTCACTAAATTCCCAATGGTGGGTTTTTTTGGATTGGTTTTTGCTTACATTCCGCTTATTTTTCTCACGGTTAAATTTAACGCGGGTGCAGTTGAAAATTCTAACTTAAAATAAATTAACAGTTTTTGTCTTCACAGTGTGCCGAGGGCATACGATGCACGTCTCTGGACCTTCAGGGGCAGATAGTAAAGAACGGCGGGGATTTTATGGATAAAGTTAGATTGTTTCTATTGGCGCTTTCGCGCCGACAAAAGCGTTTCATCCAGGTCGGGACCGACGTCGTGTTGGTCTGGCTCTCCTTGTGGGTGGCCTTTCTCGTTCGCCTTGGTATCGACGAAATGATAAATCCTGTCAGCAGACATTTCTGGCTATTCGTCGCCGCCCCACTGGTGGCCGTCCCTCTGTTCATTCGCTTCGGGATGTACCGTGCAGTGATGCGTTATTTTGGTAACGACGCATTAATAGCAATCATCAAGGCAGTCAGCTTGTCAGCTCTTATTCTTGGTGTGGTTGTATATTGGTATAGCAATCATCAAAACGTGGTACCGCGCTCGATCATCTTCAACTATTGGTGGCTTAGTCTGATCATGATTGGCGGGCTGCGTCTGGCGATGCGCCAGTATTTCTTGGGGGACTGGTTTACAGCTGTTCAACACGTACCATTCACTAGCAGGGATAACGGGTTACCCAGGGTTGCCATCTATGGTGCGGGGGCTGCTGGTAATCAGCTTGTCGCTGCGCTGCGCATGGGGCGAATAATGCGTCCAGTGGCATTTATTGACGATGACAATGAAATCTCTGAGCGCGTTATTTCCGGGTTGCAGGTATACAAGCCCAAGCGAATTCAGCAGATGATCGAGGAAACGGGGGCGCAAGAAATTCTACTGGCCATTCCCTCTTCGAACCGAGGTCGCCGCCGCGAAATCCTTGGCTTCCTTGAGGGTTTCCCTCTTCATGTACGAAGCGTTCCCGGATTCATGGACTTGGCCAGTGGCCGGGTCAAGGTAGATGATATTCAGGAAGTCGACATCGCCGACTTGTTGGGGCGGGATGCGGTACCTGTGCAGGATGAGCTGCTGGAGCATTGTATCAAGGGGCAAAGTGTCCTGGTAACAGGGGCGGGCGGTTCCATTGGCTCAGAGCTCTGCCGGCAGATTCTCGCCCTGCAGCCGACCACGTTGTTATTATTTGAGCACAGTGAATTCAACCTCTACAGCATTCTTTCAGAGCTTGAGCAACGTATTACCCGAGAGTCGCTACTGGTGAAGTTGTTGCCGATCCTCGGCTCTGTACGTAATGAGTCCAAACTGCTGGATGTGATGAAAACCTGGCACGTTGACACGGTCTATCATGCAGCGGCTTACAAACATGTGCCAATGGTTGAACACAATATCGCAGAGGGCGTATTGAACAATGTTCTCGGTACGCTGAATACTGCGCAGGCAGCGCTCCAGGCCGGGGTGTCGAATTTTGTACTGATTTCTACAGACAAAGCCGTTCGCCCGACCAACGTGATGGGCAGCACCAAACGTCTGGCTGAGCTGACTCTGCAAGCCTTAAGCCTTGAGCTGGCACCAGTATTATTTGGTGATAGATCTAACATCTCGCGGGTTAACAAAACGCGTTTTACCATGGTGCGTTTCGGTAATGTGCTGGGTTCTTCCGGCTCGGTGATCCCGCTCTTTCACAAACAGATCAAGTCTGGAGGACCGTTAACTGTTACTCATCCGAAAATCACCCGCTACTTCATGACTATCCCCGAAGCGGCTCAACTGGTTATCCAGGCAGGCTCGATGGGGCTGGGTGGAGATGTTTTTGTTCTGGACATGGGCGAACCGGTTAAAATCGTCGAGCTGGCTGAAAAGATGATTCACTTATCGGGCCTGAGCGTTCGTTCCGAAAAAAATCCGCATGGTGATATTGCCATCGAGTTCTCCGGTCTACGTCCGGGTGAAAAGCTTTACGAAGAGTTGCTGATTGGTGACAACGTTTTAGCCACTCGGCACCCGATGATCATGAGCGCTAATGAAGATCACCTTTCTTGGGATGTTCTCAAGGTCAAGCTGAGCGAGTTGCTCGCTGCCGTGGATCAAGACGATTATATCCGCGTTCGTCAACTGCTCCGCGACACCGTCAGCGGCTATTGCCCGGACGGCGAAATCGTTGACTGGATCTACCAACAGCGCCGCTTCGAGCCGTAATTTAACACCCTGTAACTCAAGCTTTTTTGTACGCGCTCCATAAACCCCACCGACGTCAAGATGGGTGGCACGCTTAGCTAGGCGACACCGGCGAGCAGTTCCACGGCAACAGCGCTTCTTAATCTTCAACCGAGGTCGCCAGTGGCAACCGTTCTAGTGCGTGGCGCAGCCACGCATAGGGCTCTTGGTCGTTGGCTTTGGCAGTCTCGACCAGGCTGTAAAGTTGAGTACTTGCCCTAGCGCCTTTGGGCGTATCGCTGAACAACCAGTTCTTTCTTCCGATAACGAAGTAAGCGATCCATCACCTACACATTCAAAGCCGCCCATTGAAGCCTGATGCTGTGCTCCCGATCTCTTTACGGAGCC
>NZ_JBWKXO010000033.1:18104-63768 GCF_059423025.1 Pseudomonas sp. GW704-F2 | reverse complement strand
ATGCTACGGCTACCGGGAGCACTGCGGCCTTGGGTGAACAACTCGTTCACCCGACTGCGCAATCGAAGGCGTTCTACTTCCGGTGTGCGGCGCCTGAGACGCCGAGCGTAGTAGCACGAGCGGGTCACTTCAAACACCTTGCACAGCCAATCAACCGGCTCGTGGATGCTCAACTGGTCAATCAGCGCGAACGCTCGAGATCTTCCGACATCAAGAGCGCGGTAGCCTTTTTTAAGATCGATTTTTCCCGCTCAAGGCGAGCAATTCGGGCTTCCAGCTCTTGGATTTTCTGCTGCTCCGGGGTCAGCGCTTTGCTCTGCGGGGTGACGCCCGTGCGTTCTTGTTGCACCTGGTCGACCCATCGGCGCAAAGCCGACTCCCCGACACCAAGCGAGCGGCTGGCCTCAATGAAGCTGTAATCCTGCTTGAGAACGAGGTCGGCAGCCTCGCGTTTGAATTCAGGGGAAAAGGTACGGCGTTGTTTGGTCATCTGACACCTCGTTCTGGCGAGCATTCTCGCCTAAATGGGTGTCCGGTTTCATTAGACCACTACAGAGAGTTCCTGTAAAGCATCGTGAGTTTTATAAGATTGATTTATACTTAGGGTCGACTTTCGCGAGCTGGTTATAATGGCTTCTATAGGATTTTCAAATGTTTGTTCGCCAGCAATCACTGTTCCGTTTTCGTCAAGGAGCAGCGCTGCGATTCCTAACGAAATGAAAAGTACGGCGTTAGAGTATATGAGTGCTGTGCGGATAGGCGTTTTCTTCATAAGATTCTTTTTGAGGGTCGCCTCTAGTTTTGGTGTTTCCCTGTAATTTTCAGAGCGGTTCTGTTCAATAAGCAGCGGGTAAATGGGTGTGTCTGTCATATGCGCTCAGTACTAACAAGAGACTTGTTTTCCTGCTCCTTAGGATGATTTAACAAGCGCAAATTTTTATTGGAAGACAGCATCGGCTGCAATGGAGTAATGCTATCTTCGGTATTAGTTTCTCTATTGGTCGATGCTCTGGCATTTTACGAATGCAGGGCCATGATCAGGCGCAATGTCATCAACGTAAGCCCAGCAGCCCTTAGGGAAGGTCTGAAGTACTCATCGATTTTTGATGTCCTCGCTGCTTGAGGTTCAAAAAATGCTGAGTCGGTCGAAAACAGACCTTTCCTGTCTTTAATTCATGGTTTTTTCCTCTGATCGCTGTATTTCAGGGCGATCAGTCCGCATTAGTTCTGCATCAAGTGAACCCGTAACATGGCCAGCAACGGATACGCCGGACGACCGCCTTCGCCTTTCGGATAATGCGGCTCGATCAGGGCAATCAAGCCCTTCCAGGGCACGACCTGATCCATCTCGATCAGGAAGCGCTCATGGCGGGTCTGCCTACGTTTGTCGGCATACCCGGCATCGGCGAAGGACATCTGTTTCATCGGGGCTCAACCGTTCGATTTGTGCGAGGCGGGTATTTCACCAAATCTGGGAGTTTTTTTAGAGTTTCCTTAACGCTTTTTGACGCCAGTCTTCGTCGTCATCAACGGTGGTGATTACCTTGAAAGCACCTTGCACTGGGCCTCACAGATATTATGTCCGGCCCGGACGAAATCCCCCACCCCGCGAATCAAGGCCGCCATACCGGCGACAGCTGTTCATCAAGGGCCCAATGCGATTGGCCGGGCCTCAGGCAAACACCGCCGACCCAGCGTTCATGGCTGGCGTGGTCCAGCCAATAAGCATCGCCGCCCAGCACGGTGTGCCCCAGCGCTGTCAGCGCCAGCACCCGCCGAGGCCATTCAAGATGGGCCTCGGTTTCCGTCAACAAAGGATGCTCGCCGTCGATCAACGGCCGCAGCAGTGCATGGAACATCATGTCGCCGAGGAACGGCAGCGGTTCGCGCTTGGCCATCAACTCGGCATACACGCGCCCGAACGCTACCGGCCCCGCTTCGGCGATGTAGGCCAGGGACAGGCGTTCGGTCAGTGACAAACCATCCTGACTGCCGGGCAACTCCTGCAACTGGCGCAGTAAAGCGCGTGCAAGAAAGGGCAGCGCCGTGTGCGTCCCGTGGGCCAGTTCCGCCCACTGCACCGGGGAACTGGCGCAATACGCCGACCACGCCTGTTTGGCCAACTGCACCGCCTCGTCGTCGATCAGGCGCCGCTGCGGCCATAACCACGCCAGTACGTCGGGGGCCAATTGGCCAATGCCGATAAACCGTTCTACCCCCGGGATGCGGTCCACTTCGATCAGTTCCAGCTTGCGCGGTGCCTGGTCAAGAGCGGCCAGGGCGCGGATCAGGAACAGTTGGTCATACGCATCCGCCTCGCACCACAGCACGCTGTGTTCGGCGCTGGCCAAGGTTTCCAGTTGGTTGTATTCGTCGGCGACACGGCGCGCCACATCCGCTTCGCCCAGGGCAAAGGCGTGACTGATGAACGTGCTGCGCATGGCGCGGAATGCCTCGCGGGGCAGGTCGCGAACCGGGCCCATGCACAGCGGGTCGGTGAGCATCTGGAAGTGCCCCTTGAACCCCGCCAATTGCAGGCTGTGGGCAATGTCGTTGCCACAGCGCCAATGGCTGGTGCGGGCTTCATCGCTGGCGGCGAAATCGGGATGGCGGGCGGCGAAGTCGATGGCGTCGACATGGGCCTTGAGCTGCGGCCAACTGCTGAAACCCAGCTGCTTGGCGATCTGCCATTGCGCCTGGGACAAGGTGGCGTCTGGGTTTTCGCTTTTCAGGCGCGGCAACAGTTCCTTGGCGCGCTTGCGCTGCTGCTCAAGGTTGAGACGGCCATCAGTGGTCGAGGATACGCGGCGTTGCGACATACGAGCTCCTTGCACACACCTTTTCCGCTTTAAGGTTGGGAGTCGTAGAAATGAGTGAGTGTTTCACTGTCTTGGGCGCAGCCCTTTCCGCGGAGGGTGGCGTAGAGAGCGCCAGGCGGCAAATATAGGCAGGGCAGGGGGTGATTGCAAGGCGCCCGCCACGGGACCGGTCGCCATCGCTTGAACTTTTGCTATGAAAAGCCTGCGCGCCTGCTTCACCATTGCGCCTGACCGAAACATGAGGAGCCTCGCGTCCGTGAGCGCACTGATCGAAACCCGCGCCCTGGCGCGCCGGGATGAGCGTCGCCAGGCGGTCTTGCTCCAGCCCACTGACTTCGCCCTGCACCGCGCCGACCGCGTGTCGATCACCGGCGCGTCCGGTTCCGGCAAGAGCGTGTTCCTGCGCGCACTGGCGTTGCTGGACGCGCCCACATCGGGGCAGGTCCTGTGGAATCATCGGCCGATCGCTAACGCAGACATTCCCGAGTACCGCAGCCGCATCTGCTACCTGTCCCAACGCCCGGCGCTGATCGACGGCACCGTGCTGGACAACCTGCGTTTCCCGTTCAGCCTCAAGAGCCTGCGTAAACGTCATTTCGAGCTGGCGACCGTCACCGCGCTGCTGCAGCATGCCGGCAAGTCGCCGGACTTCCTGGCAAAAAATGCCAGTGACCTGTCGGGCGGCGAGTCCCAGGTGGTGGCGTTGATTCGCACCCTGCAGCTCAACCCCGAGGTGCTGTTGCTGGATGAACCCACCGCTGCCCTCGACCCCGCGTCCTCGCGTGATGTCGAAGCGCTGATCGATGCCTGGTTCGCCGATGACCCCACCCGCGCGTATGTCTGGGTGTCCCACGACCTGGAACAGGCCCAACGCATGAGTGACATCCACCTGCACATGAGCGCCGGTGTGCTGAGCGGAGCCACCCAAGCATGAACTACCAAAACCTGACCGCGCTGGACATGGCCATCGCTGCCGCGCTGATCCTGATCAACGGCGCGCTGTCGCTGGCGTTGCGCCTTGGCCTGGAGCGCCAGTTGCTGTGGGCTGCCGTGCGTACCGTGGTGCAACTGCTGGCGATCGGTTATCTGCTGGGCTGGGTGTTCGCGTTCGCCTATTGGTACGTGGTGCTGCCGCTGATGTGCGCGATGACCCTGATTGCCGGCCTGTCGGCGGCGGGGCGCGGGCGGCGCACTTACCGTGGGCAACGGATCGACAGCATCGTCTCGGTGTGGGGTAGTTCATGGCTGGTCACGGCGGTGGGCTTGTTTGCGGTGATTCGCATCCACCCATGGTACGAGCCGCAGTACGCGATCCCGATCCTCGGCATGATCCTCGGCAATACCCTGACCGGCGTGTCCCTGGGCATCGAGCGCATGACCCAGGAACTGACCTCGGGCCGCAACACCATCGAGATGATCCTCGCCCTCGGCGGCTCACGCTGGGAAGCGGCGCAGGAAGCGATCCGCCAGGCGGTGCGCGCCGGGATGATCCCGACGCTGAACCAGATGGCCGTGGTCGGCATCGTCAGCCTGCCCGGCATGATGACCGGCCAGGTGCTGGCGGGCGAGAGCCCGGTGGATGCGGTGCGCTACCAGATCGTGATCATGTTTCTGATCGCCGCTTCGTCGGCGTTGGGCACGGTCGGCGCGGTGCTGCTCACCTACCGGCGCCTGTTTTCCAGGAGCCATCGGTTTTTGCGCGATCGGCTGCAAGAGCGCTGACGGCCAAGCGATGGACTGTCGGTGATTGTTTCACCGCGTGAAATGCTCGATTGTAAATCCTGGTGATTCCATCGATAGGCGCCACGGCGGAACATGCCTGGCGTCAAGACCCCCACTTCTTTGGAGCCTTTCATGTCCCAGCCTGCGATCAAACTCTATGGTTTCCCCCTGTCCGGCCATTCCCATCGGGTCGAGCTGATGCTGTCGCTGTTGAGCCTGCCCAGCGAATTCATCCTGGTCGACCTCAAGCAAGGCGCGCACAAAACCGCTGAATTCGTCGACACGATCAACTCGTTCGGCCAAGTGCCGGCGATCGATGACAACGGCACCGTACTCGCCGATTCCAACGCGATTCTGCTGTACCTGGCGAGCAAGTACGGCAACGGCCAATGGCTGCCGAGCGACCCGCTGGGGCAGGCGCGTGTGCAGCGCTGGCTGTCGGCCGCCGCCGGTCAGCTCCACGCCGGGCCGGCGACCGCGCGGCTGGCGGTGGTGTTTGGCGCGGATGTCGATACCGTCGCCGCCATCAGCCGCTCCCACGCCTTGTTGCAATTGGTAGAGCAGCAGTTGGGCCAAAGCCGCTTCCTGGTCGGTGAGCAGCCGAGCATTGCCGACATCGCTTTCTACACCTACGTGGCTCACGCGCCGGAAGGCAATGTGTCGCTGGCCGACTACCCTCAAGTACGCGCCTGGCTGGCCAGTATCGAAGCCTTGCCGGGGTTTGTCGGCATGCCACGCACGGCGGTGGGCCTGCAATCACAGTAACCTTCAAGAGGGACACCGATGGACCGCTTTCATGAAATGCAGGTGTTCCTCGCGGTGGCCGAGGAGGAGAGCTTCGCCGCCGCCGCACGCCGCCTGAAAACCTCGCCGCCCAGCGTGACCCGGGCGATTGCCGCGATGGAACAGCGCATCGGCACCCAACTGCTGGCGCGCACCACTCGCAGCCTGCACCTGACCGAAGCCGGCCAGCGCTACCTGGAAGATTGTCGACGCATCCTCGCCGAGCTGAATGAAGCCGAGGAAGCGGCGGCGGGCAGTTATTCCATCCCCTGCGGCCAACTGACCGTGACCGCCCCGGTGCTGTTTGGCGAGCTGTATGTGGCGCCGTTGCTGGGGGCGTACCTCGATCGTTTTCCTCTGGTGAACATCAACGCTTTGCTGGTCGATCGCGTGGTGAACATGACCGACGAAGGTGTCGACGTGGCCGTGCGTATCGGCCATCTGCAGGAGCCGGGGCAACAGGCGATCCAGGTCGGTGAAGTGCGGCGAGTGGTGTGTGCGTCGCCCGGCTATCTCGACCGGCACGGGCGGCCGCAACATCCCACGCAGTTGCGTGAGGCCAAAATCGCTACGTCGTCGGCCAGCCAATTGATCAGCGCATGGCAATTCGTCGACGGCGAGCAGGAACTGACGGTGCCCATCGAGCCGCGCCTGGTGGTCACGGCGAACAACGCCGCGATCAACCTGGCGCGCATCGGCTGGGGCATGACCCGGGTGCTGTCCTATCAGGTGGCGGCGGCGGTGGCGGCCGGTGAACTGGAGATTGTCCTCGACGCGTTCGAGCCCGCGCCGCTGCCGATCCAGGTGGTGTTCCAGAAGGGCGCCCGCGTACCGGCGAAGGTGCAGACCTTCGTCGACTTCCTCACCCAGCATTTCGCGCAGGACCGTGGCCTGAACCCGGCGCCGCAGCGGCCGAACTGATGGAGCGCTATCGCGATATGCAGCTGTTTGCCGCGCTGGCCGGGCAACCGAGCCTGGCGGCGGCGGCGCGCAGCGCCCGGGTGTCCGGCGCGACGCTGGTGCGCGCGTTGGCGCGTTTGGAAGCACGTCTGCAGGTGGCGTTGCTGCAACGCAGCACGCGGGGTGTCCGTCTCACCGAAGCCGGCCGTGCCTACCTCGCCGACTGTGTCCGCCTGCTGGCGGCCGTGGACGCCGCCGAAGCCTCGGCCAACGGCTCACATGTGCAGGCCCAGGGCAATCTGCGGGTGTTCCTGCCGTTTCTGTTCAGCCGGTATGTGATGGCGCCGATCCTGGCCGGTTATATGGATCGCCATCCCGATGTGTTCCTGACAGCCCGCTACCACGACTATTACCCGAACCTGCACGAAGAGGGGCTGGACGTGGCGATCCTGGTCGGTGCGTTGCCCAACTCGTCGCTGATCGCGCGGCCAGTCGGCCAGGTGCGGCAGGTCCTCTGCGCCAGCCCCGATTACCTTGCGGCCCACGGCGAACCCGCGCACCCGCACGAGCTCAAGCAGCATCGCCTGATCGCCAGCGCCGATCAGGTCCACTGGGATTTCCCCCATACCCACCTCAAGGCGCGTACACGCCTGCGCTGCACCTCGGTGCAAGGTGCGATCAATGCGGCCGTGCATGGCGCGGGGATCATCCGGTGCCTGAGCTACCCGGTTCACGAGCACCTGGTCAGCGCGCAATTGCGCCGCGTCCTGCCCGCCCACGAACTGGCGCCGTTGCCGGTCAACGTGGTCTACCGCGAAGGCCGCCAGGCGCCGATGCGCGTGCGCAGTTTTGTCGATCACTGCGTGGCGGCGTTGCGCGAGCATCCGGCATTTCAGTTGGCGTAATGCTCGATTGCCGAACGTGGGTATTCTCTCGCCGCGTGGCGGGGCGCAGCATCTGGCTATCTGACACGAGGTGATCGCCATGAACCTGATCGAACACTCCCCCTGGCACGCCGGCGAACGGCAGATGCAAGCCAGCGCCGGCGCCGCCGAGCGTATGGACATGATTGGCGCCAAGGTGATCCGCGATCATCTGCCCGAGCAACACCGGGGGTTCTATCCGCTGTTGCCGTACCTGATGCTCGGCGTGGTGGACGCGCACGGCATGCCCTGGGCGACGATGATCGAAGGCGCGCCGGGGTTTGCCCATTCACCCGACCCGTACACCTTGCAGATCGACAGCCTGCCTGGCAGCGGCGACCCGGCGCGCTCGGCCCTGCAGCCAGGGGCCGCCGTCGGCTTGCTCGGCATCGACCTCGACACGCGCCGCCGCAATCGCCTGAATGGTCGGGTTGGCGCGCTGGATGCCGAGGGGTTTGCGGTCGATGTGGTCCAGACCTTCGGCAATTGCCCCAAATACATCCAACTGCGCCCTGTCGATGGGATCGCCCGTCAACCCGGGGGCGTGGCCGAGCGCAGCAACCGCCTGGATGACGCCGCGCGCGCAATGATCCGCAACGCCGACACGTTCTTCGTCGCCAGTTATGTGGACATCGACGGCGAACGCTCGGTGGACGTCTCCCATCGCGGCGGCAACCGCGGCTTCGTGCGTGTGGAGGGCGACGTGCTGACCATCCCCGACTTTGCCGGCAACCTGTTCTTCAACACCCTGGGCAACCTGCACGCCAACCCGGTGGCGGGGTTGTTGTTCATCGACTTTGCATCGGGCGACGTGATGCACCTGGCCGGGCGCACTTCGTTGATCCTCAACGGCCCCGAGGTGGCGCGGTTCGAGGGTGCGCAGCGGTTGTGGACGGTCACGGTGGAACAGGTGGTGCGCCGCCCGGCGGCGTTGGCGTTGAGGTGGCGGTTTGCGGAGTTTTCGCCGTACAGCTTGGCGACGGGGCGTTGGTAGGGCACTGGCTGTGCGACCACCAATACCCTGCCCGAGCGGACGTTGCCCGACGGTCAGGACTACCTCAAGCCGATCCATGTCATGGTCGACGACTCGCTGAATGCCGCGTAAATTCGTAACCGGTTACGCGAAACCGGGGTGTTTCACAGTGTCGAAACCGGCCGGGGCAAGGCAGGGGATTATTCGGTGTTGATCCGCTTCAATAGCCAGCGCGATTTGCCATCTTTCCCGGGAATTCTGCTGAGTACGGCGACGCTGTTTTTGCTGCCCTTGTCCCAGAGTATCGACACCACCACCGAGTTTTCCCTGCAACATAATGGAAAGCGCCGATGAGCATCACTATTCCGCCGCCCGAATCCCGGTTCGATCAGCAAAAAACGCGCAGACCTTTCCTCTAAGAACATATGGCGAATAGTTGAAGTTAGACCGTATGTCGGATTCTCTTATAAAATTCTTTGAATGTGTTCTGCGTCCTACACGCTCGTCCTGGATTAAAATAAAAGTTATATGTGCAGGTTGAGGCTTCGTAAGGTATTAATTCTGCGAGGGTTAAGTGTTCCTGTTCAGCGTGGGTAGCGATTTTTTATCTTACGTAGAGTTATTTGTTTTCTGATTTTTATGAAGGAGCTTTCCTAAAGTCGTTGGTAAATTTTCCTACATTATGAAGTATGCAAAAATTGCATTTTTTTCCAGGAAAGCTAGATTGCTATCGTCACTTGTTTATAAGTGGGCAAAGATAGTATCTGTGTGGACTCAGGAGAATTGAGATGAAAAGTGAAGAGTTTGGAGAGCTGTTTTTTAGTTTTGATAATGAGTACGGGTTCAATCCGTATGCAGGTAACGCCGGCGCATCAGGAAGCCAGGGTGGGTGCGGCGGAAGCGGTGGATGTGGAGGCGGCGGTGGATGCAACGGCGGTAGTGGTGGGTGTGGTCACAATTCAATAACCGAGCAACAACCGACGAGTGAGTAAATTTAACCGTCACCCACTTAACGAGGTTTTCCGGCGGAGGCTAGAAAACCTCTACAGGGGAATGCATGATGAATATAACCATACCTAACTATGAAATTTTGAATTTTGAAACGGAAAGCTTAATTATCTCTGATATGGGTGTTTCAAAGGTGCACTCGCAACCGCTGCTGAAAGCACTTCGGCAGCTTAAACTGTCGAGTGTTATGACCAAGGACGATGTGGACGAGGTACTTTCTGAAAATGGTCTGGAGGCAAACAGTGCGTTTGAATTTTTGAAGGGGATCATTCCTTTTGGCGCTGTTGAGGAATTATATTTTGAAAAGACAGTGGTTGTGCACTCTTTGGGAAGGAAAGGCTTTTTTGAGGATGTTTTTAGGCAGGAGTTTTCTGGGGTTTTAGAGTTCAAAGAGTTTTCAAACGACGTCGTTGAGTCCGTTAGAGGCGGCAGATGTTTTGTGGTGTTGATATGTTATGGTTATGAATATGATTCTATAAAGAAGCTGCATTTTGATTTGGCGAAAGCTTCGCCACAAAGTGCTATTAGCGTTTGTTGGCCGATGGGTGGTTTTTTTTGTATAGGACAGCCATATATTGCAGAAATCGGAAATCCTTGCCATTTTTGCACCGTTGACAGGCTGGTCAATAATGAGTCTGTTACGCATTCTAAAAATAACTGGGCAAGCGTTCTGGCATTTTGTAAAGGAAAGCATGTCAGTGTGCCTTTCAAGGCATTAAGTCTTTATCAAGAATTGATTGTGATCGGTGCTATAGTCAGGAACGTTAAGTTTTTTACTGATGTTGGCATGGTGCGCAAGTATCAGGATAATATTCTGTATGCGACATACCTCCAGTTAAGTGATGGTAGGATTTTTGAAGAGCCGAACTCGCACTGGTATATGTGTGATTGTTTGGGGGCGGAAATATGAAAAAAGTCCCGCATGATTATTATCTCAGGTTTATAGATGCGTCGGTCTATGAAGAGGTACTTGAATTTCATAGTAAGGGTAATTTTACTCTCCATAAGGCATTTCAACATCACACCAGCTTGCATTTTCTGGATGAGGGGCATCTTGCACAATTAACAGGGAACGAATTGGTTCTCTATCCTGACATGGATTTGACGGTTGAACTAAAGCTCTCCGATGAACACAGGAAAGGGCTGCTATGCCGAAATGAGTCTTGTGAGAGATTTGTGCCAGGAGAGTTGGAGTTTGCAGACGTCGAAAAGTTGGTTAGTCCATTGCTATCAATGAATACGGAATCTTACAAGAGGGGCTATCCAAGTGGTGGGGCGCTTTACCCGGCCGAAGTTTTTCTTTGTTCTCTTTCTAATGAATGTAGTACCTGGCCGGGTGCGGGAAAGATTCTGCATTTACTTCCAAAGTCTAGAAGGTTTGAAGTGATGCAGGTTGAGACTGATCTTGAAAAACTCAAAGCGGCCATCCTGACTCCGCCCAATGATATTGGCAGCCCCAGTTTGGCTCTGATTTACGTTGCCTATATGCCGAAGAACTTGTTCAAGTACCGGTATCGTGGCTACCGAATGGCGCTGATGGAAATTGGCTCAATTTACATGCTGGTGGAACTCCAAGCTAAATCTCTGGGACTGGCATGCCGACTCTGGTCTGCGTATACAGATTCTATGCTTTGTAAGGTGCTAGGGTTGAATCCAGCCCTGTTCTTTCCTATGTGTGTTCATTTTATAGGCAGGCAGCATGAAAGTTATTAATTTAATGCAGAAGCCAGACCTGCCTGGTTCATTGCTGTTTCAGCCCGCAGGATTGCTCGCGTTACCACACTCTGTAGAAGTATCTGATGCGCTATCGGTAAATGGGTCCGGCGTGGGGGGAGGTTCGAATTCAATCAAAACTGCCTTAGGTGAATATTTTGAACGTCGTCATTTTTATAGAGAAATTCTTTCGAGTAAGTATGGTTTTCTCAGTGAGTCATTGACGGGCGCAGAAGTTAATAGCTTTGCCCGTGCGTTTATTCAGACGGCATCTAGAAAAGTTTCTATTAGGGAGGTTGAAGAGCATAAATTTACTTTAAGTAAGGTTGTGAGAGCTCTAGATTTCTCTATGTGCTTGATTCCCACAGTCTGTATTTCTCTTTCTTCATATGGTCTTGATGATGATAATTTTATTTATCCGCTGAGAGATACCTGTGGGTGCAGTTTCCATTGGTGCCCCAATTTAGCTTTTTTAGGCGCCGTGAAGGAGTATCTTGAGCGGCAATTCCTTGTAAGGTTTTGGTTGACGAAAAAATGTCGCTCCGTAGTGTCCACTGATCGAGCGTTAGAGCTATTGTCGTGCAAAAAAATCAGGCACTTATATCATGCTCTTATTTCTGCGGGTGAGATCTCGGTGTTTGATATTTCTGATGCTAGATTTCCGGGTGTTTGCATATTGGTTGTGTATGGCCAAAGCAAGGAAAATCATCATGTGAATTATTGCGCAGGAATGTCCTATTCGGCGACGCTTAGTGATGCGCTTGAAAAATCAATACTGGAGCTTTGGCAAACTTATCGATTTATGGATTTGTTTAAGTCTGTTGATTCTGATGAGAAACGGATTGAGGACTACTATTTACGATATTTTTTAGAATGTAATTTATATAAAACGTATCAGGAAATTATTGATGTTCAGGTTGTTGCTGACGGAAAGAGGTCGGTATCGCCGGTGGAGTTTACGTTGCCCGGTTTTTTGTCTGCGTTAAATGAACAGGGTGTTTTAGGTTATTTTTATGTAAGGCGTTCGATGGTTAATGGTGTTGGCTGTGTTTTTAGTAAATACGTTTCGCCTGATCTTTTTCTTCATATGAACAATTCACAAAATATAAATCTGAGCAATAAGTACTCCAAGGAATTTGCTGGCGCGATACTGCCGTCACGCTTGGAGAAAATGGTGCCGTTTCCCTGAGGTGAGTGATGAAATACTACCCTTTGTATAAGCCGTTTTTGTTGGCGGGACTATTTATTAAAGAGCAGTTAAAGGAGCCCGTCGCCCTGTTTTGGATCGTTATATCTCCTGCGGTAACTTTCTATTTGATAAACTATGCTAGGGCGGGTGGTGGCGAAGTGCCTAAAAGTTATCTGGATAGTACCTCGTGGTTTTATGCGTTCGTATCGTCGAGTGTTGCTCTCTTTGGCTTGGCTTTTTATATAGTGGGGAGAAGAGAGAGTGGCTTTCTAAGGTCTTTCGTATATACCTGGCGTACAAAGGCTGTCTTTCTTGTCGGGCAATTTTTTGCCTATTCTGTTATGTCAATTGTCTATTGCTCAGCTTTTTATGTGTTTACGCGAAATTACTTTGGTGTGATGGAGGTGGCTGAGTTTCTTACTGTTCTTGCAAGGTTCTATATATGCTTTCTCCTGTTTTCCATTCCCTCGCTTCTGTTGACGTTGATTCCGATAGGCTTTCAAAATGCCAACACGCTGTTCTCTATATTGTCTTTCCTGATGCTGGCACTCGGAATTGTCGGTATGAATTCGTCTCACCCGCTATTTGAAGTGATTAGGTTTCTCAACCCGATGTGGTGGGCTAATCGGATTATATTGGTCGGTGTCGCCGAATGTTTACTCCTTGTTATAGCGGTTATGTGTTTTTTTATTCTTTCATTTTTGACAACCTTACGTTTTTTGCGCATTAACCCAGTTTGGAGTCGTTATTGATGAAGCGGCTTGTCGTAAAATCACTTGGTATCAAGTACGCGCGTCATGTCGTGTTTGAAAACGCGTCATTGACGATCGAGGCTGGATCGATCTCAGGCCTGTTAGGACCTAATGGTTCTGGTAAAACGACTTTTTTTGATGCGGTGTGTCGTCTGAAAAAAATAAACTCCGGTGAGATATCTAATTCGTTCTCAAGGCTGCTTTATCTATCGCAAATCATTGCTACGCCGCCGGTGCTGCGTATGTTTGATGTTTTTAAGATGATGATGCTATTTTGCTCCGATACAAAAGTCACACAAAAGCACGCGCTGGAAAAAATTGAGAAATGGAGTCCGGGGATAGCTGAACGCTATTGTGAAATATGGAAGAAAAAATCCTCCCTTTGCAGTTACGGAGAAAAGCGATGGTTTTTTACATTATCCCTACTTTCCGTTAACGCAGATCTGGTGATACTGGATGAGCCCACCGCAGGTGTCGACCCTGAGTTTCGTTATCACATCTGGAAATGCCTGGAGGGGGCTGCTGCAGAAGGTGTCGCTGTTTTAGTTTCATCGCATAACGTCGATGAGATCGTTGCTCACTGCGATGACTTTTACATGCTGAGTCAGCAGCGTTTCAATCGCTTCACTGATGCGCAGGGTTTCATGAACGCATATGGTGCATCCAGTTTGGATGAGGCATTTATTCATGCGGCGAGCCTGCCAAAAGGTTAAAGGCAGGCACTCGTGAAGCCCGGTTATTTCCTCATCGGGATAAACGCCACGCTCCCCCCCGCACGCTGGTGAAACAGCCGCTCGCCATTGTCAGGCTGGGTGGTGATCACCTGATGATCCGCGCCCAGGTAGGCCAGGGGCGTGGGATCGTCCTTGGAGTACTGCGCGATGATAATCGTGTGTTGCGGATCGAAGCGGCGGCCGCTGGTGTGTTCCAGCCAGGTCATGAACGCAGCGCTGTCGCCCTGGCGGGGGAAGTCCTGGGTTTCGGCGACGTAGTAGAACGGCTGACCGCCGTTTTGCAGGTACATCGGCAGTTTGTTATCGACTTCCACCAGCACCATTTGCCATTGGTTCCATGGCGCGGTCTTCTCGGCTTGAGCTTGCACGTCCTCGACGAGACGCGTCACGCCGCCGTTGCCGTTGGTCCACGGGTACACCACGCCGAGCACCAACAGCATCAGTGCGGCGGCAATGCCAAAGCCTTTCTGCCAGCGCGGCCAGCTGGCGGTTTTTTTCGCCAGCCGTTCGCTCAGCCACCAGGCTCCCAGCAACTGGGCGAACGGGACCAGCGGCAGCACGTAGTAACTGCGGCGGCTGCCGCTGGCGGTGAAGAACACGAACAGCAGGCCCAGGCCCCATACCAGCCAGCGCACGTTGGGCGGGGTCTGGCGCCAATGCCGCACGGCCAGCCACAGGCCGAGCAACCAGCACGGTGCCCAGGGCAGGGTGTAGGCGGGCAGGTAGATCAGATAGGTGTAGATCGGCCCCATGTGGTCGAAGGGGTCGAAGAAACGCACGACGTTTTCGCGGAATACCAGGGCCAGGCCGCTTTCGCCGTAGGTCGGCGCTCCGTAGAAGTGCGACAGCACGAAGGGGATGGCATAGCACCCGGCGGCAATCAACAGGGCCAGCACCAGGCGCAGGTTGAGGTGACGTTTGTAGCGGTGCTCGCTGAGCAGATGCGGCAGCAGCACCAGGCCCGGCAGCACAAAACCGATCAAACCCTTGAACAGCGAGGTCGCGGCCAACAGCAGGAAAAACACCGTGTAGCGCCACAGCCGTGTGTCATCCGGCCCTCGCCAGTACCACCACACCGCCGCCAGCACACCGCACACCGTGAGCACATCCGCCGTGGCCACGCGCGCCCAGAACAGAAAGTAGAAGGTGGTGGCGAGCATCCACCCGGCAATCAGCCCGGTGCCTTTGCGAAACAGGCGCTCGCCGATCAGGTACACCAGCCAGATGCTCAACCATCCGGCAATCACCGACGACAGGCGCAGCGACCACGGCCCCAGGCCGCCCATCAGGTTGGCAAACCCGCTGATCAGCCAGTAGGAGGGCAAAGGCTTGTCGTAATACGGCGTGCCTTTGAGGTACGGATCGAAGTAGTCACCGCTTTGCAGCATCTGCACGACGATGTTCGCCCAACGGGTTTCGGGCCCCCATAGGTCGCGACTGCCCAGGCCCAGCAGCAGGAGCAGGGCCGACACGCCCAGCAATAGCAGCAGGGCGCCACGTTCGGTTTTCCAGACACTCATGGACGGTTCCTAAGGGAGTTTTGGATAAAGGGTGAGCACCAGGTCGCCCTTGCGATAGCGCTTGCCGCCGGGTGGCAGTTGCCCTTCCTCAAGGTGTTCGCTGGTGCTCCTGACGCGCATCAGCACCCCGACCGCGCCTTGGCGGCGGGCTTCGGCCAGCCACGACTGGACGTCATCCAGCCCGACCTTGCGCTGTATGGTATCTGGGTATTGCAGGCCATATTGCAGCTCGCCTTCGGTGTCATAAAACGCGACATCCGACCGGTTCAGGCGCCAGGCCAGTGCGGATGCCGAGCCTAACTCGTTGCTCAGCAGTGCTTGGGTTTGCTGCAATTCTTCCAGGTGTTCAAGCACGAACTGATCGGGCATTTCGTTATTCGATATCCGCGCCGGCATGCCCGCTGGCAGGAGTAGCACCAGCAAACCGATGCCCAGGGCCGGCGTCGCCCAGAGTGTCAGCGGGCGAAAGGCTTGCAGCAGGTTGGTCAGCACCCAGCCCAGCAGCACAATGAAGGTCAACGACAGGCTGAACATCTCCGCGTGGCTGTTGCCGTACAGCGGGTCGCCGATCTGCAGACAGATCAACGTCACCATCGCGGCCATGCCAAGCACGAAGTTGAGCAGGCCGTTGATGCAGATCGCGCGGGTTTTGCCCTGCTGTATCGCATCAATCAAGGCATGCCCCATCAACAACGCCAGCGGTAACAGGCACGGCATGATGTAGGTCGGCAGCTTGCCGCTGCTCAGGCTGAAGAAACCCAGCGGCAGCAGCATCCACAGGGCGAGAAAGGCCGTCGCCGGTTGGCGCTTTTCTTTCCAGGTCTGGTGCAGCGTGGTCGGTAGCAACCCCGCCCAGGGCAGGCACGAGACGACCATGATCGGCAGGAAGAACCACCACGGCCGCGCATGTTGTGCAGTGCCCGAAGCAAAACGGCGGATGTGCTCGTGCCAGAAGAAGAAATTCCAGTAGTCAGGCTCCTGCACATGGACCGCCCACACCCACGGCAGGCACACCAGGACTGCCACGACGATCGCCAGCGGGCCGTACCGCAGCAACTCACCCAGGCGCCGCTGCCAGAGCATATAAGGCACGGCAATCAGTACCGGCAGCAGCCACGCGAGGAAGCCCTTGGTCATGAAGCCCATCGCGCAGGCCAGCCCCAGCACGGCCCAAGCGCCGAGTCGGGCTCGCGGGGTGCGGCTGTCGAGGGCAAACCACAGCGCTACCAGGCTGAGGTTGACCCAGAAGGTGAACTGCGGATCAAGATTGGAGTAGCCGGCTTGCCCCGCCACCAGGCCGAAGCTCAAGTAGAGCAGGGCGCAGGCGAAGCTTTTGCGCGGGTCGTTCCACAGGCGGCGGGCGATCAGGTAGGCCAGCAGCACGCTCAGGCCGCCGGTCAACGCCGAGGCGATCCGCACACCGAACAGGTTCTGGCCAAACACCGCCTGACCGAGGGCGATCAGCCAGTAGCCGGCGGCGGGTTTTTCAAAATAACGCACGCCCATGAAATGCGGTGCGGTCCAATTGCCGCTCATGAGCATTTCCTGGCTGATCTGGGCGTAGCGGGTTTCATCGGGTATCCATAGACCGTGCAGGCCCAGGGGCAGGAGATAAAACGCGACGAAGGCCAGTAGCAGTAAGGGAAGGGGTTTGAATCGGGTCATGCGAACGTCGCTCCTTGACGTTTAAGTGCAGGAAAAGGATATAAGGAAAAAGTGCGATAAAAGGTCACAGTGTTCACTAATGGGCTGAAAGTATTCATGACGTCCTTAACTAACAGGCGCAGTTAAACATGCCAGAAGTTGGCTGTCGTTTGGCTGAACATCTGCCTCTTGTGTAGGTAAAAGTGTCTAAAGTTGCTTGAGCGCCTCTGGCCAGTCTCCGCTGTTTATAATGCCCACGGCCTTGAGCTTGCCGTTGCCCAGCACCTTGACGAATAACGCGCTGCCGTATTCGGTGGATTTGGCGTGGGGGAAGCCGAGGTCCCGTTCGATGTCGCTGATGCAGGCGCTGTGGGTAATCAGCAAAAAGTTGTGCCCGGGTTGCTTGTGGCTGAGAATTTCCTCACCCATGGCATCGCCGCAGATCGATAGCGGGCTTGGCGACAGTTCGGTCTTGCCAAACATGAACAGCGAGGTCTGGGCGGTGCGGGTGGTCGGGCTGCTGAACACGTCTGTACCCTCCATGCCCAGTATTTTAAAGGCTTTGCCGATTTCGACGGCCTGTTGGGTGCCGTTGATCGTCAGGCCATCGGCGGGGCCGAAGCAAGGATTGGAGGAACGGTCACAGCGTTCTTCATGGCGGACCAGCACCACCAGATTGCCATCGCGCCAATTAGCCAGCAGACCTGAGGTCAGCAGGCGATTGGCCGTGCTCAGGTCCGGTGGCGATACAGGCCAGGCCAGCAAACCTGTCAGCAATGTGCCGAACAGGGCGAGCGCTGTCGTGCCCAGCCAGAGTTTTTTCAGGCGTTTTGCCCGAGCTTGATAGGAACGCGGTTTGGTCAGGGTCAGGTTAACCACACTATTCACCGTGGGGATGTCAGGCAGCTTTTTATTAGTCAGGCACAACCGTTTGACTGGGCCCGTAGTGGAGCAAGAGCCTGTCATACAGTTGCTGTCTTTTTGCTGAAAACCGGAGCGTTAAAAGTTATGTGTGCCGACAACTAATAAGTTGAGCGTTATTGACGCTTGTTCGGCACTTTATTCGGTGGTCGGTAGGTAACCGGTGAAATGTATGTGAAAAATTTGCGTGGCGAGGGCGGTCAGCCGTTATCCTCGATTGCTGTCCATTGGCGAGCGAGCGTTCCCATGTTGCAAGTGCAAGGTGTCCATAAATGCTACGTCACTGCGCAGGGCCCGCTGACGGTATTGGCCGGGGTTGATCTGCACTTGGCGCAGGGTGGCAGCCTGGCGCTGATGGGCGAGTCCGGCAGCGGGAAAAGCACGCTGTTGCACCTGGTGGCCGGCTTGGATCGTGTCGACGGCGGCAGTATCCGCGTGGGTGAGCAGCGTCTGGATCAGATGAGCGAGCGGCAGTTGGCCGATTGGCGGCGCACTGAGATCGGCCTGGTGTTCCAGCAGTTCAACCTGATCGGCAGCTTGCGCGTCGACGACAACCTGGCGTTCCAGGCGCGCCTGGCGGGGCGCTTTGATCCGCGTTGGCAAGCGCAGTTGGTCGAGCGTCTGGGCCTGGGGGATCTGCTCAAGCGCTACCCGGAACAACTCTCCGGCGGCCAGCAGCAACGGGTGGCAGTGGGGCGGGCGCTGGCGTCTCGACCCGGCTTGCTGCTGGCGGATGAACCGACGGGCAATCTGGATGAGGCTACCAGCGATGAGGTGCTGCAACTGCTGCTGGACCTGTTGCGCGACACTCCCACCAGCTTGTTGATGGTCACTCACAGCCCGCGCATTGCCGCACGGCTCGACCGGCAGGTGGTGTTGCACCGCGGCCACGTGCTGCCTGCGGACGTCGGCTGAGATGGCGGTGCTCTATTGGACTTTACGCGCGTTGCTCAGCCACTGGCGGCGCCACCCCGTGCAGTTTTTCAGTGTGCTGACTGGGCTGTGGCTGGCCACCGCGCTGCTGACCGGGGTGCAAGCGCTCAACAGCCAGGCGCGGGACAGCTACGCCCGAGCCAGTCAGTTGATCGGCGGCGAACCCCAGGCCAGCCTCAGCATGCCCGACGGTGCCAGCTTCCCCCAGGCGCTGTTTGCCCAGTTGCGTCGCGCCGGCTGGCCGGTGTCGCCGGTGGTGCAAGGGCGGGTGCAGCTCAAGGGGCATGAGGACCGGCGCCTGCAATTGATGGGCATCGATCCGGTGTCGCTGCCCGGCAGCGGCGCGGTGGCGGGGCAGCGCTTGAGCCAGGCGCAAATGGTCGCGTTCTTCAACCCGCCGGGGCGCACCTGGATCGCTCCACACACCTTGCAGGCGCTGGGGTTGCAGGCCGGTGAACGGCCGCTGACGGCCAGCGGGCAAGCCTTGCCGCCGTTGCAGGTTCAAGCGGACATGGCCCCCGGCCTGTTGCTGACCGACATCGGTTTTGCCCAACCGTTGCTGGACATGCCGGGGCGCCTGTCGCGGTTGTTGCTCGACACATCGTTCGCCGCCACCCATCTCACGCCGCCGGCCGGACTGCAACTCAAACAGGCGCAGGACAATAATCTCGCGCGCCTCACCGAAAGCTTTCACCTGAACCTGGATGCGCTGGGTTTTTTATCCTTTGTGGTCGGGCTGTTTATCGTCCATGCCGCCATCGGCCTCGCCCTGGAACAGCGGCGCGGGCTGCTGCGCACCTTGCGTGCCTGCGGGGTCAGCGGGCGGATGTTGCTCCTCGGCCTGGGCATGGAACTGGGCGCCCTGGCCCTGCTTGGCGGTGTGCTCGGTGTCGCCAGCGGCTATGTGCTCGCCAGTGTCTTGCTGCCGGATGTGGCCGCCAGCCTGCGCGGCCTGTACGGCGCTGAAGTGCCAGGGCAGTTGAGCCTCAGCCCGTGGTGGTGGCTCGCCGGGTTGGGCCTGAGCCTGCTCGGGGCGTTGCTCGCCGGGGCCGGCAGTGTGTGGCGCGCGGCGCGCTTGCCGTTGCTGGCGTTGGCCAACCCTCAGGCCTGGCATGAGGCCCATGGGCGCTGGTTGCGGCGTCAGGGCCGGGTGGCGAGTGCGGCGTTGCTGATCGCGTTGTTGGCGCTATGGTGGGGTAACAGCCTGGCTGCCGGATTTGTGCTGATGGCGGCCTTGCTGCTCGGTGCCGCGTTGGGGCTGCCGGTGCTGCTCAATGCGCTGTTGAAAGCGCTGCTGGGACGCAGCCGCTCGGTGCTCGGGCAGTGGTTTCTCGCCGACTGCCGCCAACAGTTGCCGGCCTTGAGCCTGGCGCTGATGGCGTTGCTGTTGGCGCTGGCGGCCAACATCGGCGCGGGCTCAATGACCTCGGGTTTTCGCCTGACCTTCAGCAATTGGCTGGAACAACGCCTCACCGCCGAGCTGTACCTCAACCCAAGCACCCCGGCCCAGTCCGAACGCTTGAATACCTGGCTCACGCAACAACCGCTGGTGCAGGCGGTGCTGCCCACCTGGCAGGTCGCCGTGCAATTACAGGGCTGGCCGGCGGATGTGTTTGGCGTGGTCGACGCGCCGACCTATCGCCAGCACTGGCCGTTGCTCGAAGCCGTGAGCGCGCCGTGGGACCAGTTGCTGCGCAGTGACACGCTGATGCTCAGCGAGCAACTGGCGCGGCGCTTGAATGTGCAAGTGGGCGACGCCGTCAACATCCCCACGCCCGAGGGTGTGTGGTCGCCGCAGGTGGTGGGGATCTACGCCGACTATGGCAACCCCAAGGGCCACGTGCTGGTCAATGCGCAGCACCTGTTGGCGCATTGGCCGACGCTGTCGCCAGCGCGCTTCAACCTGCGCGTACTGCCGCAAAACGTGGCGCCGCTGGTGCGTGAGGTGCAGCGCGAGTTCACCCTGGACGACAGCCGTATCGTTGACCAACAGACCCTCAAGGGTTGGTCGAGCCAAGTGTTCGAGCGCACCTTTGCCGCCACCGCCGCCTTGAACAGCCTGACGCTGGGCGTGGCGGGCGTGGCGCTGTTCATCAGCCTGCTGACCCAGAGCCAAAGCCGCCTCGGCCAACTCGCCCCGCTGTGGGCATTGGGCGTGACGCGCCGGCAATTGATGCTGCTCAACCTGGGACAGACCTGGCTGCTCGCGGTGCTGACGCTGCTGCTGGCGTTGCCCTTGGGGTTGCTGTTGGCGTGGTGCCTGGATGCAGTGATCAATGTGCAGGCATTTGGCTGGCGCCTGCCGTTGCATATTTTTCCCTGGCAGCTGGCGCGACTGCTGGGTCTGGCGTTGCTGGCCACGTTGCTGGCGTCGGCATGGCCGTTGTGGCAGTTGTACCGCAGTCGCCCGGCGGATTTGTTGAGGACGTTTGCCCATGAAGATTAAGGCGCTGCTGTGCCTCGCTCTGGTGCTGGTGAGCGGCTGTGACAAAGCCCCCGCGCCCGAGGAAAGTTTCGCCGGCCTGGGCAGTGAT
This sequence comes from Pseudomonas sp. GW704-F2, assembly GCF_059423025.1. NCBI lineage: Bacteria > Pseudomonadati > Pseudomonadota > Gammaproteobacteria > Pseudomonadales > Pseudomonadaceae > Pseudomonas > Pseudomonas sp. GW704-F2. Next base: position 42,700 of record NZ_JBWKXO010000033.1, on the reverse strand, counting down.
GCGGCGGATTTTGCCCAGGTGGTGCCCGGCAAGGTCTTCGCTTTTCCTGAGGACCACGGCCCTCACGCCGGTTTTCGCATCGAGTGGTGGTACGTCACCGCCAACCTGCAAGACGCCCAGGGCCATGTGTTCGGCGTGCAATGGACCTTGTTTCGCAATGCCCTCAAGGCCGGGCCGACGCAACCGGGCTGGCACGACTCAACGATCTGGCTCGGCCACGCCGCCGTCACCTCGGCCACCCGGCACTACGCCGCCGAGCGCTACGCCCGTGGCGGCGTCGGCCAGGCCGGGGCCCGGGCCGCGCCGTTCAGCGCGTGGATCGATGACTGGAGCTTCGCCACCCGCCCAGGCGCCGCCGGCCCTTTGGCGGACATGCAGCTCAAGGCCAGCGGTCCGCAATTCGCCTACGACTTGCAACTGACGTCCAGTCGCCCGTTGGTGCTGCAAGGCGACAACGGCTACAGCCGCAAGTCCGACCAGGGCCAGGCCTCGTACTACTACAGCCAGCCGTTTTTCACCGCCAACGGCAGCGTCAGTCTCGACGGCAAGGTCTACCAAGTCACGGGCCCGGCCTGGCTCGACCGCGAGTGGAGCAGCCAACCCCTGGCCGCCGGCCAGACCGGCTGGGACTGGTTTTCCCTGCACCTGGACCGTGGCGAGCAGTTGATGCTGTTTCGCGTTAGGCAAAAGGACGGCACGGGTTATCTCACCGGCACCTGGATCGACCGCGAGGGCCATACCCAAACCCTGCACAACGCCGATATCCAGCTTACGCCACTGGCCACCACTGACATCGACGGGCGACGTATCCCCACACGCTGGTCGCTGAAAATTCCCGGCAAGCAGTTGGATATCACCACCGATGCCGTCAACCCGAAGGCCTGGATGAACCTGAATATTCCGTACTGGGAAGGACCGGTGCAGTTTGAGGGTGGGGTTGGGTATCTGGAGATGACCGGGTATTAGCACTTTTCTGTAGGTGCTGATCCTCTTCTGCGTAGGCAACTTCCCAAATGTGATTTAGCCCCCTCGGACTTGTGCCGGGGCGGTGTTTGCTTGCTTATATTTCGACGCCAACTTCATCGCATCAAGGATGTAAGGCATGGCGCGGGGATACATCAACGACAAGCCAATCAGCTACAGCAGTTTGAAAACCTGGCTGATGGGCCACGGCATGAGCCGCCAGCACTCTGACCATTTTGATGTGTTGAATCATCACCTGCGCCGTGGGTGGGTGATACCGGGGCGGATGGTGATTGTTCCAGACACGGAGAGCGTCAGTTGTTCCTGGAATGAATCCTGGTGGGTGCGTTATGCCGAGGAAATTGATCGCAACCTGGAGCTGGACGCTGCGGCTGCACAGACGATGATCGATAACTACGACCTGCTGCAGAGCCTTCTGACGTATGGCTCGATAGGTATCGGCAGTGCGACATCGGCGTGGTCTCGGCACCTGGATGAAGTCGTGAATACGTTGGAGGAAATCGAACGTCTGCATCAACGCCTGAAAGCCGGCGGGTTGGATCGCCAGGCGTTTATCCGCCAGCGCCAAGTGCTGCTGGCGCTGCTGGGCACGCAACTGCGCGGTGCCGCACGATTTGGCACGGGATTGCGCGGCAATCAATCGCTGAAGAAGGTGCTGGGGATTTCGACCAAAAGCTATCTGAATAAAGGCGAGATCGCCGGGTATGCACAGCGCTTGAAGGCGATTTCGCAGACGTCGAAGTGGTTGGGCAAGGGCACTTATGTTGGGCTGGCGCTGGATGTGGGCGCAGCGGGTTTGGAGATCAAGGAGGCGTGTGTGGTGGGGCGGGAGGCGCAGTGTCGGCGGGCGAAGTATGTGGAGACGGGGAGGCTAGTAATCGGGGTGGCAGGAGCATCCTGGCTCACTGCGGCGGGTGCTATTGCTACGCGTCGCGCCTGTACGATTTTTTTGGGTATTGCAACTAAAGGCCCCGGAGCACTGACGTGTGGAATTATCGGCGGCGCCGGGGGAGGGTATATAGGAGGAAATGCAGGGGGGGATAGCGGTGCGTTTCTGGGCGGCAAGATCATAGAGAACGATGGTGTTTTTATCTTTCAACCCGAGGGGGCCTGACTATGGATCTTTTTCTCGTCTTTAGTATTTTGCTGTGTGTAGGCGCTCTGGTTGGCGTAGGGCTGATGTTATACGCAGAGTGCAAAAAGCTCGAAGTGTTGGAAAGCTACTTCAGTGAAAACAAGCTGGTTTGCGATAACAAACGTTTTTGGGGAAGAAATATGCGGATCGACAGGTTTCAGCGCATGCTCTTGATCAATCAATTGTTAGGAATGCCCAAACTGCATGTAAAGAGGGGCGATGTGACTGAGGCCGAGCTGGCTTCAATCCCGATATCCCTCAAGCGTTGGGCACTTTGGCCGTATCGTCTTGCTTTTATTTGGCTGGCTGCATCAGTCGTTTGGGGCATTTGGTACCGATGGTAGCTCACCTGTCTTCACCGCCACCTGGATGAACCTGAGTATTCCGTACTGGAAGGGCCGGCGAGGTTTAAGGGGCTCTGGAGATGACCAGATATTAGCACTTTTCTGTAGGCGCCGATCTTCTTTTGTGTGGGCAACTTCCTAAATGTGATTGAGCCCCCTAGGGATTGTGTTCGGACGGTATTCGCTTGCCTATATTTCGACGCCAACTTCATTGGTGATTTGATATTCCAGCCAGAGGGGGCTTAACCATGGGTTTTTTTCTCGTTTATTCCATTGTGTTGTTTGTTGGGATGTCTGTCGTCTTGGGACTGCTGCTATTTGCCGAATATACAAAACTCGACGAGTTGGAAAGTTACTTCAGTGAAAATGAAGAAGTTCGCAACAACAAGCGCTTTTGGCGACGAAACCAGTGGATCGACAGACAATATCGCATGATGCTGATTTTTGAATACCTTGCAGACTCTAAACGTCATGTGAAAGCCGGTCTTGTGACCGAAGCCGAACTGGCGTCTATTCCTTTAGCGCTCAAACGTTGGGTGTTGTGGCCCTATTACCTTGCGTTCATTTGGGCTATCGCAACGGTTGTTTGGTCGGTTTGGCGCAGGTGGTGCAACATTCCAATTTGAACGAGGGAGGGAGTTTAATGATGTCGTTTTTTCCTGCTTACACCCTTGTAATGTCTATTGGGACGTTCGTCGTCCTGGGACTGATGCTTTTTGCCAAATGGACAAAACTCGACGAGCTGGAAAGTTACTTCAGTGAAAACGTAGAGGTTCGTAAACGTAAGCAACTCTGGGGGCCAAGCCCACGGTTCGGCGGATTTCATCGCATGGGCCTGATGATTGATATCCTGCTAATGTCAAAACGCTACGTGAAAGAAGGTCTTGTGACTGAGGAAGCGTTGGCCTGCGTTCCGTTATCACTTAAGCGTTGGGCCGTGTGGCCATATCGCCTTGCGATGATTTTGGCTATTAGCTGGGGCTATTGGTGCACTTGGCTCTAGTGGTCGCTCGTTTTCCTACACCTGAGCAGTTGATGCTGTTTCGCGTAAGGAAAAAGGACAGTACGGGTTACTTCACCGGCACCTGGAACGACCGCGAAGGTCAACCCAAACCCTGCACAACGCCGCTGTCCATAACTGAAGCTGTCAACCCGAAGGCCTGGATATTCCGTACTGGCAAGGGCCGGTGCAGTTTGAAGGTGGGGTTTCTAGGCGGCAAGATCATAGAGAACGATGGTGATTTTATCTTTCAACCAGAGGGGGCTTGACTATGGATTTTTTTCTCGTCTTTAGTATTTTGCTGTGTGTAGGCGCTCTGGTTGGCGTGGGGCTGATGTTATATGCAGAGTGCAAAAAGCTCGAAGTGTTGGAAAGCTACTTCAGTGAAAACAAGCTGGTTTGCGATAACAAACGTTTTTGGGGAAGAAATATGCGGATCGACAGGTTTCAGCGCATGCTTCTGATCAATCAATTGTTAGGAATGCCCAAACTGCATGTAAAGAGGGGCGATGTGACTGAGGCAGAACTGGCTTCAATCCCGATATCCCTCAAGCGTTGGGCACTGTGGCCGTATCGTCTTTCTTTTATTTGGCTGATCGCATCAGTCGTTTGGGAAATTTGGTACCGATGGTAGCTCACCTGTCCTCACCGCCACCTGGATGAACCTGAGTATTCCGTACTGGAAGGGTCGGTGAGGTTTAAGGGCTCTGGAGATGACCAGGTATTAGCACTTTTCTGTAGGCGCCGATCTTCTTCTGTGTAGGCAACTTCCTAAATGTGATTGAGCCCCCTAGGGCTTGTGTCCGGACAGTATTCGCTTGCCTATATTTCGACGCCAACTTCATTGGTGATTTGATATTCCAGCCAGAGGGGGCTTAACCATGGATTTTTTTCTCGCCTATACCATTGTTTGGTTTTTTGGAATGTTTGTCGTCTTGGGACTTATGCTATTTGCCGAATATACAAAACTCGACGAGTTGGAAAGTTACTTCAGTGAAAATGAAGAAGTTCGCAACAACAAGCGCTTTTGGCGACGAAACCAATGGATCGACAGACAATATCGCATGATGCTGATTTTTGAATACCTTGCAGACTCTAAACGCCATGTGAAAGCCGGTCTTGTGACCGAAGCCGAACTGGCGTCTATTCCTTTAGCGCTCAAACGTTGGGTGTTGTGGCCCTATTACCTTGCGTTCATTTGGACCATCGCAACGGTGGTTTGGTCGGTTTGGCGCAGGTGGTGCAACATCAACATCTGAAAGGCACTGCATTCTTTTCAAAAAATACTGTACATACATACAGTAATATCCTACAGTCCATCCCAGGTGACCGGATGTCACCTGACCTTCAGTTTTTAACTATGGATGGATAAAAAATGAAATCGAAAAAAAACCTTCTGCTGGGTGCAGCCATGGCGGCCTCCTGCTTCGTTTCGGCCTTCGCCCTGGCCGAGCAATACCCTCACCTGGCTGCGCAAGCGCTTCAACCCAGCGTCAAACAGGCGTTGAAATCCAGTGCAAAAATTGCCGCCAACAAGGCTCCCACGGCGCTGAAACAGCAACTGCGGGCAGGCGCTCAGTCGAAGAAAGCGGTATTCGCCGCGAAGGCCAAGGCCGACTCGGTGGTGGAAGACAACACCGCGCCGGCCCCCGTCACCCAAGTACAGAAAGCCACTGCCAAACAGGCTGCTGCAGTGCAGGCGGCGCTGGTTCAGGGCTGTGAAACCACGCTGGATGTCAACGCGCTCTATACGATCACCGGCGTGCAAACCGGCGACCTGCTGTGCTACCACTTCAACCTGCCGAAGAAGGCCCGGATCAACGCTCTGCTGGTCAGCCAGACGGCGGGCACCGACATGTCGTTGACCTTGTTCCAGGACGACGGCCAGGGCAATCCGCTGCCCTTGGGCACCTCCAATAACCCGGGCACCGCTGATGAGAGCCTTGGCGGCGTGGTGCCGGCCGGTGATTACTACTGGTTCATGGAAGCCAACGCGGCGGTCCAGGGGTCGGGCTTTCAGTTCGGTGTGGCGGTCGATACCAACCTCGACGCCTTCGAACCCAATGACACGCCGGACACCGCCTTCAAACTGCCTGACACGCTGAACTACATCAGTGGCAATGCCGACAGTCTCGATGACGTTGATTACTTCGACTTCACCGCAGTACGTGGCCAGAGCGTGGGGATCGCATTGACTGCCGACGCCGCCAGCGGCAGCGCGCGGGGCAAATGGATACTGGAGCGTTTCGATGGCGCGCAGTGGGTCACCGTGGGCGCGAATGTGCTATCGACCTCGATCCCGAGCCCTGGCGTCGGAGGGGTGGTCAAGGTGCGCGTGCGTCCGAACCAGCACCCGAACGAACCGTGGAGCGCGACGGGCAAATACAACCTGTCGCTGGGTTCCAGCCCGCGGGTGAACAGCCCTGATGTAAAAGGCGAGGCGAACGTGTTGCGCATCCCGTTCTCCGCTTCCAATGTGGGCTATGGCTACATGACCACCCAAGCCTATCGCGACCTGACTTGGACCATGGGCCTGTCGGACAGCACCGGTGCGCCGCTGGTAGGGCTGCATCCGATTGTGTATCTCGATCAGCATATCAACCCGGACACCGGCAATATCGTCTACAAGGCCTACTCGGCAGCCACCGACAGCTCGGGTCAAGCCAGCGGCACGATCAACGTGGGCACGTGCTCCGGTGATTTCCAGACCACTTTTGTCGATTATGCCCAGGGCTACAAAAACACCTGGCGCAGCGACTTTAACTACGGCGTGTGGCGCATGGAAGTACTGGAGTATCCGGGCATCGGTGTCGGTGGTGACAATGTCGAGTACGTCAGCTTCGGCCACTTGTGCAAACAGACGCTGCTCAGCAGCACCAAGAGCTGATGCAGTAAACCGGTAGTACCCAGGGCATACAGGCCGAGCGCCTGTATGCCCTTTTTGCATTATGGCGTCAGCGCCAGTTTCAACGGCACGCGTGTCATGCTCCCGGGCGGTGGCGAATGTGCGAGTTTTTGCTCCAATAGGCGAGCCCGTAATAGGACGGGCTCAGGCGTGAACATTCAAATCAGCGGGTCCCAGCGTTGCGACCAGTCGCTTTCCGCCTTGACCACACCGCGCAGCAACTCCAGCGCCTGCTGCAACACGGCCGAATCCCGCGCCCGTGAGTACACCAGGAACGTCGGGAAGCTGAACTCCGGCGCCTTGGGCGCGCGTTGCATCACGCCGCTGTCGAGGTAGCTTTGCACCACTCGGGTACGGAAATATCCGGCACCGCCGTTCTCCAGAATGTATTGCAGCGCCAAGGGCCCGAGGTTGAAACTCAGCGCGGCGCGGGCCTTGTCGGGCAGCGCGGCGTCATGCTGCTGGCGAAACCCCGGGCCCCAGTCGATATACACATACGGGCCCGGCTTGCTCACCAGTTGCACCAGGATCAGCTTTTCTTCCAGCACCTGCTCCACCTGCAAACCTGGCCAGTACTGCGGCTGGAACACCAGCGCGGCGTCGAGCACACCCAGTTCCAATTGGCGCAGCAGGTATTCGCCCTCACGGATTTCCGTGCGCAGCGCATAGCCTGGGATATGTTCGCGCAAGGCCTGGGCCCAGCCGAGCATCAACGGGTTACACAGGCTGACCTCACCGCCGATATGCAGCACATTGCGATAGCCCTCGGGCAATGGCAGGTCGCGGCGCGCGGCTTCCCAGGTTTGCAGCAGCTGGTTGGCGTACACCACAAAGGCCTCGCCGTCGGCGGTCAGTCGCGCACCGGCGCGGTTGCGCACAAACAGCGTGCTGTCCAGCTGGCTTTCGAGGTTCTTCACGCGTGCGGTGATGGCGGTCTGGGTGACGTGCAGTTTCTCGGCCGCCGCGGCCAGGCTGCCGCAGCGGGTGATCTCGAGGAAAGTGCGTGCCAGTTCGATGTCCATGAAGCCCCCGGGGATGATTGGGGGCCTATTGTAGTGGAATGCGCTCAAGAACTGTGGGAGGGGGCTTGCTCCCGATGGGGGTGTGCCAGAACCCGATCAGTCAACTGACACACTGCAATCGGGAGCAAGCCCCCTCCCAGCGTTGGGTTGGATCTATGCTGGTCTGGTGATCGGGGCTGGCAGGGGGGCGGTAGGGAATGCCTTTGCATATGCCTGGCAAACCCGCAACACCGTCTCATCGGCAAACCGCGCCGCCACCACGTGCAACCCCACCGGCAAGCCATTCGCCGCCAACCCGCACGGCACCGACGCTGCCGGTTGCTGGGTCAGGTTGAAGGGGTAGGTGAACGGTGTCCACTCCATCCATTCGTGCATTCCGGAGCCTGGCGGCACGTTGTGCCCGGCCTCGAACGCGGTGATCGGCATCATCGGCGACACCAGCACATCGTAGTGCTCATGGAACGCCGCCATCCGCGCCACCAGGGCTGCCCGTGCTTCCAGGGCCGCGCTGAAATCGTCCAGGCTCAGGCCCTCACCGCGTTGCGCGATACGCAGCAGGCCGGGGTCGAGCAGCTGTTTTTGCGCCGCGCTCATCGGGCCGGTCAGACGGGCCGCGCCGGCCGCCCATAAGGTGTTGAACACCTCCTGCGGGTCGCTGAAACCCGGGTCGATCTGTTCGACATGGGCGCCCAACTGCACCAGGCCCGCCACAGCCCGGGCGACCACTTTGGCCACCTGCGGGTCGACATCGACGTAGCCGAAGGTGGGGCTGTAGGCAATGCGCAGGCCCTTCAAGTCCGCGGTCTCCGACAACCAGGGCGTGGTCCTTGGCGCGCCGATCAAGCCGTCTCGCGCATCCGGTTGTGCGACGGTTTGCAGCATCAAGACGCTGTCTTCCACGGTGCGGGTCATCGGCCCCAGGTGCGACAGGATCGTCATCGAACTGGCCGGCCACTGCGGCACATAGCCGAAGGTCGGCTTGATCCCGAAGGTGCCGGTAAACGCACAGGGAATGCGGATCGAGCCGCCGGCATCGCTGCCTTGGTGCAACACCCCCAGGTTCAGCGCAGCCGCCGCGCCCGCGCCGCCGGAGGAACCGCCGGTGGTCATGCGCGTGTCCCACGGGTTGCGGGTGATGCCGTACAGCGGGTTGTCGGTGACGCCTTTCCAGCCGAATTCCGGGGTGGTGGTCTTGCCCAGCAGCACCGCACCGGCCTTGCGCATAAACGCCGGGAAGGGCGCGTCCACGTCCCACTGGCCCTCGGCCGAGGTGGTGCGCGAGCCCTTGCGCGTGGGCATGCCGAGGGTCAGCGTGAGGTCCTTGATCGACGCCGGTACGCCATCCAGCGCGCCGCAGGGCGCGCCTTTCAACCAGCGCGCTTGCGAGGCGCGTGCGGCGTTGAGTGCGCCCTCGGCATCGACATGGCAGTAGGCGTTGATCAGCGGGTTATAGCGCTCGATGCGCAACAGCGCGTCTTCGGTGACTTCCACCGGCGACAAGCTCTTGTCACGAAAATGCTGCAGCAGTTGCACCGCCGTCAGTTGGCCGATCTCACTCATGCCTGATCCCCCTGTGCCGCATTGACCATGGCGCGCAGCAACACTGCGCAACCTGCCGCCAGATCATCCGGTGCGGCGTTCTCGATTTCGTTGTGGCTGATGCCGCCTTCGCACGGCACAAAAATCATCCCGGCCGGGCCCAGTTCGGCGACGAAAATCGCGTCGTGCCCGGCGCCGCTGACGATGTCCATATGGCTCAGGCCCAAGGCGTAGGCGGCGTCGCGCACGGCGTTGACGCAGGCCGGGTGGAAGTCCAGCGGCGGGAAGTCGGCGGTGGCGGTCAACTCGAACGTCAGGCCGTGGCGTGCAGCGCTGGCTTCGATCACGCCGCGCACTTCATCGACCATGGCCTGCAGCTTGTCGGCATGCAGATGGCGCAGGTCGATGGTCATCTGGACCTGGCCCGGAATCACATTGCGCGAGCCGGGGCGCAGGCTCAGGCAGCCGACCGTGCCGCAGGCGTGGGGTTGCTGTTGATGTGCGATGCGGTTGACCGCGCTGACCACCTCGGCGGCGCCGACCAGGGCGTCCTTGCGCAGGTGCATCGGCGTTGGGCCGGCGTGGGCTTCGACGCCGGTGAGGGTCAGGTCGAACCACTTCTGGCCCAGGCAGCCCATCACCACGCCAATGGTGGTGGCGCGGTCTTCCAGCACCGGGCCTTGTTCAATATGCGCCTCGAAATACGCACCGACCGGATGGCCGAGCACCGCACGCGAACCGGCGTAACCGATGCGCCGCAATTCGGCGCCCACCGACAGGCCCTGGTCGTCCTGCTTGTCCAAGGTGTCCTGCAAGTCGAACTTCCCGGCGAACACTCCAGAACCCATCATGCACGGCGGGAAGCGCGAGCCTTCTTCATTGGTCCATACCACCACCTCGATGGGCGCTTCGGTTTCGATCTTCAAATCATTGAGGGTGCGGATCACTTCCAGGCCGGCCATCACCCCGAAGCAACCGTCGAACTTGCCGCCGGTGGGCTGGGTGTCGATGTGGCTGCCGGTCATCACCGGCGGCAGGGCGGGATTGCGCCCTGGGCGCCGGGCAAAAATATTGCCGATGGCGTCGATGCTGACGCTGCACCCGGCCGCCTCGCACCACTGCACGAACAGGTCGCGGGCCTGGCGGTCGAGGTCGGTGAGGGCCAGGCGGCACACGCCGCCTTTGACGGTGGCGCCGAGTCGGGCCAAGTCCATCAGCGATTGCCACAGGCGGTCGCGGTTGATCAGCGGGGCGTTGCTCTGGAGCGGTTGTGCAAAGCTATTCATCTTCGAACTCCGGTCAGGCACTCAGGGCCAGGTAGCGGTTCTTGATCGTCGGGTCGGCGCGGAAGGCTTGCGCGCTGCCCTCGTACACCACGCGGCCCTGTTCGAGCACGTAATGGCGATCGGCGAGCTTGTCGCAGACCATCAGGTTCTGTTCCACCAGCAGCACCGGCAGGCCGTCGTCCTTGACCTTGCGCAGGATCTTCACCAACTCGTCGACGATCACCGGGGCCAGGCCTTCGGTGGGTTCGTCGAGGATCAGCAGCTTGGGATCGTTGAGCAGGGCGCGGGCGATGGCGAGCATCTGTTGCTCGCCGCCGGAGAGCGCGTGGCCGGCGTTTTTGCGTCGCTCCTTGAGGCGCGGGAACATGCCGTAGACGTCTTCGAGTTGCCAGCGGCTGCTCTTGCGCGCGGCGATGCGCAGGTTTTCCTCGACGGTGAGCAGGCGGAAGATCCCGCGGTTCTCCGGCACCAACGCCAACCCCTGGCGTGCGATTTCAAAAATCTTCTGGCCCACCAGCGCCTGGCCGTTGAAGTGGATCTGGCCCTGGCGCGGGCAGATGATGCCGAGGATGCTGCGCAGCGTGGTGGTCTTGCCGGCGCCGTTGCGGCCGAGCAGGGTCACCAGTTCGCCGGGGTTGACGGTCAGCGATACGCCTTCGAGCACGTGGCTCTTGTCATAGTAGGAATGGATATTCTCGACGATCAGCATCAGGCAGCCTCCCCAAGATAAGCCGTTCGCACACGTTCATCGGCGCGCACGAACTCCGGCGTGCCTTCCACCAGGATCTGGCCGTGGCTCATCACCGTGATGCGCTGGCTGATGGACATGACGATGCTCATGTTGTGTTCGATCAGCAGCACCGTGTGGTCGCGGCCCAGGTCGCTGATCAGTTGAGTCATGATCGGGATGTCATCGATGCCCATGCCCGAGGTGGGCTCGTCGAGCATCAACAGTTTCGGCTTGGAACAGATCGACATGCCCACCTCCAGCACCCGTTGCTGGCCATGGGACAACTCGCCGGCCAGGGTCGCGGCGCGGGCCGTGAGTTGCAGGCGTTCGAGCACCTGGTCGGCCATCTCCAGGTGTTCGCGCTTGCTCTCGACCCGACGCCAGAAATTCAAGGCGCGCGCACCGTCGCGACCTTGGGCGGCCAGGCGCAGGTTTTCGCGCACGCTGAGGTTCTGGAACAGGCTGGTGAGCTGGAACGAACGCGCCATACCGAGGCCGACGCGGGCGTGGGCCGGTTTGCGCATCAGTGGCTGGCCGTCGAAATGGATCGCCCCGGCGGTGGCCTGGCGTTCGCCGGTCAGGCAGTGGAACAGGCTGGTCTTGCCCGCGCCGTTGGGGCCGATGATGGTGTGGATGGTGCCGGCCGCGACCTTCAGGTTGACGCCGTTGACCGCATGGAACGCGCCATAGGCCAGCTCCAGGTTCTTGGTTTCCAACAGGATGCTCATAGCCCTTGCTCCTTGGCGACGACGACGGCCTTGCGGCGGCCGCGTACTTTCTCGAACAGCGACGCCAGGCCGCCCCACAAACCACCGCGCATGAAGATCACCACCAGGATCAGGATCATCCCCAGCAACATCAGCCAGCGCGGCCACAGATCGGAGAGGAAATCCCCCAGCAGCACGATGGAACCGGCGCCCAGCAACGAACCGAACAGCGAGCCGGTGCCGCCGACGATGGTCATGATCAGGATGTTCTCGGACATCGCCAGGTCGATATTCGACAGCGGCACAAAGTGCAGCAACATGGCGTACAGCGCCCCGGCGATCCCGGTGACCGCGCCGGACAGCACGAACACCAGGATCTTGAAGTGACGCGTGTCATAGCCGATGGCCGAGGCACGGGTTTCGTTTTCGCGGATCGCCATCAGCGTGCTGCCAAACGGCGAGGCGATGACACGGCGTGCGCCGATAAAGATCAGCAGGAACAGCACCGCGACAAAACCGTAGAACGCACGGGCGTCGGCCAACGAAAGCAACACGCTGTCGCCGATGCGGATCTCCGGGCGCGGCACGCTGAGCAGGCCGTTGTCGCCGCCGGTCCAGTCGCTCAGGGTGTAGGCGACGAAGTACGCCATCTGGCTGAACGCGAGCGTCAGCATGACGAAGTAGATACCGGTGCGGCGGATCGCCAGGGCACCCACCAGCAGCGCCAGAAAGCCGCCGGCCACGGCGGCGCCGAGCAGCGCGCTGAACAGACCCAGTTGCAGGTGAATCATCAGCAGCGCCGCGCAGTACGCACCGGCCCCAAAGAAGATGCCTTGGCCGAACGACAACAGCCCGGTGTAGCCGAGCAACAGGTTGCAGGCCAGGGCGGCCATGGCAAAGATCAGGATCTCGCTGGCCAGGGTCGCCGAGGGCAGGACCAGCGGCAGGCCGATCAGCACTGCCAGCACCCACAGCAACATCGCTTTGGATTGGGTCTTGGCGAACGGCAGGGGATTTTTCTCGCTCATGTCAGGCTCTCCCGAACAGGCCGTAGGGGCGGACCAGAATCACCACGGCCATCGCGCCGTAGATCATCAGGCTCGCACCCTGGGGCCAGAGTGTGGTCATCAGGCTTTGCACCACGCCCACCAGCAAACCGCCGACCAGCGCACCGCTGAACGAGCCCATGCCGCCGATGACGACAACCACAAAGGCGATCCCGAGAATTTCCGGTCCGACAAAGGGCTGGGCACCGCGCAACGGCGCGAACAGTACGCCGGCCATGCCGGCCAGGCCGACGCCGAGGGCAAAGGTCATGGAGAACAGGCGGAAGATATTCGTGCCCAGCAGCGACACGGTTTCGGTGCTCTCGCTGCCGGCGCGCACCAGTGCGCCGAAGCGCGTGCGTTCCAGCAGCAGCCACAGGCCCAGGCCCACCAGCCCGGAAAATACGATGAGGAACAGGCGGTAATAGGGATAGACGAAATCGCCCAGCACCAGCACCCCGCGCAGCAGTTCCGGCACGGCGACGCTTTTGCCCACCGGGCCCCAGATCATCACGCTGGCTTCCTGGATGATCAGCGCGATCCCCAGCGTCACCAGGATCTGGAACATGTGCGGCAAGTGATAAATCTGCTGGATCAGCAAGCGCTCGATCACCCACGCCAGCGCGGCCACCACCAGCGGTGCCAGCAGCAGCGCCAGCCAGAAGCTGCCGGTGAGGCTCACGGCGGTGTAGCAGATGTAGGCGCCCAGCAGGAAGAACGCGCCGTGGGCGAAGTTGACGAAGTTGAGCAGGCCGAAAATGATCGTCAGCCCGACCGCGATCAGGAAGTAGATCATCCCCAGGCCAAGGCCATTGAGTATCTGGAACAGGTAAAGATTGAGCATGCAGGAACCCTCGGCAGGAAGCCGCTCGCGCGGCCCTGCGGTGCAAATAGTCAGGGGGTCAGCCGAGCGTGCAGCCCGTGGCCTCGACCGGCGGGAATGACTGGCCGGCGCTGAGCACCTTGGCCAGGTCGTCCTTGTCGGCCATGTCGGCGGCGGCCTTGCCGATCAGCAGGTAGTAATCCTTGATCACCTGGTGGTCGCCGGCACGGATCGACTCCTTGCCGGTGGGGCCCTCGAAACTCAGGCCCTGCATGGCCTTGGCCACGGTCGGCCCGTCGAAGCTGCCGGTGGCGATGATGGTGTCCAGCATGACCTTGGTGCTGATGTAGTCGGCGGCCAGCGGGTAAGTGGGGTTGATGCCGTACTTGGCCTGGGTCAGCTTGACCAGTTCGCGGTTGAGCGGGCTGTCGACCTGGTGCCAGTACTGCGCGCCGAGGTACACGCCTTCGAGCACATCGCTGCCCAGTTCCTGGAACTGGTCGAGGCCGGCAGACCACACCAGCAGCACTTTCATGCGCTCCTTGATGCCGAAGTTGACCGCCTGGCGCAGGGTGTTGGACGACTGGCTGCCGAAGTTGAGCAGCACCAGCACGTCGGGCTTGGTGGCGATGGCGTTGGTCAGGTAGCCGGAGAATTCCTGCTCCTGCAGCGAGTGGTAGCTGTTGCCGACGTGTTCCAGGCCATGTTCCTTGAGCACGTTTTTGGCGCCCTCGAGCAAGGCTTCGCCGAACACGTATTGCGGGGTGATGGTGTACCAGCGCTTGGCGTCCGGCAGCAGCTTGATCAGCGGCACCAGGGTTTCGCGGATCGCGCCGTAGGTCGGCACCGACCAGCGGAAGGTCGCGTGGTTGCAGTCTTTGCCGGTGACTTCATCGGCGCCCACCGGGGTCATGAACACGCCTCCGGCCTTGTCGACTTCCTTGGCCACTGCCAGCGCCGACGACGACAGGGTGCAGCCCTGGAAGAACCGCGCGCCGTCCTGCGCAATCGCTTCCTGTACCTTGCGCACCGCCTTGCCCGCGTTGCCTTCGGTGTCGATGACCTTGTAGTTCAGCGGGCGCCCAAGAATCTCGGGGTGCTGCGCCACCGCCAGGCGCGAACCCATGTCGGCGAACTTGCCATAACTGGCAAAGGCGCCAGACATGGACTTGAGGCCGTAAAAGGTAAAAGGCTCGGCGGCGAATGCCGAGCGCACGCTCAGCGGCAGGCTGAGGGCGGAGGCGAGGGTGAGGCTGGCTTTCAATAACGTACGACGCTGCATGGGGTGACTCCCTGGTTTAGTTATTGGCAGGAGCGGCAAGGGCGATACGGTGGAGCAGGGCCTGTGGGCAGGCATTTTTTTATTGGGGTAACGCAGTGTGCGGGTTGGAATGCAGTCAACTGTGGGAGGGGCGGTGCGACGATTTGACTTGCTCCCGATAGCGGTGTGTCAGTCGATATAACGGTGACTGTGCCGGCCTCATCGGGAGCAAGCTCCCTCCCACATTGGAGCTGGGGTGTTCTTAAGAGTGATCGAACTCCAGTAGAAAATGCGGGCTGACCTGGCCTTCGAGCGCGGTCATATGGTGTTCGGCGTCGCACATGTGTTCATGCATCAGGCTGCGCACCGCGCTTTCATCGCCGGCGCGAAAGGCGCTCAACAGTTGCTTGTGATAGTCGAGGTTGGCCGCGTCGAACTGCTTGCGCTTGGGCTTGTAGGCTTTTTTCAGCACCACCAGGTCGCGCAGCAGGTCGTTGAGAAATTGCGCCGTAAAGCTCAGCAGCGGGTTGGGGCAGGCCTTGGCGAGCAGGTTGTGGAACTCCAGTTCCGCCAGGCGTTGTTCGCGCTGGCCGGCCTCGCTGTCTTCCGGCGCGCTGCAAAAATCCACGTTGGCCTGCAGGGCCTGGTAGTCGTCTTCGCTCAGGCGCCCGAGCACCGACACCGCCAGTTCCACTTCGATGACCTTGCGCAACTGGTACACCTGCTCGCCATCCAGGTGCTGGAAGTGCAGGTAGTTGCGCAGTGCGCGGCTGGCCGGTTCGGTGCCGGCCTGGTTCAGGTAGGCCCCGCCACTCGGGCCGGTGCGCGTGCTGACCAGGCCTTCGACTTCCAGGGCCTTGAGCGCTTCGCGGGCCGAGCCCTTGGAGCACTGGAAGCTTTCCATCAGCTCGCGCTCGGTGGGCAGGCGGTCGCCGGGCTTCAAGGCGTCGGTGACGATGGAGCGCTTGACCGACTCGACAATCACGTCGGACAGCTTCTGGCGTTTGCGTCGTAGCGGGCGAGTGAGCATGGGGTCTATTTATCGTATTAATGCGGATAAATAGCACTTAATAACGATTGGGCCGTAGCGTCAACGCAGGGTGTCGTTTCTGGTGTGGAAAGGTCGCAAACGGAGACTCATTGCACAGTGGCGTCCGTACACACCGTCGAGCGCGGCGGTTTGTTCCCATGCATCAGATAATCGCCCACCCACTGGTTCACACAGGCACTCACGCCGCTGAACGAAACCCCGTGGGCATAGGCGTTCTTCAGTTGTACGCGGCTCGCCGGGAAGGTGCGCTCGAAGGCCCAGGCGGCGCCGGTGGACGGGGTTTGGTCGTCGAACTCAGCCTGGACCATCAGCAGACTGTCGAGCCGGGCGAGTTCCTTGTACGGCAAGCCCCGGCTGTGTTTTTGTGGCCAGGTGGTGCATTGGCGCGCCTCGAGGGCGCTGCCGGCGACCGGGTACTTGGCGAGCGATTCGGTTTCTTTCTGCTGCCAGAGGTCTTCGTTGGAGTAGGTCGAGTCATTGCACAGGATCGCGGTTTTGACCGAGTCGGCGGCCGACATGCGCAACGGCCCGGGCTTGGGCACGTTGGCCTGCAAGGGTTCGCGCACGCGTTGCAGCAGCAGGCTGAACATCGATTTGGCGCGCTCTTCGATCACCGGGTCGGGGCTGAAGCGGTGTGCGCGGGCACGCGTTTCAAGCGCCAGGTCGTCGCCGTCGGGAGTGTCCCGCAGCCAGCGGCTGAGCACATGGGCGCCCATCAGGCCGGCGGGGTCGCTGTAGAAACGGTTGCTGGAACGCAGTGCGGTACGCACGCTGGGCAGCAGTTCCATGAACACACGGCGCACGGCGGCCGGCGTGTCGCCCAGCTGATACACGCCAGGGTCGAGGGCGGCGGCCTGGGCCACGAAGCGCTCGAAAATCTTCTCCTTTTCGCTGGCGACGATCACGCTGGCGTGCTCGAACGTTGAGGTCCAGTTGATGTTCGAGTCGAGCACCATGCGCCCCACGTTCGCCGGAAACAGGCCGCCGTACCAGGCGCCGAGCCAGGTGCCGTAGGCGTTGCCCAGGTAGTTGAACTGCAACTCGCCCAATTGCTTGCGCACAAATTCCAGGTCGCGGGCGGTTTGCTCGGTGGTGATGTAAGGCGTCAGCGGGTGGCTGGCGCAGGCTTGGGCGATCAACCGTGCATTCTGGCGCGCGGCGGCGAGGTTGGCCGCGCTGCGGTCTTCGCTGACGTCCGCTTGCGGCACGATCCGCGCGTCGGAGCGGCACTCCAGGCGTGAGCCCGGCAGCCGGCCCAGGCCCCGCGGGGTGACTTCGATCACATCATAGGTATCGGCCAACTGGCGGTAAGTATCTCCCCAGTCGGGTTGTCGGGCGTAGTGCTTCCAGACGGTGGCCAGGTGTACGGCGAAGGCGCCGCCGGCGTCGAGCCCGGGGCCCCCCGGGTTGGCGAATATCGCGCCCTGGCGTGACAGCGGCAGTTTGGCGCCGACACGGGTGATGTCGAAGCTGATGCGACCGCGCTCCGGCGCCCCATGGTCCAGGGGCGCGGTGACGATGCCGCATTGGGTGCGTTCGATGACTTCCGGGTCCAGGCGTTCGAGCGTCGGCTGCGGGCAGTCCAGGAACCATTCGATGCCGAACGGCGAGCGCGGTGTTTCAGCGTAAGCGCCGGTGGGCGCCAGGGCTGCGACCAGCACCAGGCAACGGTAGGTGATTGCGCTTGCAGCTGGAAGGGGTTTCATCAGCGATCCTGGCCTGTCGTGTGAGAAAAAGAAGCCACTGTTGTGGCTGCTCATTCGGGACGACTTTTTTACCAAGGACCGTGGGGGGAAAAATGTAGGAGGACAAAACGGCGAGTGTACGAAATGCGACTTTCGTTTATCGGATGTCGGATTCCCAGCCGCCGCCCAAGGCTTTGTACAAGGCGATACTGGCTTGCAGGCGCGACAAGCGCAGTTGCACATTCAGGTCCTGGGCCGTGTACAGGGTGCGCTGGCTGTCCAGCACGCTCAGCCAGTCTTCGGCGCCCGCCTGGTAGCGGCTTTCGGCGATGCGCAAGGCGTTCTGCGCCGCCTGCAGCTCTTGCGTTTGCCATTGGCGCTGCTGGTCCAGGCGCGTGATGTTGCTGAGGGCTTTTTCCACATCGGCGAAACCGTTGATGATCGCCCCGCGATAGGTCTGCAGCAGTTCGTCCTGGCGCGCGCGGGCCTTGTCCCGTTCGGCGGTTAAACGGCCGTTGTTGAAGATCGGTGCGACCAGGCCGCCCGTCAGCGTGTAATACGGGCTGCGCAGGATCTCCACGGCTTTGCCGGCGTCGGAGCCGAAGGTCGCGCCGAGCGTCACCGCAGGCAGCATGGCCGCGCGGGCGACGCGAACATCCGCTTGCGCCGCCGCCAGTTCGGCTTCGGCCTTGGCCAGGTCGGGGCGCCGGCTCAGCAGTTGGCTGGGCACGCCCGGGCCGATGCGCGGCCAGGTGAGGGCCTGGAAGGGCTCGGTGCCCAGGTCCAGCGCCTGGACCGGCTGGCCGAGGAGGGCGGCGAGGGTGATCCGCGACTCTTGCGCCAGTTGTTGAATCAGCGGCAATTGCCGTTGCTGGCTGGCGACCAGGCTTTGCTGCTGGGCCAGTTCCAGGGCCGTGGCGGAACCGGCGTCGTAGCGGGTCTGCACCAATTCCAGCACATTGCGTGCATTCGCCAGGTTCAACTCGGCGATCTGCTCGCGCTGGCGTGCGGCGAGGGTTTGCGCGTAGCGGTCGGCGACGTTGCTGAGCAGGGTCAGTTCCACGGTGGCCTGGTCCGACGCGCTGGCCCGCAGGCTGTGCAGGGCGCTGTCTCGCGCGGCCGCGCGGCCGCCCCAGAAATCCACTTCATAACTGGCGCTGAGGTTGGCGCCGAAGCTGTTGACCGTGTCATTGCTTTGCGTCGCGTCCAGGTCCGGCCCGCCCTGGCCGCGCAGTAACTTCTGATGGCTGGTGGACAGGTTGAACTTCACTTCCGGCAACAGCGGCGCGCCGGCGATCACTGCCGTGGCTTGGGCCTGGCGCACCCGTGCGACGGCGGCCGCCACGTCAAAACTGTCACGGCGCGCCTGTTCGATCAGGCGGTTCAGTTGCGGGCTGCCGAATTGCGTCCACCAGCGCTGGTTGTTGAGTTGGGTGGCGTCACGCTCGGCGTACTGCCAGGCGGTCGGTGCTGCCACGCCGCTGTCGACGGCGGGCAGGCTGGCGGCACAGGCATTGAGCAGCAGGCACAGGCCGAGTACGCACACGGGGGAGGCGGGAGATCGTTTATTCACTGGTCAACGCCTTAACCGGATCGAGCCGGGCAGCTTTACGGGCCGGCATAAAGCCGAATACGACGCCGGTGACCAGTGCGCAGCCAAACGCGCCGAGCACCGCCACCAGGGAAAACTGCACTGCGACCTTGGCCAGCATCAGCACGCCGCCGACCAGCAGCGCCAGGCCGATACCGCACAGGCCGCCAACCACCGAGAGCATCAGCGCCTCGGTCAGGAACTGGCGCAGGATGTCGCGCTGGCGCGCGCCGGTGGCCATGCGGATACCGATTTCGCGGGTGCGTTCGCGCACGGTCATCAACATGATGTTCATCACCCCGATGCCGCCCACCAGCAGCGAAATCGCGGCGATCGAACCGAGCATCAGCGACAGCGTGTTTTGCGTGCGCGCCTCGGCCTGGATCATTGCCGCGTTGTTGGTCAGTTGGTAGTCACGCTTGCCGTTATGCAGGCGCAGCATCAGTTGGTCGATGGCGTGTTCGGCTTCGCGCACCTTGCGCGCATCGGCGGCGGCAATCACCACGTATTCGGGGTTGTACGTGCCGAACAGGCGCACGCTGGCGGCGGTGTAGGGAATGGCCACGCGGTCGTCGCTGTCTTTGTTGCCGGAGCTGGAGCCCTTTTCCGCAAGCACGCCGATCACCTGGAAAGGCACGTTTTCGATGAGGATGTATTGGCCGATCGGGCTGACCTGCTTGAACAGTTTCTCGCGGATGCGGTGGCCGATCACCGCGACCGTGGCACCGGCGCGCTCGTCGGCTTCGGTGAAATAGCTGCCCTCGACCACCGGCCAGTTGAAGATCTGCGGAAAGTTGACGTCGTTGCCGCCCACATAGGCCAGGTAATCCAGGTTGCCGTAGCGGATGCCAGCGTCGCTGCCGTTGACCGGCATGATCCGCTTGATCTGCGGCAGCGTCGCCAATGCCGCGACATCGTTGAGGGTCACGATGCCCAGCGGCGTGCGCGGGTTGGGCGAGGAGCCGCTGAGGTAGAGGATGTTGGAGCCGAATGCGCCCATCTGAGCCATGACCTGGCGCTTGCTGCCTTCACCCACCGCCAGCATCACCACCACCGAGGCCACGCCGATGATGATCCCGAGCAGGGTCAGGGCGGTGCGGAAGCGGTTGATCCACATCACGCGCCAGGCGGCCTGCACGGCGTCGAGCAGTTCGGCCTTCCACGCGCCGTTGTGCTCGGTGCCTTCGGCCAGGCGCTGGCGCAGGTCGACGGCTTGCAGCGTCGCGCTGTCGGCGCTGGCCGGGCGGTGGCGGGTGCTGTCGGCCGAGTCGCTGATGATCAGGCCGTCGCGAATTTCGATGATGCGGTTGGCCCGCGCCGCCACGTCGCGGTCGTGGGTGATCAGGATCACCACGTGGCCCTGGCTGGCCAGTTCGTCGAGCAGGCGCATCACCTCGGCGCCGCTGTGGCTGTCGAGGGCGCCGGTGGGCTCGTCGGCGAGGATGATATGCCCGCCGTTCATCAGCGCGCGGGCGATGGAGACCCGTTGCTGCTGGCCGCCGGACAGTTGATGCGGACGGTTGCCAGTGCGGTCGGCCAGGCCCAGGCGCGTGAGCAGGGCCCTGGCGCGGGCGTGGCGTTCGGCGGCGCTGATGCCGGCGTAGATCGCTGGCATTTCGACGTTTTCCTGGGCCGACGCCGACGGGATCAAGTGGTAGCCCTGGAACACAAAGCCGAAGGCTTCGCGGCGTAGCCAGGCCAGCGCGTCGCTGTCCAGGTGCGCGACGTTTTCGCCGGCGAACAGGTAGTCGCCAGCGGTGGGGCGGTCGAGGCAGCCGAGGATGTTCATCAGCGTGGATTTGCCGGAACCCGAGGCGCCGACGATGGCGACGAATTCCCCGGCATGGATCGACAGGTCGACGCCGCGCAATACGTCGACCTGCGGGCTGTCGCCGCCGCCGTAGGATTTGCGGATGTGCTTGAGTTCGATCAGGGGCGTGCTCAATTCAATCCCCCGCTGCCGTCGCCCGGCCCGATCAGCAGGTGATCGCCTTCGCTGAGGCCTTCCAACACTTCGACGCGCAGGCGGTCGCTGATGCCGAGGCGCACGACGCGCTCTTCGATGCGGCCGTTCTCCGCGACCACGCGGGCGGTCTGCCGGTCGGCGCTGGTGCTGTCTTGCAGGGCGGCGACCGGCGCGGTGAGCGCATCCTTGACCTGGCCGGCGACGAAAAACACTTGGGTGGTCATTTCGGCCATCAAGGCGTTGTCGCTGTTGTCCACGTCCAGCAGCACGGTGTACAGCACCACGCGGCCGCTGCCGCTTTTGTTCGAACTGCTGGGGCTGCCGCTGCCCTGGGTTTCGTTCAGCGGCTTGGGCGGGATCGGCAGGATCTGCCGCACGCTGCTGGTCCAGCGGCGGTTGCCGCCGCTGAGGGTGGTGAAATAGGCGTTCATACCGGGTTTGACGTGGCCGATATCGGCTTCCGAGACCTCGGCCCACACGGTCATCGGTGACAACTTGGCGATGCGCAGGATCAGCGGCGTTTGCTGCTGGGCATTGAGGGTCTGGCCGACCCGTGCGTCCACCGCCACCACGGTGCCGGTCATCGGCGCATAGATGCGCGTATAGCCCAATTCCGCCTCGTCCCTGCGCAGGCTGGCCTGGGCCTGGAGAATCTGCGCCTGGAACATGTCGACCCGCGCCTGGGTGGCGCTCAGTTCGGACTTGGCGGTTTGCACGTCCTCTTCGCGGGTCGCGTTGCCGGCGGCCAGGCGCTGCTGGCGCTGGTACTTCTGGCGCGCCAGTGCGTGCTGGGCTTTCTGCTCCTGCAATTGGGCCTTGAGGTTTTCGATGGCGTAGCGGCTGGCGTCGAGCTTGGCTTTTTGCGTTGAGGGGTCGATCTCTACCAGCAACTGGCCTTCCTGCACCTGATCGCCGGCTTCGACATGGATCTTGCGGATCTGCCCGGACGCCTGGGCGCCCACATCCACATAGCGTCGCGGTTGCAGGGTGCCCAGGGCGGTGACGCTGTTTTCAATGTTGCCGCGGGTCACGGTAACGGTGGCCAGGTTGTCGCGCCCCGGCGGCTGCAATTGCCAGGCGGCGATGCCGATAACAGGGATCAGGCACGCCACAACCAGCAGGGCGTGTCGGGCAGGTCGAGGGCGTTTCATGGGTTGGTTCCAGCCAGGAAAGTTCGGACCGCAGTTGCGGGGGGCTGACAGTTAAACGAGAGCATGGCCCGAAGATTTAGGCTGTTTCACAAGTAGTTACAGTGCTGGCGAGTAAAAAAATTGCCCGCTGAAGCAAGTCTTCTTTAAAAGTAGATGAGAATTACTATAAATTGCACTTGCCCAAACTGCCATCACTCATGGCTGTCTTTTTAAGCATTCAAGGACCTAATACCGCCGTCAGGTGGTCGGGAGTCATGTTGGAAAACTACTATCGCGAGCTGGTGTGTTTCCTCAACGCCAAGCTGGGCAACCGCCAGGTGGCCGAAGATGTGGTGCATGACGCTTATGTGCGGGTGCTGGAACGCGCCAGTGACACCCCCATCGACCAGCCCCGCGCCTTTTTGTACCGTACCGCGCTGAACCTGGTGATCGACGGCCATCGACGCAACGCCTTGCGTCAGGTCGAGCCGCTGGAGGTGCTGGACGCCGAAGAGCGCTTCGCCAACGCTTCGCCCCACGCTACCCACGATCACACTCAGCGCCTGCAGATGCTCGAACGCGCCTTGGCCGAGTTGCCGGCGGTCTGCCGCGACAGCTTCCTGCTGCGCAAGCTCGACGGCCTGTCCCACGCGCAGATTGCCGAGCGCCTGGGGATTTCCCGCAGCCTGGTGGAAAAACACATCGTCAATGCGATGAAGCACTGCCGGGTGCGGATGCGCGAGTGGGACGCACCCTGAGCGTCAAGTGGTTAAATTTTAATTCATTGTCCTCGTTTCCTATCAACACATGACCTGTTGTGCAGGTCGTGAAGGTATTCCCGCCCCACCGCCAAGGGGCTTATCCAGAGGACACTGGAATGACACAGGCAATTGCTTCGCCCGCGGTTCACGACTTGATCGGTATCGGTTTCGGCCCTTCGAACCTGGCGCTGGCCATCGCCCTGCAGGAGCGCGAAAAGACCCAGGGCAAACTGGACGTGCTGTTTCTCGACAAGCAGGCCGACTACCGTTGGCACGGCAATACCCTGGTGACCCAGAGCGAACTGCAGATTTCGTTCCTCAAGGACTTGGTGACCCTGCGCAACCCCACCAGCCCGTATTCCTTCGTCAACTACCTGAAAGCCCACAACCGTCTGGTCGATTTCATCAACCTCGGCACGTTCTATCCGTGCCGCATGGAGTTCAACGACTACCTGCGCTGGGTCGCCGGGCAGTTCCAGGCCCAGAGCCGCTACGGCGAGGAAGTGCTGGCCATCGAACCGATCCTGCATCAGCAGCAGGTTGAAGCACTGCGCGTGATTTCCCGCGATGCGTTGGGTGAACAGCATGTCCGCACCACCCGTTCGGTGGTGGTCAGCGCCGGCGGCACGCCGCGCGTGCCCGACGTGTTCAAGGCGTTCAGGGATGACCCCCGCGTGTTCCACCATTCCCAGTACCTGGCGCGCATGGCCCAGCAGCCTTGCGTGCAGGGCAAGGCGATGCGTATCGCGGTGATCGGCGGCGGCCAGAGCGCGGCCGAAGCGTTCATCGATTTGAACGACGGCTTCCCGGCGGTACAAGTCGATATGATCCTCCGCGGCTCGGCGCTGAAACCGGCGGATGACAGCCCGTTCGTCAACGAAGTGTTTTCGCCGGCCTTTACCGACCTGGTGTTCCAGCAGGTCGGCGCCGAGCGTGAGCGGCTGATCGCCGAGTACCAGAACACCAACTATTCGGTGGTTGACCTGGAGTTGATCGAGCGCATCTATGGCATCTTCTATCGCCAGAAAGTCTCCGGCACCGCGCGCCAGGCCTTCCGCACCATGACCGTGGTCGAGAACGTCAGCGCCGGTCCGTTGGGCATCGAGTTGACCCTGCGCAATAACGCCAGTGGCGAAACCAGCGTCAGCCATTACGACGCGGTGATCCTGGCCACCGGCTACGAGCGCCAGATGCACCGCGAGTTGCTGGCGCCGCTGCAGGCCTATATGAGCGATTTCGAAGTCAGCCGCGACTACCGCATCGTGACGGATGAGCGGTGCAAGGCCGGCATCTACATCCAGGGTTTCAGCCAGGCCAGCCATGGGTTGAGCGATACCTTGCTGTCGGTGCTGCCGATCCGGGCGGATGAAATTGCCGCATCGTTGTACGCGCATGATCGCCACCGTGGGCAGGGGCGTTCGGTGCAGGATTTGCTGCTTGCAACGGCGAGCTGATGAACGCTTGTAGCGACTTTTGGAGGCATCTGCCGTACCGGGGTAGAAAATGTGGGAGGGGGCTTGCCCCCGATGGCGGTGTATCAGTCAACTAATTTGTAGCTGACAGATTGCAATCGGGGGCAAGCCCCCTCCCACACTCTTGACCGCGTTCGGCTTCCAGGATGTGGTCGGCT
>NZ_JBWKXO010000033.1:0-18007 GCF_059423025.1 Pseudomonas sp. GW704-F2 | reverse complement strand
TTTTGACCGCGTTCGGCTTCCAGGATGTGGTCGGCTATAAGGCCGCGCCCAAGAGCAGAATGAGCCCTATCTGATCCACATTTGATCTTTGGTGTCTGGGGATCAGGCCAGTTCGGTGGCGGTGTTTTTGACTACCGCGAGTTCGGGGTGGGCCACCAATTTGTCGATGTGCAACTCATCGTTGTTCAACCAGGTCTCCGTCAGCACCCGGTAATGTTCCATATCCCGGCAACGCATGCGCAGGCTGTAGTCGAACGGCCCGCTGATCAACTGGCATTCGAACACCTGCGGGCAGGATTTGACGCAGGCTTCGAAGGCCTTTTGCGCCGAGCGCCCGCTCTGGTTGGACAAGGCCACCAGCACCAGCAGCGACAGCCCCGGTGAGACCATCTGCACGTCGATGATCGCCCCGTACCCGCGGATCACCCCGCGCCGTTCGAGCTTGCGCACCCGTTCCAGGCACGGCCTGGGGGTCAGATGCACCAGCGACGAGAGCTTCTCGTAGGTGATACGCCCCTGATGCCGCAGCACGTCGATGATCGCCTCATCGATGCGATCCAGCGCAGGGGAGGAATGGGGTCCGTTGGCCTTGGTATCCATGGGTTTCACTTCAAGCGGTTGGAAAGAAATTGCTGCAAGCGTTCGCTGTTGGGATGGTCGAGAATTTCGGCACCGCCTTGTTCTTCGACGCGGCCCTGGTGCAAAAACAGCACTTGGCTGGACACCTGGCGGGCAAAGCCCATTTTGTGGGTGACCATCAACATGGTACGACCTTCCTCAGCCAACGTCTGTATGACTTTGAGGACTTCTCCTACAAGCTCAGGGTCCAAGGCGGAGGTCGGTTCGTCGAACAGAATGATTTCCGGTTCCATCGCCAAGGCGCGGGCGATGGCGACGCGCTGCTGCTGGCCGCCGGACAGAAACGCCGGGTATTGATCCGCCACCCGGCCCGGCAAGCCGACCTTGTCCAGGTACAGCCGCGCACGTCGTTCCGCCTCGGCCGCACTCACGCCCAACACCCGACGCGGGGCCATGGTGATGTTTTCCAGCACGGTCATGTGGCTCCACAGGTTGAAATGCTGGAACACCATGGCCAGGCGTGTGCGCAGGTTCTGCAGTTGCGCCTGGTGCGGTGCGCGGGTGCCGGCGCGGCCCTGGCGCATTTCGATGCTGATGCCGTCCAGGGTGATGACCCCGGCGTCCGGCTGTTCGAGAAAGTTGATGCAGCGCAGCATCGTGCTTTTGCCCGAGCCGCTGGCGCCGATCAGGCTGATCACATCGCCGTTGCGTGCGTTGAGGGAAACGCCCTTGAGCACTTCATGTTCGCCGTAGCGTTTGTGGATGCCTTCGACTTGCAGTTTGACCGCCGCCGTCGCCGCCTTGGCGATAGGGTCTGCGAGTGTATCGACGGGATAAGTGGCCAGGGCCTGCGCGGACTGATTCATGGGTTAGCCTCGGGTAGGAACAAGAAAACGCATCCAGCGACGTTCGGCCAGTCGAAACAGGCCCACCAGTGCAAAGGACAGCAGCATGTAGAGCAGCGCGGCGATACCGAAGGCCTGGAACGTCAGGAACGTCTCGGCATTCGCATCGCGGGCCACCTTGAGGATGTCGGCGACGGTGGCGGTAAACGCCAGCGACGTGGCGTGCAGCATCAGGATCATTTCATTGCTGTAGGCCGGCAACGCACGGCGCAGCGCGGCGGGCACCACCACAAACAGGTTCAGTCGCCAGCCGTGCAGGCCATAGGCGCGTACCGCTTCGATTTCGCCATGGGGAATGTTGCGGATCGCCCCGGCGAAGATTTCCACGGTGTAGGCACAGGTGTTGAGGACGAACGCCAGCAGCGTGCAGTTCAACGCGTTGCGGAAGAACTGGTTGAGCAGGGGTGTCCGGGTTGAAGGCAAAGCGCGCCGGGCGAATCATCAAGACGGTGTTGGTGGTTTGCATGGGGGCACGAATCCATGGGTTGAGCAGTGGAGCTATTTTGTGCGGGCTGACGGAGGAATCCCGGCTGAAACCGAGGCGGCGCTCAGCCGGGAAAGCTGAAAAGTGGGGTGTGGCAGCCGAATCGGCTGTGCGGGCTGGAATGCGATCAAGCGGTGGCGGATAGGTTGGCTGACGGAGCGCTATCGCAGGCAAGCCAGCTCCCACATTAGTATGGGGGTGGTTGTGGTATCCGAGTCAGGAAGGAGAGTGCATGTCTATCGCCGTTCGTATTGCCCAGGCCGCCGATGCAGATGGGATCAGCCGGGTCATCCTCGCCGCCTTGCACAGCAGTAATGCGCGGGATTACCCGGCGGATGTGATCGCCCGGGTGGCGGGCAACTTCACACCCGATGCGGTGCTCGAACTGCTCCGGCGTCGGTCGGTGCTGGTGGCGGTTCAGGACGAGGTGATCGTCGCCACCGCTTCCCTTGACGGTAATGTGGTGCGCTCGGTGTTCGTCAACCCGGCGCTGCAAGGGCAGGGCATCGGTCGGCTGCTGATGATCGAAATCGAATTGCGCGCCCGCGAGGCCGGGGTGACGGTGTTGAACGTGCCGTCTTCGCTGAGCGCCGAGTCGTTCTATACCAAATTGGGCTTTCACACCGTGCGCGACGTCTACCATGGCAACGAGCGCACGTTGGTGATGGAGAAAGCGCTGTCGTCGCGTCACCCCATCGGCGTCTACCGCGACCGTCTGCACCGGGCGCAGGTGGTTACGTTGTGGCAGGACGCTTTTGGTTATGACACCGCGCACAACCTGCCGACCCTGGCGATCGATAAGAAGCTGGCGGTCAATGACGGGCTGTTCTTCGTGGCGACGGATAAGAACGTCGTGATCGGTACTGTTCTGGCGGGGTACGACGGGCATCGTGGTTGGTTGTATTCGGTGGCGGTGCGCGCCGACTATCGCCGGCAAGGGCTGGGTGCGTCGCTGGTGCGGCACGCGGAGCAGGCCTTGAGCGCCTTGGGGTGTATGAAGATCAACCTGCAGATCACCGGCGGCAATGACACGGTGGTGGGGTTCTACGAGGCGTTGGGGTACGGGGTGGAGCCGAGGATCAGCATGGGCAAGAAGATGGTGGAAAATATCCCGACTCAATCCTGAGAATGATCGCAGATCAAATGTGGGAGGGGGCTTGCCCCCGATGACGGTGGGTCAGTCGATACCTCCAGTGACTGACACTCCGCTATCGGGGGCAAGCCCCCTCCTACAGGGTATTGCGGTGTGGCGGGGTTAGACCTTGACGATCCAGCCTTCTGGCGCTTCGACGTCGCCGGATTGCACGCCGGTCAGCTCTTTATAGAGCTTCTGGGTGATCGGGCCGACTTCGGTCTCGCTGTAGAACACGTGCAGTTTGCCCTGGTACTCGATACCGCCGATCGGCGAGATCACGGCAGCCGTCCCGCAGGCACCGGCTTCCTGGAAGATATCCAGTTGGTCGATGAACACTTCGCCTTCGACCACTTCCAGGCCCAGGCGGGTCTTGGCCAGTTCGATCAGCGACATGCGGGTGATGCCTGGCAGTACCGAAGGCGACTTCGGCGTGATGAACTTGTTGTCTCGGGTGATCCCGAAGAAGTTGGCCGAACCGACTTCCTCGATCTTCGAGTGCGTGGCCGGGTCCAGGTAGATGCTGTCGGCGAAGCCGGCTTTTTTCGCTTCGGAACCTGGCAGCAGGCTGGCGGCGTAGTTGCCACCGACCTTGGCGGCACCGGTGCCGTGTGGCGCGGCGCGGTCGTAGCCGGAGATCTGGAAGTTGTGCGGCACCAGGCCGCCCTTGAAGTAGGCGCCGACCGGGATCGCGAACACCGAGAAGATGAACTCCGGCGCGGTACGCACGCCGATGTTGTCACCGGTGCCGATCACGAACGGGCGCAGGTACAGCGCGCCGCCGCTGCCATACGGCGGGATGAACCGCTCGTTGGCACGAACCACTTGCTTGCAGGCGTCGATGAAGGCTTCGGTCGGCACTTGCGGCATCAACAGGCGACCGCAACTGCGCTGCATGCGCGCTGCGTTCTGGTCCGGGCGGAACAGGTTGATCGAGCCGTCCTTGCAGCGATAGGCCTTGAGGCCTTCAAAGCACTGTTGGCCGTAGTGCAGGGCGGTGGAGCCCTCGCTGATGTGCAGCACGTTGTCTTCGGTCAGGGTGCCCGCTTGCCACTCGCCGTTTTTCCAGGTCTGGATAAACCGCTTGTCGGTCTTGATGTAGTCAAAACCCAGCTTGTCCCAATTGATGCTTTCGTTACCCATGACACCCTCTATCTCTGGTCAAGTCGGTTTTTTTCTGAATGGGCGCAACAATACTGCATTCTTGCTTCATGTGGGAGCGGGCTTTTGTGGGAGGGGGCTTGCCCTCGATGAGGGCGCGCCAGTCGGCACATGCGTTGACTGGGCCACCGCTATCGGGGGCAAGCCCCCTCCCACAAAAGCCCGCGGGGCGTTTTTTACAGGTGGAGGGCGTGGCCCAGCGCTCGTAGGGCGGCTTCCTGGACGGCTTCGCCTAGGGTCGGGTGGGCGTGGATGGTGCCGGCCACGTCTTCCAGGCGTGCGCCCATTTCCAGGCTCAGCCCAAAGGCGGTGGACAGCTCGGACACGCCGACGCCAACCGCCTGCCAGCCGACAATCAGATGATTGTCACGCCGCGCCACCACCCGCACGAAGCCGCTTTTCGACTCCAGGGTCATGGCCCGACCATTGGCCGCGAACGGGAAGCTCGACACGATGCAGTCCAGCCCCGCCGCCTTGGCCTCGTCGGGCGACTTGCCGACCACCACCAGCTCCGGGTCGGTAAAGCACACGGCCGGGATCGCCGCCGGGTTGAATTCGCGGTGTTGACCGCTGATCAGTTCGGCGACCATTTCGCCCTGGGCCATGGCCCGGTGCGCGAGCATCGGCTCGCCGCTGAGGTCGCCGATGGCCCACACATTGCGCATGCTGGTCTGGCAGCGGTGGTCGATCCTGACCGCCGCGCCGTGCATCTCCAGGTCCAGCGCTTCGAGGTTCCAGCCCCGGGTGTTGGGGGTGCGACCGACGGCGACCAGCACCTGATCGGTCTCCAGCGACACGGTGTCGCCCTTCGGGTCGCGCACTTGCAGGCGGTTGTGCTCAAAGCCGGTGACGCTGTGCTTGAGGTACAGCTTCACGCCCAATTGCTTGAGCGACTCGGCCACCGGCTGGGTCAGCTCGGCGTCGTAGGCCGGCAGGATACGCTCCTGCGCTTCGACCACGCTGACTTCGGCGCCCAGCTTGCGGTAGGCAATCCCCAGTTCCAGGCCGATATAACCGCCACCCACCACAATCAGGCGCTTGGGCACGCGGGTCGGCGCCAGCGCTTCGGTGGACGAGATGATCGGCCCGCCGATCGGCAGCATCGGCAGGTTGACGCTTTTCGAGCCGGTGGCCAGCAGCAGGTTTTCGCACTGGATACGCTGGCCGTCGACGTCGACGGTCTTGCCGTCCACCACCTTGGCCCACCCGTGGATGACCTGCACCTTGTGTTTCTTCAGCAGCGCGGCAACCCCGCTGGTCAGGCGGTCGACGATGGCGTCTTTCCAAGCCACGCTTTTGCGGATGTCCAGGGTCGGCACATCCACTTCGATGCCCAGTTGGGAGCCCTGGCTGTGGTGTACGGTCTGCTGGAACTGTTCGGCCACGTGGATCAAGGCCTTGGACGGGATGCAGCCGATATTCAGGCAGGTGCCGCCCAGCGCCTGGCCTTCCACGAGGATGGTCGGGATGCCCAGCTGGCCGGCGCGGATCGCCGCCACATAACCGCCAGGGCCGCCGCCGATGATCAGCAGGGTGGTGTGCAATGTCTGAGTCATGCCCTTACTCCAGGAACAGGCTGGCGGGTTGTTCGAGCAGGCCGCGAATGGCCTGGATGAATTGCGCCGCGTCCATGCCGTCGACCACGCGGTGATCGAACGAGCTGGAGAGGTTCATCATCTTGCGGATCACGATCTGGCCCTTGATCACCATCGGCCGCTCGACGATGCGGTTGACGCCGACGATGGCCACTTCCGGCAGGTTCAGCACCGGCGTGCTGACGATGCCGCCCAAGGCGCCGAGGCTGGTCAGGGTGATGGTCGACCCCGACAGTTCGTCGCGGTTGGCCTTGCCATTACGCGCGGCGTTGGCCAAACGCGCGATTTCCTCGGCATTGCCCCACAGGCTGCGTGCTTCGGCGTGGCGCACCACCGGCACCATCAGGCCCACATCGCTCTGGGTGGCGACGCCCACATGCACCGCACCGAGGCGGGTGATGACCTGGGCTTCGTCGTCGTAACGCGCATTGATCTGTGGGAAATCGCGCAACGCCACGACCATGGCGCGCACGATGAACGGCAGCAGCGTCAGCTTGCCGCGTGTCGCGCCGTGTTTTTCATTGAGGTGTACGCGCAGTTCGTCGAGGGCGGTGACGTCGATCTCTTCCACATAGCTGAAATGCGCGGCGCGCCGGGTGGCGTCCTGCATGCGCTGGGCGATTTTGCGGCGCATGCCGATCACCGGGATCTGTTCTTCGTCGTTGCGTTCGGCGTAGGGGTTGGCGGCCGTAGTTTTTTTCGCCGGACTCTGGAGCAAGTAAGCGTCCAAATCTTCGTGCAGAATCCGGCCCGCCGGACCGGACCCCTGCACCAGGCGCAGGGGAATGCCTGCATCCAGCGCATGCTTGCGCACGGCGGGGGAGGCCAGCGGACGCTCGTTGGCATCGCGGGCCACGGGGGCCTGGGGCGCGACGGACGGTTTGAGCGCCAGTGTGCTTTCTACCGCCGGGGCCGGCTTGCTTTGCGCCACCGGCGCAGGCGCCGCCTTGGCCGGTTCAGCCGCCATCGGCACGTCTTTGGTATTGCCCGCGCCTTCCACTTCGATGCTGATCAGCACACTGCCCACGGCCATGACTTCACCCGGCTCGCCGCCGAGGGCAAGTACCTTGCCGTGGACCGGCGAGGGAATGTCCACCATCGCCTTGTCGGTCATCACATCCGCCAGCACCTGGTCTTCGACGACCAGGTCGCCGACCTTCACATGCCAGGCCGAAAGTTCAACTTCTGCGATGCCTTCGCCAATGTCCGGCATCTTGATAACGTGCGTGCCCATTCAGACCTCCATGACCCGTTTCAACGCCGCGCCCACACGGGACGGCCCTGGGAAATACGCCCATTCCTGCGCGTGCGGGTAGGGGGTGTCCCAACCGGTGACGCGTTCGATCGGCGCTTCCAGGTGGTGGAAGCAATGTTCCTGCACCAGCGCCACCAGCTCGGCGCCAAAGCCGCAGGTGCGGGTGGCTTCATGCACCACCACGCAACGTCCGGTCTTTTTCACCGAGTTGACGATGGTTTCCAGGTCCAGCGGCCACAGGCTGCGCAGGTCGATGACCTCGGCGTCGATACCGGTTTCTTCGGCGGCGACTTGCGACACGTACACGGTGGTGCCGTAGGTCAGCACGGTGACGGCCGAACCCGGACGCACGATCGCGGCCACGTCCAGCGGCACGCTGTAGTAACCGTCCGGCACTTGCGCCTGCGGGTGTTTCGACCACGGCGTTACCGGGCGGTCGTGGTGGCCGTCGAATGGGCCGTTGTACAGGCGCTTGGGCTCGAGGAAGATCACCGGGTCGTCGTTTTCGATCGAGGCGATCAACAGGCCCTTGGCGTCATAGGGGTTGGACGGCATCACCGTGCGCAGACCGCAGACCTGGGTGAACACCGCTTCGATGCTCTGGCTGTGGGTCTGGCCGCCGTAGATGCCGCCGCCGCAGGGCATGCGCAGGGTCAACGGCGCGGTGAACTGGCCGGCCGAGCGATAACGCAGGCGTGCCGCTTCGGAGATGATCTGGTCGCTGGCTGGGTAGACGTAGTCGGCGAACTGGATTTCCGCCACCGGGCGCAGGCCGTAGGCGCCCATGCCCACCGCCACGCCGACGATGCCGCTTTCGGAGATCGGCGCGTCAAACACCCGCGAACTGCCGTACTTGTTCTGCAAGCCTTCGGTGCAACGGAATACGCCGCCGAAATAGCCGACGTCCTGGCCGAACACCACCACGTTGTCGTCACGCTCAAGCATCACGTCCATGGCCGAGCGCAGGGCCTGGATCATGGTCATGGTGGTGGTGGTCATGGCGGTTTCCAATTCGATGCTGTTGTTGTGATCGTTCATGTCAGACCCCCAACTCTTGACGCTGGCGCTTCAAGTGCTCCGGCATCTCTTTGTAGACGTCTTCGAACATGGTCGCGGCGCTTGGAATCTGGCCGCCGGCGAGGGTGCCGTACTGTTCGGCTGCTTTCTGCGCCTTGACCACTTCGGCCTCCAGTTCGGCACTGACCGTCGCGTGTTCCTCTTCGGACCACTGGCCGATCTTGATCAGGTGCTGCTTGAGGCGCGCAATCGGGTCGCCCAGGGGGAAGTGGCTCCAGTCGTCGGCGGGGCGGTACTTGGACGGATCATCCGACGTGGAGTGCGGGCCGGCGCGGTAGGTGACCCATTCGATCAGGGTCGGGCCGAGGTTGCGACGCGCGCGTTCGGCGGCCCAGGCGGAAGCGGCGT
Source organism: Pseudomonas sp. GW704-F2 (assembly GCF_059423025.1). NCBI lineage: Bacteria > Pseudomonadati > Pseudomonadota > Gammaproteobacteria > Pseudomonadales > Pseudomonadaceae > Pseudomonas > Pseudomonas sp. GW704-F2. The sequence goes on along the minus strand of NZ_JBWKXO010000033.1, from coordinate 9,471 downwards.
ACACCGCGATGAAGTCGTTGCCGTCCACGCGCAGGGAGGCGATGCCGCACCCGACGCCGCGTCCGGCGAAGGTGGTGGCTTCACCGCCGGCGATGGCCTGGAAGGTGGAGATGGCCCACTGGTTGTTGACCACGTTGAGAATCACCGGCGCGCGGTAGACGTGGGCGAAGGTGAGGGCGGTGTGGAAGTCCGATTCGGCAGTGGCGCCGTCGCCGATCCAGGCCGAGGCGATCTTGGTATCGCCCTTGATCGCCGAGGCCATGCCCCAGCCCACGGCTTGTACGAATTGGGTGGCAAGGTTGCCGGAAATGGTGAAGAAGCCGGCGTCTTTCACCGAATACATGATCGGCAGTTGCCGGCCCTTGAGCGGGTCGTGCTCGTTGGACAGCAGTTGGCAGATCAGGTCCACCAGCGGCACGTCGCGGGCCATCAGGATGCTTTGCTGACGGTAGGTGGGGAAGCACATGTCGTCGATGTTCAGGGCCAGGGCCTGGGCGCTGCCGATGGCTTCTTCGCCGAGGCTCTGCATGTAGAACGACATTTTTTTCTGACGCTGGGCGACCACCATGCGGTTGTCGAAGATGCGCGTCTTGAGCATGGCGCGCATGCCCCGGCGCAGGATCTCGACAGGCACGTCTTCAGCCCACGGACCGAGGGCCTGGCCCTGGTCATCGAGCACGCGGATCAGGCCCTTGGCCAAATCGGCGGTGTCGGCGGGTTCTACGTCGATGCTGGGTTTGCGCACCAGGCCGGCGTCGGTCAGACGCAGGTAGGTAAAGTCAGTCTTGCAGCCTGGACGGCCCGAGGGTTCGGGAACGTGCAGGCGCAGTGGTGCATACGGCTGGTTCATGGCTTTCTACGCTCGATCTTGTGAATTTCTTGTAGTGGGCGCGCTAGCTGACCGTCATCCTCCGGGTAGGAGAAATCTTGTCCTACAACAATCATAGGCGGGGCGTAGAAGAATATTTATCTGTGTTTCGTTGCGCTCTGGCTCATTTGCGGATAAAAAAACTGCATAAACATAATAAACAGGTGATTTTGTCTCATGCGCAAACTGGACCGTACCGATATCGGCATTCTCAACGCCCTGCAGGAGAATGCGCGCATCACCAACGCCGACCTCGCCCGCTCGGTCAACCTGTCGCCCACGCCGTGTTTCAATCGGGTCAAGGCGATGGAAGAACTGGGCCTGATTCGCGACCAGGTAACCTTGCTCGATGCCGACCTGCTGGGGCTGCACGTCAACGTGTTTATCCATGTCAGCCTGGAAAAGCAGAACGAACTGGCCTTGCAGCAATTTGAAGGGGCGATTTCCGACCGGCCCGAGGTGATGGAGTGCTACTTGATGGCCGGCGACCCGGACTACTTGATCCGTGTGTTGGTGCCGACGATCCAGTCGCTGGAGCGTTTCATGATGGACTTTCTGACCAAAGTGCCAGGTGTTGCCAATATCCGCTCCAGCTTCGCTCTTAAACAAGTGCGCTATAAGACCGCGTTGCCACTGCCGCCGGATGGATTGATGGTCTGAGACAAGGTTCGCGGCGCAACGCAACGCAACTCATGCATTGCTCTTTATTGGCGCGCGCGCTTTTTAGTATTGACACCTGTCAATGTATATTTTACCTGAGCGCTCTATTGTATCGGCTACGTTCCCCATTCAAGTGGCCGGACAAGTCATGGAGAATCAGCCGCCAAGGTGCCGTGTACCCTACGACTTTAATCTAACTTCGCATTCTAAATATTGCGGCCTGGCCCGATTGACTTCCAACGCGCTTTGGGCTTCAGGCTGGATGAGTTTTGTTGTTTAGCTAAGTAATTAAAAAGAACGGGGTTTTTTTCTTGCATCGTAAAAATTTCCTTGATCGCTCACGAATTTTTCACGCGTTATTAAACAAATTAGTAGCTATAAGCCACCTAACTAACAATTCCACGTAAAAGGTGAATCGAGATGTCTATGAGATCCCTGAAATTGAATCTACGTACCACCCTTTGTTTCGGAGTGGTTTGCATTCTGCTGTTAATACAAGGGGGCATGACGCTGGTAAAAGTCGATTCCGTCTATTCTTCAACCATCGAGATTGAAAGCAACTGGCTGCCCAGTATTCGCCTGGCCGGAAGAATCGATTCAGCCCTGTTTAAGTTGCGTCTGGAGTTGCGCCGTTTTGCCATGGACAGTGCCCGGCAGGATCAAAGTTCACGGGATAGCCTTCAAAGTGTCCGATCGGAGTTGATGAAGATCGCCCAGAGCTACGCTCCCATGGTGTCGAGCCCCGAGGAGCAGGCCAAATATGACGAAATCATGAGCAGTATTGGCACTTACAACCAGAAGATCGATGAATTTCTGGCGCTCTCTACCACAGGCTCCTCTGCGCAGATTGCCGCTTATCTGAGCGACGTGCAGGCCCCCGTCGCCCTCAAGGCGCAGGACTCGATCAACGACCTGATCACCCTGAACGAGCGCGGCTCCAATGAGGCGGTGCGGATCGCCTCCAGCGAATACAACGCGACTCGTCTGTTTACCTGGGTGCTGATGGGCGCTTCAGTGCTGTTGACCGTGGTCGTCGCGAGCCTGTTTACCCGCAGTATCATTACCCCAGTGCGTGAGTTGCTGGTGTCGACCTCCAAGATCGCCGACGGTGATCTGCGCGTGGCCATCGCCGTCAACGGCAAGGATGAGCTGACGGAGTTGCAACAATCGACTGCCGCGATGCAGATGAACCTCAAAACCACTTTGCAGCACATCTCCGAAGCCTCCGGGCAGTTGGCCTCGGCTGCCGAAGAGATGAGTTCGATTACCCGTGAGTCCAGCGCCGGTATCGAGCGCCAGAGCATGGAAACCGACCAGGCCGCCACGGCGGTCAATGAGATGACCGCAGCGGTGGAAGAAGTCGCGCGCAATGCCGTCTCGGCCTCCCAGTCGACCCAGGACTCCCAACGCTCGGCCCAAATCGGCCAGGAGCGTGTGACCCAGACCATCGCGTCGATTGAAAAACTCAGCGCCACCGTGCAGCAGACCGGTATGGAAGTCGAAGGCCTGGCCAAGCAGGCCCAGGACATCGCACGGGTGGTGGAAGTGATCCGCTCGATTGCCGAACAGACCAACCTGCTGGCGCTGAACGCCGCCATCGAAGCGGCGCGGGCCGGCGAGCAAGGCCGAGGGTTTGCGGTGGTGGCCGATGAAGTGCGGGCGCTGGCTCACCGGACCCAGACCTCGACACAGGAAATCGAGCAGATGATCGCGAAGATCCAGGTCTGTTCCAACGAGGCGGTGTCGTCGATGACCATGAACCGCAGCGAAGCGGTGGACTCGCTGAAAATCGCCCACGAAGCAGGCCAGGCCATCACTCAGATCACCGAAGCGATTGCCGACATCAACGACCGGAACCAGTTGATCGCGACGGCCTCCGAAGAACAGGCGCATGTGGCGCGCTCCGTCGACCAGAACCTGATCAGCATTCGCGACCTGTCGATCCAGAGTTCGTCGGCCGCCGGGCAAACGTCGATTGCCAGCCACGAACTGTCGAAGCTGGCGATGGATCTCAAGCAGATTGTGGCTCAGTTCTCCATCGCGTGAACCCGCGACGCAGGTGGCCGGTTCAGCGCGTTCAGAGCTGATTGAGCGGGATCTTCAGGTACACCACCCCATTCTCTTCGGGCGGCGGCAGATTCCCCGCCCGCACATTCACCTGGATCGCCGGCAGCAGCAGTGTCGGCATCCCCAGCCCGGCATCGCGCTGGGTCCGCATCTGCACAAACGCCGCTTCATCCACCCCGTCATGCACATGGATATTGCCCGCGCGCTGCTCGGCCACGGTGGTCTGGCACCGGGCCTCACGGCCTTGTGGCGGGTAGTCGTGGCATACGTACAGTCGGGTCTGCGGCGGGAAGGCCAGGAGCTTGCGCATCGACGCATACAGCTGGTGTGCATCGCCACCGGGGAAGTCGCAGCGGGCGGTGCCGACGTCGGGCATGAACAGGGTGTCGCCGACCAGGATCAGTTGATCGTCGATCAGGTAGGCCATGTCCGCCGGGGTGTGGCCGGGCACGTGCAAGGCCTGGGCCTTCAAGTTGCCGATAGGGAAGATTTCATCCGGGGCGAACAGGTGGTCGAACTGCGAACCGTCGACGCGAAATTCCGGCTCCAGGTTGAACAGGTGCTTGAACACGTGCTGCACCTTGCTGATGGCCTGGCCAATGGCGATCTTGCCGCCCAACGTCCGGCGCAGGTAAGGCGCGGCGGACAGATGGTCGGCATGGGCGTGGGTTTCCAGCAGCCATTGCACCTGCAAGCGATGTTCGCGCACGTAGGCGATCACCTTGTCGGCCTGGCGTGTGTCGGTGCGCCCGGAGGCCGGGTCGTAATTGAGCACCGAGTCGACGATGGCGCAGGGGCCATCGTCGGCCTCATGCACCACATAGGTGTAGGTCGACGATGCCTCGTCCAGAAAAGCCTGAATCAACGCGGGCATGGGCGGCGGTCCTTGGTGGCGGGCTGCGGGTTACATTCGCGATGTGTCCCACATGGACTTGGCAGATTAAGGGAAAAAAACGCTGCGAGGCAAAGGGTCGACCTGTAACAGGACATGATACGGTCTTTCGGCATGTTGTTCAGGGTCGGTCTTACACCCTAAGTGCCGCGTCTGTGAACGGGCCGGTCTTACACCGAATTTGCCGAGCCCCCGCTGCCCGTCCAAAGCACCCTGAAATTGGCGCCAAGGCAGCGTAGGCCGTGGCCTGGCAGCTTTCGATAATCGCCTCCGACATCATGTCCCCGTTGCGGAGCGCACCATGCATAACAATAAGAAACTCCCCCTGCGTCTGTTGCCTGTGTTTCTCGTCGGCCTGGGCCTGAGCCCGTTCGCCAGCGCCGAAATCATGCTGTACGACAAAGACGAAACCACCTTCTCCACCGATGGCTACATCAACGCCTTCTACGTCAACAGCAACGTAGACCGCGCCGGTGACCAATACGACCGCCGCCAGGCCCGGGTGAAGATGGGCTTTTTGCCCAACTACCTGGGCTTCAACATGACCAAGCAGGCCGACGACCTCAAGCTCGGCGCCCGTGCCTCGTTCTGGGTGACCATCAACGACAGCCAGACCAACGGCACCGACACTGCCATCGATGTGCGCCAGTTCTACGGCACCGTAGCCAACCCGGAGTGGGGCGAAGTGCTGATCGGCAAGGACTTCGGCCTGTTCGCCCGCTCCAACATCCTGCTCGACGAATTGCTCGCGGGCTACGGCCAGGTCAGCGACAGCCTCGGCCTGGTCGACGGCGGCGGGGTTTCGTTCGGCAATATCGGCAGCGGCTATCCATACCCGTTCCCGACCTCGCAGATCACCTACCGCACCCCGGTGATGGACGGCCTGCGTGTTGCCGTCGGCATCCTCGACCCGGTCGATACCAACGACAGCAGCCCCCAAGGCAAGGCCTACCAGAAAAACCCGCGTACCGAGAGCGAGATCACCTACCAGTTCGACCTGGGCGGGGCGAAGATCTACAGCTGGCTCAACGGCAGCTACCAGACTTCGGACAACACCGATTCCAACGTCGACAGCGTCACCTCCAAAGGCGTGGGCTACGGCGTGCAGGCGAAAATGGGCGGCCTGTCCCTGACCGGCTCGGGCTTCCAGGCCAAGGGCATCAACCCGTTCTTCACCAACAATGCCGGCGAAGCGACCCTGCGCAATGTCGACAGCAACGGCTACCTGCTGCAAGGCTCCTACAAGCTGGGCAAGAACCGCCTGGCGCTGTCGTATGGCAAAACCAAGGACGACGGCAACGGCGTGGTGGGCAGCGGCGCGGACTATGACACCCGTGGCATTGCGCTGTTTCACGACGTGAACGACAACCTGAAGCTGGTCGCTGAATACAACCAGTTCCAGATCAAGGGGCATGACACCAGCGCACAAAATGAAGACACCGACACCTTCGCCGTCGGTGCCGTACTCACCTGGTAAAACCTGACTGCCCTGGTCTTTAAGTGGTACGCGGTCAAAATGTGGGAGGGGGCTTGCCCCCGATAGCGGTGGTTCAGTTGGCTCATTTGTAGCTGATCCACCGCCATCGGGAGCAAGCTCCCTCCCACATTTGATTACCTGCATCCTGAACGTCTCATCCCATCGCATCCCCCCACCCAGTACCCAAGTAGCATAGGTTCCGCCCCCCCAGCCTTCGTACACTCATGCCTCAGAGCGGAGAGTCGACGATGCACAACCATGAAGGCGTAGTCAGTGCCATGTCTCTGGCCACCGATGCCGGGCAGGCCGCCGAAGAATTGGCCGAGCAACTGCTGCATCCGTACCTGGGCTTCGTGCTGTTTTTCTGCTCGGCTTCCTACGACCTGCAGGCGCTCGGCCAAGCCCTGCAACGTTGTTTCGGCAATGTGCGCCTCGTCGGTTGCACCAGCGCCGGCGAGATCACACCCCAAGGCTACGGGCGCAATTGCGTGACGGCGATGGGCTTTAACCACGCGCATTTTTCGATTGCCACCGAACTGATCGACCAGGTGGAACACTTCAGCCTGATCGACGCCCAGCACATGGTCGAACGCCTGGTGGGCGGCTGTCGCAGCAACACCCTGGCGCCGATCAAGGGCAACACCTTCGCCCTGACCTTGCTCGACGGCCTGTCCAGCCGTGAAGAAATGGTGCTCGCGGCCCTCAGCGCGGCGCTCGGCGATATCCCGCATTTCGGCGGCTCGGCCGGCGACGACAATTACCTCACGCACACCCATGTGTATTTCAACGGCGCGTTCCACAGCGGCGCGGCCGTGGTGGTGCTGGTCAATACCTGGCTGGACTTCGAGGTGTTCACCACCCACCACATTCTGCCGCGTGCGGAAAAACTCGTGGTGACCGGCGCCGACAGCCCGTCGCGGCGAGTGTTCGAGCTCAACGCCGAGCCCGCCGCCGAGGAGTACGCGCGACACATCGGCGTGGCCGTGGCCGACCTCGACCACCGCATCTTCGCCGCGCACCCGCTGGCGGTACGTATCCACGACCAGTACTACGTCAGGGCGATCCAGCAGGTGCATGACGACCTGAGCCTGAGTTTCTACTGCGCCGTGGAAAACGGCATCGTCCTCACGGTGATGACACCCGGGCCGATCCTGCCGAACCTGGTAACCCTGTTCGACGGCCTGCAATCGCGCCTCGGCGAGCTGCTGCTGACCATTGGCTGCGACTGCTTCCTGCGCCGCCTGGAGCTGGAAGACAGCGGCACCCTGGAGCAGATCGGCGGCTTCCTGCGCGACCAGCGGGTGATGGGGTTCAACACCTACGGAGAACAGTTCAATGGCATGCATATCAACCAGACCTTCACCGGCGTCGCCATTGCCCGAGGGCGAGCCCCAGGATCGCAATGAACTGTTGGCCGAGTTGGCGCGACTGCGCCTGGACAACTACAAGCTGACGCGGATCAACGCGGCGCTGATCGAGCGCATCGAGTCCGGGGTGACCCAGGGCAACGACCCCTACACCACGTTCCAGCACTCGGTGGTGCTCGCCGAACAAGTGCGCGAGCGCACCGACGCGCTGAACCAGGCGATGGCCGAACTGCGCGCCAGCAACCACTTACTGATCAACGCCCGCCTGCGCGCCGAAACCCTGCGCCGCGAGCAGGCCGCGGCGCAAAAGGCGCAGGAGAGCGAGCGCTGGATTCGCCTGATCACCGACCATGTGCCGGCGCTGATCGGCTACCTGAATGCCGACCTGGTGTATGAGTTCACCAACAAGGTCTATGAAGAATGGTACTGCTGGCCGCGGGGCATGATGCTCGGCCAGAGCCTGCGCGAAGTCCACAGCGAACAACACTGTCAGCGCCTGGATGCCTACGTCTCGCGGGCGCTGGCGGGGGAGAGCGTGACCTTCGAATTCGCCGAAACCAACATCAACAACCAGGAGCGCTACATGCTGCGCTCCTACGTGCCCAACCGCCTGGCCAGTGGCGAAGTGGTGGGGATCTTTGTGCTGATCCGCGACATCACCGAGCGCCGGCGCACCGCCGAAGCCTTGCACCAGGCCTATCAGAACCTGGAGCTGCGCGTCGCCCAGCGCACCTCGGAACTGACTTCGCTGAACGACCAGTTGCTGCGCGAAATCGACGAGCGCCGCCGCGTGGAATCGCGCCTGCGCGAAGCCAAGCTCGAAGCCGAGCAGGCCAACCTGTCGAAAACCAAATTCCTCGCCGCCGTCAGCCACGACCTGTTGCAACCACTGAACGCCGCGCGGTTGTTCACCGGCGCCTTGCTCGAACGCCGCGAACCCCAGGCCAATGAAACCCTGGTGCGCAACGTGAGCAACTCGCTGGAAGACGTGGAAAACCTGTTGGGCACCCTGGTCGATATTTCCAAGCTGGATGCCGGGGTGATCAAAGCCGATATCGCCCCGTTCGCCCTCAGCGAGCTGCTCGACAACCTCGCCGTCGAATTCACCCAACTGGCGCGCAGCGAAGGCCTGGAGTTGCACTTCGTCGGCTGCTCGGCGCTGGTGCGCAGCGATATCCAGCTGCTGGCGCGGATTCTGCGCAACCTGCTGAGCAATGCGATTCGCTACACCTACTCGGGGCGCGTGGTGCTGGGCTGCCGCCGCCAGCACCAGCGCTTGTCGATCCAGGTCTGGGACAGTGGCATGGGCATTGCCGAAGATCGCCTGGAGGAAATTTTCCAGGAGTTCAAACGCGGCGATGTGCAGCGGCGCGACCAGGATCGCGGGTTGGGCCTGGGCCTGGCCATCGTGGAAAAAATCGCCGGCATCCTCGGCCATCGCATCACCGTCAAGTCGTGGCCGGGCAAGGGCTCGATGTTCGCGGTGGACGTGCCCTTGAGCGCCACCGCGCCCAAATCGCTGCCGCAGCCGTCCATGAGCGAACCGATGCTGGAGCGCCTGCAAGGCGCGCGGGTGTGGGTGCTGGATAACGACGCGGCGATCTGCGCGGGAATGCGGACCTTGCTGGAGGGGTGGGGCTGCCGGGTGGTCACCGCGTTATCGGAACAAGACCTGGCGCGGCAGGTGGACAACTATCACGCCGAGGCCGACCTGCTGATCGCCGATTACCACCTGGACGATGAGCAGAACGGCGTCGACGCCGTGGCACGCATCAACGCCCGGCGCGCCAGCCCGATCCCGGCCATGATGATCACCGCCAATTACAGTAACGAACTGAAGCTGCAGATCCGCGAACTGGGACACACCTTGATGCACAAGCCGGTGCGGCCGATGAAGCTCAAGACCGCGATGAGCCACCTCTTAGGCAAATGACCACCGAACGCTCCTCAAATAGCGATCAAACAGAGAACCAGAGAACCAGAGAACCAGAGAACCAGAGAACCAGAGAACCAGAGATCCAGAGATCCAGAGATCCAATAGAAATCCAGAGGTCCAATAGAGATCCAGAGATCAAATGGAGATCCAATGTGGGAGGGGGCTTGCCCCCGATAGCTGACTGTCAGTCACTGCACCTATAAC
>NZ_JBWKXO010000032.1:36792-63780 GCF_059423025.1 Pseudomonas sp. GW704-F2 | reverse complement strand
CCCAGCGGGCCACCCCGCACCCCACCCAGCGTCCCGCCATCAAAACCAGGACCCTGGTCCGGGCCACTGCTTCCCGACTATCCATCCAGGGACCAGAATACAAAACCAACAGACAGTAGCTCGATCAGCGTGCCCCCAAACGCGAACGGGACTCTGAACCCTGGCGACCGTGAATTCGGCCCGCAAAATAAAGTGCTCGGTGTGCAAGATACGAGCTACGTCACGCCGTCTAAAATCACCTTCTGAGCCCCCCCGGCCAGCGATCTGCACAGAGCCGAAGGGCTCTGTGCTTAAAGGATTGGCGCATTGCCGCCCGCCGCCAATGCCCGTCATAAATCCATCATCTGTATGACACATCGGCGACACAGCCCACAGCGACACTGTGGGTCATGACGACAGCTTCGCTTCACATCACTCTGATTACCGAAACCTTCCCGCCAGAGATCAACGGGGTGGCCAATACATTGGGTCGCCTGTGCGAGGGTTTGCGCGCGCGCGGCCATCAGGTCGAACTGGTGCGCCCGCGCCAAGGCATTGACCAAAGCCGCCCCAGCGACAACGAATTGCTGCTGTGCCGCGGCTGGCCGTTGCCCGGCTATCCAGGCCTGCAATGGGGCCAGTCGTCGATGCACAAGCTGCTGCGCCGCTGGACACGCCAACGCCCGGATGTGCTGTACATCGCCACAGAAGGACCGCTCGGGTTGTCGGCACTACGTGCAGCGCGTCGCTTGGGGATCAGCGTGGTCAGCGGTTTTCACACCAATTTCCAGCAGTACTCGAACCAGTACGGCCTGAGCATGTTGAGCCGCGTGGTCACGCACTACCTGCGCTGGTTTCATAACCGCTCGACCTTGACCCTGGTACCCAGCGCCAGCCAACGCCTGGAGCTGGAGCGCCGCCACTTCGAACGCCTGGGGATGTTGTCGCGCGGGGTCGACAGCCAGTTGTTCCACCCGGCCAAGCGCGATAACGCCTTGCGCGAAAGCTGGGGCCTGGGCAATGACGATATTGCAGTGCTGCACGTCGGGCGCCTGGCGCAGGAAAAGAACCTGGGCATGCTCAAGCGCTGCTTCGATGCCTTGCGCAGTACTTATCCACAGCGTCGCCTGCAACTGATCGTGGTCGGCGACGGACCGCAACGCGCGCTGCTCGAGCACGACCTGCCGCACGCCATATTCTGCGGCACCCAGCGCGGCGAAGAACTGGCGCGACACTACGCCTCGGGAGACCTGTTCCTGTTTCCCAGCCTGACCGAAACCTTCGGCAACGTGGTGTTGGAAGCCATGGCCTCCGGGCTCGCGGTGGTGGCATATGACCAGGCGGCCGCGACCCAGCATATCCGCCACGGTTACAACGGCGTGCTGGCGATGCCCGGCGATGAGGAAGCGTTCTGCGACGCGGCCAATTGGCTGCTGGAAGATCGCGAGCATTTGCGCAGGGCCCGCCTCAATGCGCGCCATCATGCCAGTCACCAGGGCTGGCCGGCGATCATCGAGCAGTTCGAGAACCAGTTACGCGATGTGTGCGCAGAACCGTTGGCCGCTCCAACGCAGCCTTATGTTCGTTGAACGATCTGCGAATAACGTCAGTTAGTTCGCCGTCCCTCCAGCCTTCCCCCTGAATAACGGCTTCAACATTAGGATTTTTTACCTGAAGCCATCGGAGTCGGCACGCCACAACAGGATATTTCCGGAACGTCGCGCGATTTATCGCCACCTACATGACACCTGCCAGGGAAGAGGTGTCTGTCTCTGGACGCACTCAAAAAAGGCAGGTCATTCATGATGAAACATTAATTAGAGAGCACTATGTCGACACTGATAAATGGATCAATGGCGCTGCGATTCCAACCGTTCAACACGCCCACTCAAGGGCCGACAGACACCTGCCCATCCAACAGCGCCCAGTACGATCACGGACGACCGTCACACCCACAGCCCTATAACGCGAACCACGGCTGGAACCGCCCGCAGCCGGCACCTCCGGGCAACCAATGGCAACACCCGCAACCGTCGCGCCCTGGAAACGATTGGCAGCCGCCACAGAACGACTGGCAGCGCCCGCCACAAAACGGCGGCTATCGCCCGCAACCCACGCGCCCTGGAAACAACTGGCAGCCGCCGCAGAACGACTGGCAGCGCCCGCCACAGAACGGCGGCTATCGCCCGCAACCCGCGCGCCCTGGAAACGATTGGCAGCCGCCGCAGAATGACTGGCAGCGTCCGCCGCACAACGACGGCTATCGCCCGCAACCCACACACCCTGGAAACAACTGGCAGCCGCCGCAGAATCAATGGGAACGTCCGCACAACGGCGGCGGCTATCGCCCACAGTTCACTGACCGCCCGTCAACGCATGACGGTCAAGCATCCTACGCCACCACGCAATATGCAGCGGTCCATTCCGAACGGGCGGAAGATGCCTACTACGGTTAATCCGGATAGGCCAACAACAAGACAATAGGCCTTGAAAAACCCAACGCGCTGAAACCGGCGGGGGGCCGGGCGGTGTCACCCCGCCCCCCCGCCCGAGCTAGCGGACCGTGTTGCACACCGATTGCCATAGGTTGCGCAAGGTTTACTCGATATTTCCCCCTGGAACGGCGAACGGTGGATGACCAATCATTGATACCTGCTGCTAACGCAGGTCCCTTAGATCAATGGAGACCCTGAGATATGGCAATTTACGGAATGGGAGTGCGCAATGGCATCAACATGCCAACCGCAGAGTGGACGCGTCAGCAACAATGGCTGGATCAGTCTCGAGCAGCACCGCCCACTTATGACCAGGCTGCGCGCCAAGACGGGCACAAGACCGATCACCGCCAGGAGCTGCGCAAGTCAGTAGAGTATTGACCGCTCCAACTGAACAGCTCCCGGTGGCAACCACCGGGAGCCCGGCCCGTTACACCAGGGTCGTCAACGCCTCACGACTGAACGGCAGGATGTCGCCCTCGCGGTGTTCGCGGACCTTCACCGCCCAATCCGGGTCCACCAGCAGGGCACGGCCGACGGCGACCAGATCAAACTCATCGTTGTTCAGACGCTCCAGCAGCTTCTCCAGGCTGGCCGGTTGCGCAACCTTGTCAGTGTTGACCATAAACTGCAGGAACTCGCCATCCAGGCCGACGCTGCCGACAGTGATGGTCGGCTTGCCGGTGAGCTGGCGGGTCCAGCCGGCCAGGTTGAGGTTGGAACCTTCGAACTCCGGCTCCCAGAAGCGCCGGGTGGAGCAGTGGAAAATATCCACGCCGGCGTCGGACAGCGGCTTGAGAAACTCGCCCAAAGCCTCGGGGGTTTGCACCAGGCGCGCGGTGTAGTCCTGCTGCTTCCACTGGGAAAAACGCAGGATGATCGGAAAATCCGGGCCGACGGCGGCACGGATGGCCTGGATCAGTTCGATGGCAAAACGCGAACGGTTGGCCAGGCTGCCGCCGTATTCGTCGCTGCGTTGGTTGCTGCCTTCCCAGAAGAACTGGTCCACCAGGTAACCATGGGCGCCATGGATCTCCACGCCGTCCATGCCGATGCGCTGGGCGTCCCTGGCCGCCTGGGCGAAGGCGGCAATCACGTCCTTGATGTCCTGATGGGTCATGCCGTGGACAACCACGTTGCCATCCTTGAGTTTTTCCATCGGTCCGTAGGCCGGTACGCTGGCATCCGGCTCGGTACCGATGCGGCGCACGCTACCCACATGCCACAACTGCGGGACGATCTTGCCGCCTTCGGCATGCACGGCATCGACCACTTTCTTCCAGCCCGCCAGCGCCGCTTCACCATAGAAGTGCGGGACATTGGGATAGCCGTTGGACGCCGGGTGATCGACCACGGTGCCTTCGGTGATGATCAGGCCCACACCCGCCGCGGCACGGCGGCGGTAGTACTCTATGACTTTGGAATTGGGGACACCGCCCGGGGAAAACGAACGGGTCATCGGCGCCATTACCACACGACTCGACAGTTGCAGCGTTCCGAGGTGGAACGGTTTGAACAAGGCTTGGACAGGCATGGCAACACTCCACGAAAGACGGTTTTTATGATGCCGATAATATGGCGCGTGCAGCGTGCTGAGTAGCACTATTGATCAGGGTGATTAAGGCTTAGAAATGCCGGACACCTGTAGGAGCGAGCTGGCTCGCGAAAATCGTCAACGATAACGCGTTCATACTGGATCAACGCGGTGCGCCTGGATTTTTCGCGAGCACGCTCACGCCTACAGGTCAGGGGATCAGCTCAGGGCTTTTTCGATGGCCTGGACGACGGCCGGATCATCCGGTGCCGTTCGCGGCGAGAAACGCGCAAGCACCCGCCCGTCTTTGCCCAGCAAGAATTTCTCGAAGTTCCAGGTGATGTCCCCAGGAAACTCGGCGCCCTCGCCCGCCAACAAGCGGTACAACTGGTGACGCTCAGGGCCGTTCACATCGAGTTTGCTGCCCAGCGGAAAGCTCACCCCGTAATTGAGGCTGCAGAATTCCTGGATGTCTTTCTCGGTCCCCGGTTCCTGGCCCGCAAACTGGTTGCAGGGCAGGCCGAGTACGGTAAACCCCTGGTCCTTGTACTGCTGATAGAGGTTTTCCAACGCCGCGTATTGCGGGGTCAAGCCACATTTGGAGGCCACGTTGACCACCAGCACAACTTTGCCCTTGAAGGGCGCCAGTGGCAGCTCTTGTCCGTCCAACGCTTTGAGTTTCAGGTCGTGGAAAGCACTCATGACGAACTCCAGATATCCCATGTTCTTTGCATTGCGGCTCTTCGAGATTACAACCCGCAAGCCTGCAATCATAGACGCCGATTACAAAACTCGCCTGCGGATCACTGCGCGGTCGGCCACGGCAAAATCGGAATCGCGGTAACGGCGTTCTGCGGGCTGCCCTCGATCAGGCGGTCGCTGTAGACCAGGTACACCAGGGTATTGCGCTTCTTGTCGAGGAAGCGCACCACCTGCATGGTCTTGAACACCAGCGACGTGCGTTCCTTGAACACTTCGTCGCCATCCTTGAGTTCTCCCTTGAAGCGGATCGGCCCGACCTGGCGACAGGCAATCGACGCCTCGGAGCGGTCTTCGGCCAGACCCAGGCCGCCTTTGACGCCGCCGGTCTTGGCGCGGGACAGGTAGCAGGTCACGCCATCGACCTTGGGGTCGTCGAAGGCTTCGACCACGATCCGGTCGTTGGGGCCGACAAACTTGAACACCGTCGACACCTGGCCGATCTCTTCGGCCGACGCCAGCAACGGCATGGCCAACAGCAGGCCGAGCAATCCCTTCATCACACGCATCGTGTATTCCTTTCGTTTAAACCAGAATCAGGTTGTCGCGGTGGACCAGTTCCGGTTCCGCCATGTAACCCAACAGACCGACAATCGCCTCAGACGACTGCCCGATGATTTTCTGCGCTTCCAACGCGCTGTAGTTGGCCAGGCCGCGGGCGATCTCACGACCGTCCGGCGCCACGCACACCACCATCTCGCCACGGCGGAAGCTGCCCTGCACCAACTTGACGCCCACCGGCAGCAGGCTCTTGTGACCCAGGGACAACGCCGTCACGGCGCCATCGTCGAGTACCAGGGTGCCGCGGGTCTGCAAATGCCCGGCCAGCCACTGCTTGCGCGCGGCCAGCATGCCGCGTTCCGGCGACAGCAGCGTACCGATGCGCTCACCGGCCTTGAGGCGGTCGAGCACGCGCTCCAGGCGCCCGCCGACGATGATCGTGTGGGCACCCGAACGCGCCGCCAGGCGCGCCGCACGCAGTTTGGTCTGCATGCCGCCACGGCCCAGCGCGCCGCCGACGCTGCCGGCCACGGCGTCCAGCGCGGGGTCATCGGCGCGGGCTTCGTAGATCAATTTGGCGTCGGGGTTGGTGCGCGGGTCGGCGTCGAACATACCGTCGCGGTCGGTGAGGATCACCAACAGGTCGGCTTCCACCAGGTTGGCCACCAGGGCGGCCAGGGTGTCGTTGTCGCCGAAACGGATTTCGTCGGTGACCACCGTGTCGTTCTCGTTGATCACCGGGATCGCCTTGAGCTCCACCAGCGCGCGCAACGTACTGCGGGCGTTGAGGTAGCGCTTGCGGTCGGACAGGTCGTCGTGGGTCAGCAGGATCTGCGCGGTGTGAAGGCCGTGCTCGGCGAAGCTGGATTCCCAGGCTTGCACCAGGCCCATCTGACCGATGGCGGCAGCGGCTTGCAGTTCGTGCATCGCGCTGGGTCGCGCGGTCCAGCCGAGGCGGCTCATCCCGGCGGCAACCGCTCCGGACGAGACCAGCACCAACTCGACGCCGGCCTCATGCAAGGCCACCATCTGCTCGACCCACACGCTCATGGCTGCGCGATCCAGCCCTTTGCCATCCGCCGTCAGCAACGCACTTCCGATCTTTACGACCCAGCGCTGCGCACCTGTCACTTTGCTCCGCATCATCTTCAACCTTAGTTAGAGGGCGGGACGCGACCCAGCGCCGCCCATAACGTTATTCGTGACTACATTCGTGACCGCAGGTATCCCCAGATACCAAAACGCCGCTCGAGTGAGCGGCGCTTAAGTTTACTGCAACGAATCAGTCGCGCACGTAAATGATTTCCGGACCGTCTTCATCATCCACGTCTTCTTCGTCCCAATCATCGTCGCCGATGTCATGGACCGACTTCACGCCGCTGCGGCGCAAGGCACGCTGGTCGTCCAGGGCTTGCAGCTGGGCGCGGGCTTCGTCTTCGATGCGCTGGTCGAGCTCGGCGAGTTCGGCCTTGAACACCGGGTCGGCCGCCAGGCGGTCGGCGCGGTCTTCCAGGTAACGCATGATGTCGCGGGTCAGGCGCTCGGTGCCTTCTTTGGCGATGGCCGAGATCACGTAGACCGGACCGGTCCACTCCAGGCGATCGACGATTTCCTTGACGCGCTCCTCGTGCTCTTCCTCGAGGATCTGGTCGCACTTGTTCAGCACCAGCCAGCGATCACGCTCAGCCAGGGACGGGCTGAACTTGGTCAGTTCGTTGACGATCACTTCGGCGGCGTCCGGTGCGCTGGTGTCATCCAGCGGCGCCATGTCGACGAGGTGCAGCAGCAAACGGGTACGCGACAAGTGCTTGAGGAAACGGATACCCAGGCCCGCACCTTCGGAAGCCCCTTCGATCAGGCCGGGAATGTCGGCGATCACGAAGCTTTTCCAACGGTCGACGCTGACCACGCCCAGGTTTGGCACCAGGGTGGTGAACGGGTAGTCGGCGACTTTCGGCTTGGCGGCCGAGACCGAGCGGATGAAGGTACTTTTGCCGGCGTTCGGCAGGCCCAACAGGCCCACGTCGGCCAGTACTTTCATTTCCAGCTTGAGGTCACGCTGCTCGCCCGGCTTGCCTGGCGTGGTCTGGCGTGGCGCACGGTTGGTACTGGACTTGAAACGGGTGTTACCCAGACCGTGCCAGCCGCCCTGCACAACCATCAGCTTCTGGCCGGCCTTGGTCAGGTCGCCGATCACTTCCTGGGTCGCGGAGTCGATGATCGTGGTGCCGACCGGTACGCGCAGCACCATGTCTTCACCTTTTTTACCGGTGCAATCGGTGCTGCCGCCGTTGGAACCACGCTCGGCATCGAAGTGCCGGGTGTAACGGTAGTCCACCAGGGTGTTGAGGTTTTCGTCGGCCATCATGTAGATGGAACCGCCGTCACCGCCGTCACCGCCGTTGGGGCCACCGTTTTCGATGAATTTTTCGCGACGGAAACTCATGCAACCGTTACCGCCGTCGCCTGCTTTTACTCGGATGGAAACTTCATCAACGAACTTCATAACAAAACGCCTCTCGCCGCACGGACGAGCTTAAGAAACCAAGACATAAGACTCTTGCAAAAATGAGCGCAGCGACCTCAATCAACGACCGCAAATCCAGCGCTTGAGCTCATTACAAACAGCTTTGCAAGAGACTCACTCCACAAACGAAAAAGCCCCGTCGCAAGACAGGGCTTTTCCAGCAACTACGTAATTATGCCGCGACGACGTCAGTCTTCGGGACGATGCTCACGTAACGGCGACCGAAGGCGCCTTTTACTTCGAACTTGATCACGCCGTCGATTTTAGCGAACAGAGTGTGATCTTTACCCATGCCAACACCGTAACCGGCGTGGAATTGGGTGCCGCGCTGACGCACGATGATGTTGCCCGGAATGATAACCTGGCCGCCATACATCTTCACGCCAAGGCGTTTGGCTTCTGAGTCGCGACCGTTACGGGTACTACCACCAGCTTTTTTGTGTGCCATGAGTCAATTCTCCTAGTGAGGAATTAGGCTGAAATTAAGCCTGAATACCGGTGATTTTGATCTCGGTGTACCACTGGCGGTGGCCCATACGCTTCATGTGGTGCTTACGACGACGGAACTTGATGATGCGGACTTTATCGTGACGACCTTGGGAGATCACTTCAGCCACAACGGTAGCGCCAGCAACAACTGGAGCGCCAATGTTCACGTCATCGCCATTGGCGACCAACAGAACGCGATCAAAAGTCACGGAGTCGCCGGTAGCGAGTTCCAGTTTTTCGATCTTCAGGTATTCACCTGGGGCGACCTTGTATTGCTTGCCACCAGTAACAATTACTGCGTACGACATGGTATTTCTCCGATAATCCTGCTCACCCAGCGCTTTATAAGAAGAGGTATTGGCTGGCATGGCTGCATGGGATGGACGTCCCGAATGCAATTGCGTAAGGCAGGTGCTGCCCAGGAAGTTCAGGGTGCGCGATTGTACGCAAGGCGCGGATACGTTGCAAGAGGCCGTCTATCGCGCCTTGACACTGCGGGGTCAGGGTCCTAGCATGCCGCGCAACCCTTCTGGAGCGACTGTCGCTGATGCAACCCCAAGCTTTCTACCGCGCGGTCGCGGACGATTTTAGCGCCGTCGACGGCATCATCAAGCAGCAGCTGACGTCTAAAGTGCCGCTGGTCTCCAAAATTGGCGACTACATTACGTCGGCGGGCGGTAAACGCCTGCGTCCTTTATTAGTGTTGCTGTGCGGCAAGGCCCTGGGCCGCGAAGGCGATGACCTGCGCCTGCTGGCTGCCACCATCGAGTTCCTGCACACCGCGACCCTGCTGCACGACGACGTGGTCGACATGTCCGGCATGCGCCGTGGTCGCGAGACCGCCAACGCGATGTGGGGCAACGCCCCGAGCGTGCTGGTCGGCGACTTCCTGTACTCGCGCTCGTTCGAAATGATGGTCGAACTGGGCTCGATGCCGGTGATGAAGATTCTTTCACAGGCCACGCGCATCATCGCCGAAGGCGAAGTGTTGCAGTTGTCGAAGGTGCGTGACGCCAGCACCACCGAAGAAACCTACATGGAAGTGATTCGCGGCAAAACCGCGATGCTCTTCGAAGCCTCGACCCACAGCGCCGCCGCCCTGTGCCAAGCCACGGCCGAGCAGGCCGAAGCCCTGCGCACCTTCGGCGACCACCTGGGCGTGGCGTTCCAACTGGTGGACGACCTGCTCGACTACCGTGGCGACGCCGAGACCCTGGGCAAGAACGTCGGCGACGACCTGGCCGAGGGCAAGCCGACCTTGCCGCTGATCTACACCATGCGCGAAGGCACGCCGGAACAGGCGGCCCTGGTACGCAAGGCGATCCAGAAAGGCGGGATCGAAGACCTGGAAAGCATCCGCGCCGCCGTGGAAGCCTCCGGCGCCCTGGACTACACCGCCCACTTGGCGCGTGACTACGTGGCCCGTGCGATCAAGTGCCTGGACGCCCTCCCCGCCAGCGAATACCGGGACGCCCTGGTCGAGCTGAGCGAGTTCGCGGTCGCGCGCACGCACTAGAAATACCAAATGTGGGAGGGGGCTTGCCCCCGATAGCGGTGGATCAGTCAACTTATGCTTAGACTGAAATACCGCCATCGGGGGCAAGCCCCCTCCCACATTTAGTTTGTATTACCAATCCAAGACCGCGCCCTGTCTCCCTACAATTCCCTATATAATGTGCGACTTTAGCCATCCTGACCTTTAAGGAGCTTTAGTGAGCACGTTGCCACCCTGCCCGAAATGCAATTCCGAATTCACCTACGAAGACGGCGCCCAACTGATCTGCCCGGAATGCGCCCATGAGTGGTCCGCCACTGGCGAGGCCGAAGTGGCCAGCGATGAAACCGTGAAGAAAGACTCTGTAGGCAACGTCCTGCAGGACGGCGACACCATCACCGTGATCAAAGACCTCAAGGTCAAGGGCACCTCCCTGGTGGTCAAGGTCGGCACCAAGGTCAAGAACATCCGCCTGTGCGACGGCGACCACGATATCGACTGCAAGATCGACGGTATCGGCCCGATGAAACTCAAGTCCGAGTTCGTCCGCAAGGTCTGATCCTGCTGTTTCCATCCCGCGCCCGCCGCGGGATGGCGTTTCGCCCTGGCTGTTGATCCCTCGCACGACCCACGCAGAAAAATCCGCAAACCGCCAATAGGCACTTGCTATTCTACGAATAAGAATTATTCTCATTGAAACCCATCAAGGAGAACGACATGACTTATTTGATAGATGCCTGGCTGGACCGCCCACACCCTTACCTGCGCATCCTCCATCGGGAAACCGGGGAAGTCTGTGCGGTGCTGGAGGAAGAAGCGCTGAACGAACTGCAGGACCAGGGCGACCTGGACGTGAATGGCCTGAGTTCCAGTGAACCCGGTGTACTGAAGGAAGTGGTGCGCAACCTGTTTCTGTTCTGCTACGCCCGAGCATTGCGCCCGGCGACGGAACTCAATGGCAAGTTTCACCCATGAGCGACCGCGCAAACCCCTGTAGGAGCGAGCTTGCTCGCGAAGAACGCACAAGCAACGCGTTCATCCAGGATGCTCGCGCCATCGTTGACGTTTGTCGCGAGCAAGCTCGTTCCTACAGGTAATCAAAAGCAGGTCTTACAGAACGTCGAGCAGCTCGACGTCGAATACCAGAACGCTGTGCGGCGGAATGCTGCCAACGCCTTGAGCGCCGTAAGCCAGTTCGCTCGGCACGAACAGGCGCCATTTGCTGCCGGCATTCATCAGTTGCAGGGCTTCGGTCCAGCCGGCGATCACGCCGCCAACCGGGAATTCTGCAGGCTGGCCGCGCTCGTAGGAGCTGTCGAACACCGTGCCGTCGATCAGGGTGCCGTGGTAGTGAGTACGCACTTGGTCTTCACGGGTCGGCTTGGCGCCTTCACCGGCAGTCAGCACTTCGAATTGCAGGCCGGAAGCCAGAGTGGTGATGCCGTCACGCTTGGCGTTTTCCGCCAGGAACGCCAGGCCCTCGCCAGCAGCCGCTTCCGCCTTGGCAGCCGCTTCGGCTTGCATGATTTCGCGGATGACCTTGAAGCTCGCGGCCATTTGCTCTTGATCAACACGGCTTGGCTTGCCGGCGAACGCGTCGGTCAGGCCGGCCAGGATTGCGTCCAGGCTCACGCCCGGTGGCGGGTTGTCGCGCAGTTGGTCGCCCAACTGACGGCCGATACCGTAGCTGACGCGGGTTTCGTCGGTGGACAGATTAACTTCGGACATGAAGAGGCTCCGCTGTAGGGCAGCGCTGAAAACACGGTTTTCCCGCACCGCCCAGAACTAAAAGGGCCAGCAGACTAGCACAGAATGCGCGTGCGGGATGAGCGCCGCCCACGTCATGCCTGCCTGGCGCCGGTAGTCGGTGATGCAGGGCTCCGTGCATCGCGCAGGCTAATTAATCGTTTCAGTTTCCCCTGTGCCCGCCGATATGGCCTAAACACCTTGGCTGGCTCAAACAACAACACCGTCCAGCAGACAAACATCATTTTTGCGGAGCACTCGATGAACAGCTGGTTCGGTAACATCAGCGTCAACCTCAAACTGGGCCTGGGCTTCGGCCTGGTGCTTGTCCTCACCTCGATCCTGGCGCTGACCGGCTGGACCAGCCTCGGCGGCCTGATCGACCGT
Source organism: Pseudomonas sp. GW704-F2 (assembly GCF_059423025.1). NCBI lineage: Bacteria > Pseudomonadati > Pseudomonadota > Gammaproteobacteria > Pseudomonadales > Pseudomonadaceae > Pseudomonas > Pseudomonas sp. GW704-F2. The sequence goes on along the minus strand of NZ_JBWKXO010000032.1, from coordinate 51,868 downwards.
AGCAACTGGATGAGCGACATCACCCAGCTCAACGCCTCCCTGACCAAGCTGCGCATCGTGCGCCTGCAATACATGCTGGCCAACGGCGATGAAAGCGTGGCGCAGAACGTACAAACCAGCCTGGATGCCTTCGTCGCCCAGCAACAAAAACTCCTGGACAGCTTCAAGAGCCCGGACAACGTCAAACTGCTCAACGAGCAGAAAGCCGTCATCACGGCGTATCAGCAATCGCTGAACAAAATGCGTGAGGCCTACCGTGCCGGCAATGCTGCGCGCCAGGTCATGGGCGATAAGGCCGACATCGCCAACGCCCAGATCGACGCACTGGACAGCAGTGTGCAGCAGACGCCCGACAACCCCGAGCGCTTCACCCAGTACCAGGCCGTGACTCATGCCAAACAAGAGTTCCAGTTGGCCCGCTACGAAGTGCGCGGCTACACCGGCAACGTCAACGCCGACACCGAAGCCCGCGCCGCCGCCCAGATCGAAAAAGCCATCAACGGCTTGAAAGGCCTCGGCGCGGCGTTCGGCGGCAGCCAACAGGTCGCGCTCAGCGCCCTGGAAAGCGCGCTCGGCGCCTATCGCAGTGCGGTGCAGAACTACAAGGCGGCTAACGCCAATATCGTCGCCGCGCGCGCCGAAATGACCACCCAAGGGGCGGATATCGTCACCATCAGCGACAAGCTCTACGACATCCAGCTCACCCGCCGCGACGCCGAAAGCGCCCAAGCCCGCAGCCTGCAATTGATCAGCACGCTGCTCGCGTTACTGGTCGGCATCGTCGCGGCACTGGTGATCACCCGCCAGATCACACGTCCGATCCAGGAAACCCTGGCCGTGGTCGAACGCATTGCCTCCGGCGACCTGAGCCACAATATCCAGGTCACCCGCCGCGATGAACTGGGCGTACTGCAACAAGGCATCCAGCGCATGGGCACGACCCTGCGCGAGTTGATCAGCGGCATTCGTGACGGCGTGACCCAGATCGCCAGCGCCGCCGAAGAGTTGTCGGCCGTGACCGAGCAGACCAGCGCCGGTGTGAACAGCCAGAAGATCGAGACCGATCAAGTCGCCACCGCCATGCACGAAATGACCGCCACCGTGCAGGAAGTCGCACGCAACGCCGAGCAAGCCTCCCGGGCCGCTGCCGATGCCGATGGCCAAGCCCGCGCAGGCGACAAGGTGGTGGCCGAAGCCATCGCCCAGATCGAACGCCTGGCCGCCGAAGTGGCGCGTTCCACCGACGCCATGAGCCATCTGCAACAAGAGAGCAACAAAATCGGCAGCGTAATGGACGTGATCAAGGCCGTGGCCGAGCAGACCAACCTGCTCGCGCTCAATGCCGCGATTGAAGCAGCGCGTGCCGGTGAAGCCGGACGTGGCTTTGCCGTCGTCGCCGACGAAGTGCGTGGCCTGGCCCAGCGCACGCAGAAATCCACCGAAGAAATCGAAGGCCTGGTGGCCGGCTTGCAGAACGGCACCCAGCAGGTGGCCGCGGTGATGAACAACAGCCGCAGCCTCACCGACAGCAGTGTCGAGCTGACGCGCAAGGCCGGCGTATCCCTGGAAAACATCACCCGCACGGTGTCGAATATCCAGTCGATGAACCAGCAGATTGCAGCGGCAGCCGAAGAGCAAAGCGCCGTGGCCGAAGAAATCAGCCGCAGCATCATCAACGTGCGTGACGTGTCGGAACAGACCGCCACCGCGAGTGATGAGACGGCCAAATCGAGCGTGGAACTAGCGCGCTTGGGCAGCCAGTTGCAGCAGATGGTCAGCCACTTCCGGGTGTAAAAACCAAAAAGCCGCCTCGGTCTGCACCGGGGCGGCTCCACTTCTCAGACCTTAACGGTCATCGAAGCTGTCTCGCAGGAATGTCCATACGTGATAAACACGCAGGGCATTCACGACGAGGTTCCACGCACGTCGTGCAAACTTAGACATACTCGGCCCTCCATGAGTTGGGCCTTACCTCCAGCGCACTTACCGGAACATGTGAGCCTTTGGATGCGGGTCAACGCTTCCTGTGAGGCGGCTGGGTTTTGGTTCCTCCCGCATGAATCCGGCACGGATTACTAGCCCGTGGCGTTCGGTCCATAATTCCGCGCGCATACCCAACCACCTCAAAACGACATACATGGAACGGAGGTGATACTAACCAACATCTCGATCAAAGGTGTGACAAGTGACGATAAAACCTGATGTGATGATCAGCTAATTTATTGCCAATTTTTGCAGCTAGTGTTGAGTAAACTCAAAGTGCAAGCGTTGAAAAAAACCGACAATCGTCAAGCCTTGCGTGATGCGATAACCGGCATTAATATCTGTTGGGTGGGTCAACGCTTCCTGTTAGAACGCAACCCCAGCCACTCACTGGGTTTGCACAAAAAAACCGCCCTACTAAGGCGGTTTTTTATTGCCTGCAATTTACCCCTCAGCCCTCGCCTTCCTCGACAAACACCAGCCGATTGCCAAACGGATCGTGGATGCTCATCTCCCGCGACCCCCAGGGCATTTCTTCAACGCCTGGCTTGGCAAAACGATAGTCCTTGCCCTGCAATTGCTGCTGATAGGCGTCTACACCCTGCGCCTGAATCCGCACCGCCGCACCCGGCGATGCATCGCCATGGTGCTCGGACAAATGCAGCACGCACTCACCCAACGACACCTGCAGATACAACGGAAAATTCGCCTCGAAGCGATGCTGCCAATCGACCTTGAACCCAAGGAAGTCGACATAAAACTCCAACGCCTTGGCCTCGTCGAAAATCCGCAGGATGGGGGTGACTTTTCCTAAGTGCATGGCAACCGCTCCGTGTGTAAGAGCGCCCACTATAGAGTCGAAAACCCAGCCCGCAAATCCCCACTGCGCGCCAGGAACCGCCCCGGCCGCTGACCATTCGGCTGCCCCTCGCTGTAGCTCAACACGCCGTTGACCCACACGCCATCAATCCCTTCCGCCGCCTGCTGCGGCGCCTTGAAATCCGCCACATCGCGCACGCGCAGCGGATCGAACAGCACCAAGTCGGCCCAGTGCCCTACACGGATTTCGCCCCGCTCCGACAAGCCGAACCGTGCCGCCGACAAGCCGGTCATCTTATGCACCGCCGTGTGCAGCGGGAACAGCCCGACGTCCCGACTGAAGTGGCCCAACACCCGTGGAAACGCGCCCCACAAGCGCGGATGCGGGAACGGATCTTCGGGCAACCCATCCGACCCGACCATCGACAGCGGATGCGCGAGGATACGGCGCACATCCGCTTCGTCCATGCCGTAATACACCGCCCCCGCCGGTTGCAGGCGACGGGCCGCGTCCATCAGCGAAACATCCCACTCGGCGGCGATCGCCTGCAAGTCGCGCCCGCTCATTTCCGGGTGCGCGGTCGACCAGGTGATGGTGATGCGAAACGCATCGGTGACTTGCTTGAGATCCAGGGTCGAAGAACTCGCCGCATAGGGGTAACAATCACACCCCACCGGATGGGTTTTCGCCGCCTGCTCCAGCGCCGCCAACAGCTGCGGACTACGCCCCCAGTTACCCGCGCCGGCACATTTGAGGTGGGAAATGATCACCGGCACCTGAGCATGCCGACCGATCAGAAACGCCTCGTCCATGGCCGCCAGCACCGGCGCGAACTCACTGCGCAGATGGGTGGTGTACACCGCGCCGAACGCCGTCAGTTCTTCGCTCAGTTGCAGCACTTCATCGGTCTCGGCATTGAACGCGCTGGCGTAGGCCAGGCCGGTGGATAAGCCAAGGGCGCCATCCTCCAGGCTTTCGCGCAACTGCACGCGCATCGCGGCGATTTCATCGAAAGTGGCACTGCGATGCAGGTCGTCCATATGGTTGCTGCGCAGCGCCGTGTGGCCGATCAGCGCCGCGACGTTGACCGCCGGCTGGGCGCGTTCCACGGCGGCGCGGTAATCGGCAAAACGCGGATAGGTGAACGCTTCACGCGGGCCCAGCAGGTTCATCGGGTCCGGCGGCTCACCGCGCAAACTCACCGGCGAGGCGCTGATACCGCAGTTGCCGACAATCACCGTGGTCACCCCCTGGCTGAGCTTGGGCAGCATCTGCGGCTGACGGATCACCACCGTGTCATCGTGGGTGTGTACATCGATAAACCCCGGCGCCAACACCCGGCCTCGGGCGTCGATCACCTGCGTGGCCAGCGCGGCCGACAAGTCGCCGATCGCCTCGATACGCCCGTCGCGCAGCCCCACATCGGCGACATACCCAGGCGTGTTGCGGCCATCCATGATCAGCGCCTGGCGGATCAGCGTGTCGTACTGCATATCAGTCTCCCAGCGGCAGGCTGTCGGGCCCGCCGCGATAGTCGTCGAGGGCCAGCTTGATGCGGCGCAGGCGTTCCTGGTTGTCGTCCGGCATGGCCAGCGCCAGCTCGGTGGCGAGCAGGTCGATGGCCAGCAGCATGCCGTAGCGCGCCGCCGTGGGTTTGTAGATGAAGCTGGTTTCGGCCGGTTGCAGCGCCAGCACCACATCCGCCAGCCCGGCCAAGGGTGAAGCGGCCAGGGTGATGGCGACGATGGGCGTGTCGTAGTTGCGCGCCAGGGCCACCACGTCCAGCAACTCCGGGGTGAGGCCGCTGAGCGAACAGACGATCAGCGCCTGCTCGGGCCCCAGCGTCGCCGCCGTGACGCGCATCATCACCGGGTCATGGCAGGCGGCAATCGGATAGCCCAGGCGCACCAGACGCACTTGCAACTCCTCGCTGCACAGGCTCGACGGGCCGCCCATGCCGAACGCGTGGATCATGCGCGCCTTGCCCAGCAGGCTGACCGCATCGACGAAGCCGGCCTGATCGAACCCCGACAGGTGCTGGCGCAACGTCGCCTCGATATCACCGAGAATCTGCCGATGAAACCCCGACTGCTCAGGCTTGCCCGCCGGGTCGAGGAAGCGGCTGCCCACGCCACTGGCCTGGGCCAGTTGCAGGCGCAAGTCGCGCAAATCCCGGCACCCGACGCTGCGCGCAAACCGCGACAACGTGGCGGTGCTGACCTCGGCGCGTTGGGACAACGCCTCCAGGCTGGCCGACGCGGCAAAGCCCACGTCATCGAGCATCAGCTTGGCGATACGCCCTTCGCCGGCACTGAAAGACGCCTGGCGGGCGCGGATCTGGTAGAGGATGTCCATAGAGGCTCCGGGTTACAGGACGCAGGACAGACCATACGTCAGACCGAAGGCGACCAGCGAAATCAGGGTCTCCAACACGGTCCAGGTCTTGAAGGTCTGGATCACAGTCATATTGAAGTATTCCTTGATCAGCCAGAAGCCGCCGTCGTTGACGTGGGAAAAGATCACCGAACCCGCCCCGGTCGCCAGCACCAGCAATTCAGGGTGTGGATAACCCAGGCCCAGCGCAACCGGCGCAACCACCCCGGAAGCGGTGGTCATGGCCACGGTGGCCGAGCCGGTGGCGATACGCATCAACGCGGCGAACAGCCAGCCCATCACCAGCGGCGACAGGTTGAACGCATGGGCCAGGCCAAGGATTTCGTTGGTTACGCCGGCGTCCACCAGAATCCGGTTCAACCCGCCGCCCGCGCCCACCAGCAAGGTGATACTCGCAGTCGGCGCCAGGCATTCGTTGGTGAACCTGAGGATCGACTCGCGGTTGAAACCCTGCGCCAGGCCGAGGGTCCAGAAACTCACCAGGGTCGCCACCAGCAGCGCGATCACCGAGTTGCCGATAAACAACAGGAACTGGTTGAAACCGCTGCCGGGCGTGGAAATCAGATTGGCCCAGCCGCCGATCATCATCAGCACCACCGGCAACAGAATGGTGCCCATGGTCAGGGCGAAACTCGGCAAACGGCTGCGTGGCTCGCGCTCGATGAACTGGCGCTCCAGCGGGTTTTCCGCCGGCAGGTGAATGCGCGGCACGATGAACTTGGCGTACAGCGGGCCGGCGATGATCGCCGTGGGAATGCCGATCAAAATCGCATAGAGCACGGTCTGCCCGACCGAGGCGTTATACGCCAGCACCGCCATCATCGCCGCTGGGTGCGGCGGCACCAGCGCATGCACCACCGACAGGCCGGCAACCATCGGCAAGCCGACCATCAGGATCGACACCCCCACACGCCGCGCCACGGTAAAGGCGATCGGCACCAGCAACACAAAACCGACCTCGAAAAACAGCGGCAGCCCCACCAGAAACGCAATGCACACCATCGCCCAATGGGCATTGCGCTCGCCGAACCGGTTGATCAACGTGCGCGCCACCTGCTCGGCGCCGCCGGATTCAGCCATCATTTTGCCGAGCATGGTGCCCAGCGCGACCACCAGGGCGATATGCCCCAGGGTTTTGCCGACGCCCGCTTCGTAGGAGCCCATGATGGTGTCCGCCGGCATCCCGGCCATCAGCGCCAGGCCGATGGACACCAGGGTGATGACGATAAACGGGTTGAGTCGGTAACGTGCAATCAGCACGATCAAAGCAATGATGGCGATGGCGGCGTATGCCAATAGCCCGAAGCCCGGTGATGCGGCCATGCGGTACTCCTCGGAAAGGGTCACGTCGAATTGGTTGTGAAACTCATAAATCATTACCGAGGAGCATTTTCAATTTTTATGAAAGTAATTTTCGCCCACAGATAAGCGCTGTCGCGTTGGGACATGCCCAACGGCCGTGCATGAAAATTCGGGGGGTGTTCTTACATCAAATTCAGAAAAGACCGGAAACTCAACGCGCACGCTTGAGTCTTAAAATGCGCCCCCACGAACATCCAGGACACTCGATCATGACCCGCACCTCTCTCACCGCCTGCGCCCTGCTGCTCGCCCTGTGCGGCAGCGCGTCGGCCGCCGACAACGCCGCACTGAAGAAATGCATGGACAGCGCCAACACGACCGTCGACATGGTCAAGTGCAACACCCAACAGGCCAAGGTGCAGGACAAACGCCTGAACACCGCCTACCAGACCGCCCTCGCCGCCCAGGAAGGCGCGCGCAAGCAGCAATTGCAGGACGTGCAGCGCCTGTGGATCAAATACCGCGATGCCAATTGTGCCTTTGCCGGCAGTGCCACCGGCGGCAGCATCGATCAGGTCAACGGCTCCGCCTGTGTGCTGGACATGACCCAGACCCGCGCCCAGGAACTGGAAGACCTGGTCGGGCCGTAATGAATGAAAACCCTCGCCCTCCCGTAGGAGCGAGCTTGCTCGCGAAAATCGTCAACGATGACGCGTGTTGTCTGGATAGACGTGGCGCTCTCGGGTTTTTCGCGAGCAAGCTCGTTCCTACAGGGGTTGCGGTCAGTCGTGATGGACCTTGGCGCGCTTGAGCAGCTTCTTGCAGCGCTCGGACAAATGCAGCACGCGCAGATGCTTGCCAGCCTTGCTGTAACGCTCGCGCAAGGTCATCAGCGCGGCAATCGCGGAGTAGTCGACAACGCTCAAGTGACGGCAGTCCAGCGTCACCGCGGCCGGGTCGTTGGCCGGGTCGAATTGATTCAAAAACGGCGTGGTCGAGGCAAAAAACAACGTGCCATGCACGCGGTAGAGTTTGCTGCCGTCCGCTTCCAGATATTCATCGGCGTACAGTTCACGCGCCTGTTGCCAGGCGAAGTTCAGCGCCGCGATCACGATCCCGCAGAGCACCGCCGTGGCCAGGTCGGTGAACACAGTGATCACGGTCACCGCGATGATCACCAGCACGTCATTGAGCGGCACCTTGTTGATCACCCGCAGCGACGCCCAGGCGAAGGTCTGCTGCGACACCACGAACATCACCCCGACCAGCGCCGCCAGCGGAATGCGCTCGATCAGCGGTGACAGAAACAGAATGAACAACAGGATCATCACCCCAGCCAAGACCCCGGACAAACGTCCGCGTCCGCCGGAGCTGAGGTTGATCACGGTTTGCCCGATCATCGCGCAGCCGCCCATGCCGCCGAACAGGCCCGAGACCATATTCGCCGCGCCCAGGGCCATGCTTTCGCGGTCGGGGTAGCCGCGGCTCTCGGTGATTTCGTCGGTGAGGTTGAGGGTCAACAGGGTTTCCAGCAGGCCGACCATTGCCATCAGAAACGCGTAGGGCGCGATGATGCCGAGGGTATCCAGGCTCCAGGGGATCTGCGGCAGTGCGAAGCTCGGCAGGCCACCGGCGATGTGGGCCATGTCGCCCAGCGTGCGCGTCGGCAAGCCCAGCAGGTACACCGCCAGGCCCACGCCGAGGATCGCCACCAGAGCGGGCGGCACAGCACGGGTCAGGCGCGGCAACAGGTAGACGATGGCCATGGTCACCAGCACCAGGCCGCTCATCACATACAGCGGCGTGCCGCTGAGCCAGGTATCACCGCTCTTGAAATGCTCCAACTGCGCCAGGGCAATGATGATCGCCAGGCCGTTGACGAACCCCAGCATCACCGGGTGCGGCACCATCCGCACCAGCTTGCCCAGGCGCAGCAGGCCGAAGACCAGCATGATCAGCCCGCCCAGCAGCACCGTCGCGAGCAAATACTCCACGCCGTGTTGCACCACCAGCGCGACGATCACCACCGCCATCGACCCTGCGGCGCCAGAGACCATTCCCGGCCGCCCGCCGAACAATGCCGTGAGGGTGCAGATGATGAACGCGCCGTAGAGCCCCATCAGCGGGTTGAGGTGTGCCACCAGGGCAAAGGCGATGCACTCGGGCAGCAAGGCAAAAGACGTGGTGAGGCCGGCCAGGGCGTCGGCGCGAAGACGGGTGAGGTTCATGAGGTACCGGGCATTGCGGGGAATAAGGCGGGGAATGGTACGGAAATGCGGTCGGTGGTGCCAGTGAAGCGTCAGGGCAGACTGACCGGGATGCCCCGTTCGCGGGCAAGCCCACTCCCATGGTTTGATCGGTGCACCCGTTATCGAGGTGTGAACACCGTCAAATGTGGGAGTGGGCTTGCCCGCGAAGGGTACACCACGGTCTCACGCCGACATCAGACCATTTCGCGGCGAATCCACTCCACCACCGATGTGCGCTTGGGCGCCCACCCCAACAATTCACGGGCATGCTTGCCGCGCACCCGGCTGTTGGAACCCAGGCCGTAGTTGGCCATTTCATAGCCCCATTCGGCTTCTGCGTCGGCCAACGGCCAGTCCTGCGGCTTGCCCAGGTTCAGGGCTTCGGCGATGGCGGTGGTCATGTCGATGAACGCCGCTTCACCGCTTTCCACGAAGTAGAACGTGCCCGGCACATTCTTCTCCAGCGCCAGCCGATAGAGCGCGACCACGTCCTCGATATGCACATTGGACCAGATGTTCTGCCCCGTACCGACATGGCGCACCACCCCGCTCTTGCGCGCCTGCTTGAGCAAGCGCGGCAGTTGCACGCTGTCGCGCTTCACGCCCAGGCTGTGGCCGTAGATCAGGGTGTTGCAGATCACCGCCGAGTTCACCCCGTCTTGGGCGGCTGCCAGGATCAGGTTGTCGATGGCGACACGTGCGGCCTTGTCGACGGTCGGTTCCGGCAGGTGGTCTTCGAAGTAGATGACATCGCTGGCCTTGCCGCCCGATGCATCGCCGACGATGCTCGAACCGCTGGTGTGCAGGAACGGTTTGTTCGAACCTTTCAAGGCGGCCAACAGCGTTTCCACCGCCGCGCGATGGTCGCTGCTGGCGGCGTTGATCACCGTGTCGGCCTGCCGGGCCTGTTCGGTCAACACCGCACGGTCATCCAGGGTGCCGATGACCGGGGTGATGCCCAGGGCCGTCATCTCGGCGGCTTGCTCGGCGCTGCGCACCAGGCCCGTCACATGGTGGCCGGCCTTGACCAGGCCGGTGGCGATGGAGCCGCCGATAAATCCGGCGGCGCCGGTAACGAATACGTTCATGGAGGTCTCTCCTGACTGAGTAAGTGATGGGCCCAGTATCAAGCCCCCATCCCTGGCGAATAAGACCGTGTTGCCCAATTCAATCTTGCGCGCAGGTCACGAATCAGCAGGCGTACCGCGCCAGCTTGGCCTGGATAAAGTCCAGGAAGCATTGGATGCGCAAGGCCAGTTGCGAGTTGCGGTAAAACACCGCGTGGATCGGCTGGCGATAACCGCTGTTGAAGGCTTCCAGCAGCGGCACCAGGCGCCCGGCGTCGATGTCGTCGCTGGTCATGAAGTTCGACAGGCAGCCAATGCCCTGCCCTTCGAGCGCCAGTTGGCGCACGGTTTCACCGCTGGACGCGGCAATGCCAGGCTCGATCAGCCAGCGGTCACCCGCCACATGGCGCAACGGCCAGTGGTTGAGCGTCTCGGTCTGGGTGAAACCGAGCAAGGTGTGCTCGGCCAACTCGGCGACCGTGGTCGGCGTACCGTACTGCTTGAGGTAAGCGGGGCTGGCGAGGATATGCAGCGGGGTGCAGCCCAGGGACCGCGCATGCAGGGTGGAATCGGCCAGCGCGCCGATGCGAATCGCAATGTCGGTGCTCTGCTCCAACAGGTCGATGATCAAGTCATCACTGTTCAGTTCCAGTTGGATCTCAGGGTACAGCCCGCGAAACTCGGCGATGTACGGCACGATCCCATGCAGCATGAACGGCACGGCGGCGTTGATGCGCAAGCGCCCCGCCGGTTTTTTCTGGCGCGACGACAAGCGTTCCTCCAGATCATCCATCTGCGCCAGGATCACCTTGGCCTGTTCGAAGAAGTACTTGCCCTCCTCGGTCAGGTCCATGCGCCGCGTGGTGCGGTTGATCAGCGTGGTGTCGAGCTTGGCTTCCAGGCGCGACAAGGTGCGGCTGACCGCCGATGGTGTCTGCCCGACCTGCTCCGCCGCTGCCGAAATCGAGCCGCACTCAATCACGTTGACGAAGATCTGTAGCTCATCGGATCGGGCTTTCACAGGCTGTCCTCTTTCTCGGTTCAGCGCAGCTTACACCGAGAGGTCGAACACCTGCGCCAGATGCTGCTCGTAGCGCGCCACATCGGCGTCGATGGCCGGGCGCTTCATGACGTCCACGCAGAGGAACGTCGGCAAGGCCGTCATGCCGAGGAACTCATTGGCCTTGTGAAACGCGAAGTACACCGCGTCCACGCCTTTGCCCTCAAAGAAATCGCTCGGGTCGTCGAAGGCTTGCTGCGGGGCGTTCCAGGTCAGCGACAACATGTATTGCTTGCCGTGGATCAGGCCGCCGCTGCCGTATTTCTGCGAGGCGTCGGAACGGGTACGGCCATCGCTGGCGTAGAGGCTGCCGTGGCCTTCGGTGAAGACTTCGTCGATGTACTTCTTCACGATCCATGGCGCGCCCATCCACCAGCCGGGCATCTGGTAGATGATCACGTCGGCCCAGAGGAATTTGGCGACTTCTTCGGCCACATCGTAGCCTTCATCAATATGCGTGACCTTGACGTCGATACCGCCACGGTCGAGCACAGCCACGGCAGCGTCATGCAGGGTGGTGTTGTAGCGACCGTCGGAGTGGGCGAATTTTTTACCGCCGTTGAGCAGCAGGACTTTTTTCATGGGGGGAGCGCCTTGAGATTAAAAATGTCTGAAGGCAGGGTATCGATGTGCCTTGCGCGGAATAAGCCTTGGCGCGGCAAAATACATTTGACTAAAAATCACGAATCAAACTCTATTATTGCCTTTATCCACTGATCAACAGATGCGCGCCCAACAGCGCCATGCCGATAAAAAACACCCGTTTGAACAACACGGCACTGATCCGTTGGCGCAACGCCTGCCCCAGCCACATGCCCAACAAGGCCGGCGCCAGCGCCAACAACGAGGCATTGATCTCGCCGCCGCCGAGGCTGCCGCGCCAGGCCAACCCGGCCGCCAGCGCCAGTGTCGACACGCTGAACGACAGCCCCAATGCCTGCACCAACTGATCGCGATTCAACCCCAGCGCTTGCAGATACGGCACCGCCGGAATCACGAAGACGCCGGTGGCCGAGGTGATCAGGCCGGTGACCAGCCCACACACCGGCGCCAACCAACGCTCGGTCGCGGGCTTCACCTTGAATGCGGGCAGGAACAGCCCACTCAACGCATACACCAGCAAGGCCGCGCCCAACGCGCGCACCACCCCGGCGCCACTGCCCATTCCCAGCCACAGCGTGCCCAACCCGGTGCCGAGGACAATCAACAGCAACAGCGGCCACAAGCGCTTGAGCAACACGCTCAACTGGCCGCCGAAGGCCAGTTGCCAAAGGTTGGTCACCGTCGAAGGGATGATCAGCAACGCCGCAGCCTGCGCCGGCAACATAGCCAGGCCGAGCAAGCCCATGGCGACGGTGGGCAGGCCCAGGCCAATCACACCTTTGACGGTGCCGGCCAGCAGGAAGGTGCCGATCACCAGCAGGGTCAGGGCGGGGCCGAGGTTTTGGTAGAACGCGAGGAATGTCTGCATGGCGGGATTGTGAGGGCTTTCGCCGGGGTTGGAAATTCGCCATATACTGAGGCAGCCTCTTGTTTTGCGTGAGGCTGATGCCGCCATCGCGGGCAAGCCCACTCCCACTGTTGAAATGCATTCCAAGTGTGGGAGCGGGCTTGCTCGCGATAGCGCCAGTCCAGCGAAAGGAAATCTTCCAGCCATGCACTTTGACCTGATCGACCTGCGCCTCTACCTGCACGTCCTCGATGCCGGCAACATCACCGCCGGCGCCAGCCGCAGCCACTTGTCCCTGGCCGCCGCCAGCGCGCGCATCCGCGCGATGGAAGCTGCGCTCGGGGTTGAATGCCTCGAACGTGGCCGCCGTGGCATCACGCCGACGGCTGCGGGCCAGGCCTTGGCGCGTCATGCCCGGCTGTTGCTGCAACAGGCCGAGCACCTGCAACAGGACCTGGCGGAATACGCCAACGGCGTCAAAGGCCAGGTGCGCCTGCTGTGCAACACCACCGCCCTCAGCGAATACCTGCCGGAACTGCTCGCGGATTTTCTGCGCGACCATCCCAATCTGGACATCGACCTGCAGGAACTGCCCAGCCTGCGCATCACCCAGGCCTTGCGCCAGGGCACCGCAGACCTCGGGATCATCTCCGACGCGGTGGACACCCACGGCTTGCAGACCCTGGCGTTTCGCGACGATCCGCTGGTGCTGGTCATGCCGCTGGAACATCCGTTGGCGGCAAGTACGGTGAGTTTTATCGACAGCCTGCATTACGACTATGTGGGCCTGGCCGCCCACAGCGCGCTGGCGGTGTACCTGGAAGAACAGGCGTTGCACGCGGGGTTTCGCTTGCACACGCGGATCCGCGCCGAGGGTTTTGACGGCGTGCTGCGCATGGTCGCACGCGGCGCGGGCCTGGGGATCGTGCCCCAGGCGGCGCTGGCGCGCTGGCCGTGGGCGCAGCGCGTCAAGGCCCAGCCGTTGCGAGAAGCTTGGGCCTGTCGAACGCTGCTGTTATGCGCGCGCTCGTTCGAACACCTGCCGGGTTATGCCAGGGCCTTGCTCGACGCCTTGACCCTGCCCTTGCGGAAAAATCCGTAATACACCGCCGACAGAATCAGCAGGAACGGCACGCCGAACACCAAGGTCATCTTGAACGCGTCGGTGAAATACGTGGTGATCATCACCGCGCCCATCAGCACCAGGCCCAGCAGCGTGCTGTAGGGAAACAGGCGCAGCTGGAACGACAACTTCGCCCCGCCATGACGCTTGCGATAACGGCGGAAGAACAGGTGCGTCAGGAAGATCATGAACCAGGTGAAGATCGCGCCGAACATCGAGATCGCCATCATCAGCGTGAACGAGCTTTCCGGGTAGACCACGTTAAGCAAGGTCGCCAGGCCGATGCCCGAGCTGGACAGCAACAAGGCGTTCAGCGGGATGCCGCTCTTGCTCAACGCACCCATGGACGTGGTCGCAAAGCCAGCGCGGGACAGGCTGAACATCATGCGTGTGGTGATGTAGAGCTGGCTGTTCATCGCTGACAGCGCCGCGATCAGGATCACGAAATTCATCACCCCGGTGGCGCCGGGAATGCCGAGGGTCTGCATCACCGTGACGAACGGGCTCTGCGTCTGCCCGGCCTGGTTCCACGGCACGATGGCCAGCATCAGCGCCAGGGTCAGCAGGTAAAACACCACCAGGCGCACGATGGTCGCGCGAAAGGCTTTCTTCACCGCCTGCTCCGGGTCGGCCGCTTCACCGGCGGCGACGGCGATCATCTCTACGCTCAAGTAGCTGAAGATCGAGACGATCACTGCGATCCACATACCGCTCAAACCATGCGGGAAAAAGCCGTCGTGGGCCGTGTAGTTCTGCACCCCGTACTGCGGGTTACCGGAGCCGAACACCACGTACACCGCGAGGAGGATGAAACCGACGATGGCGCTGATCTTGATCGTCGAAAACCAGTATTCGAAGTTGCCGAAGGTTTTCACGCTGATGGCATTGAGCAGGATCAGCACGCTGGAGAACGACACGATCCACACCCACTCCGGCACGTTGGCGAACCAGTACTTCATGTACATCGCCACCGCCGTGACCTCGGCGCCCACCGCCAGCACAATCGCCGCCCAATAGGCGTAGCGCACCAGGAACCCGGCCAGCGGGCTGATGTAGAACTCGGCGTAGGCCCCGAAGGAGCCGGAGGTGGAATGGGCCACCGTCATCTCCGCCAGGCAGCCCATCAGCAGCAAGGTGATCAACGCTCCAATGGCGTAACTCAGCAGCACGCTGGGCCCGGCATAGCCGATGGCATAGGCGCTGCCCATGAACAGCCCGGTGCCAATGGCGCCACCGATGGCGATCATGCTCATCTGGCCGGAAGTGAGCTGGCGCCTCAGGCCCAGTTCGCGGTGGGTGATTTCTGCAAAGCCGTCGTTTGGCGTGGTCACGTGGTGTGCCCCTTATTGTTGTGATTGCACGATTTGTCTGTTGCCACAGATCCTCTGTGGGAGGGGGCTTGCTGGTGATAGCAGTCTTTCAGTTGATACCTAGGTGACTGACCCGCCGCCATCGGGGGCAAGCCCCCTCCCACACTGAGCCTGCGTCAGACACTCAATGGATGAACACCGCAGCCCCCATATAGCAGTCTTTCAGTTGATACCTAGGTGACTGATCCGCCGCCATCGGGGGCAAGCCCCCTCCCACATTGAGCCTGCGTCAGACACTCAATGGATGAACACCGCAGC
>NZ_JBWKXO010000032.1:0-36694 GCF_059423025.1 Pseudomonas sp. GW704-F2 | reverse complement strand
ATACCTAGGTGACTGATCCGCCGCCATCGGGGGCAAGCCCCCTCCCACATTGAGCCTGCGTCAGACACTCAATGGATGTACACCGCAGACCTCCTGTGGGAGGGGGCTTGCCCCCGATGGCGGTGTGTCGGTCGCCGGATTCGCACGCTGATACAGCGCTATCGGGAGCAAGCTCCCTCCCCCCATTGTTGTCGGTGTTTGTTCAGGTGACGCTGTTACGGACCTTGAATTGCGCCTGGTCCCAGGTGCGGTTGTCGAGGATCTCACCGAGGATTTCCACGGCGTCCCACACTTCGGTAAAGCAGGTGTACAGCGGCGTAAAACCAAAGCGCATGATGCGCGGCTCGCGGTAGTCGCCAATCACTCCACGGGCAATCAGTGCCTGGATCACCGCATAACCTTCAGGGTGTTCGAAGCTCACATGGCTGCCGCGTCTGGCGTGCTCACGCGGGGTGATCAACACCAGGCCGTGGGCGGCGCAGCGGGCTTCAACCAGTGCGATAAACAGGTCGGTCAAGGCCAGGGATTTACCGCGCAGGCTGGCCATGTCGGTCTGTTCGAAAATCTCCAGGCCGCATTCCACCATGGCCAGCGAGGTGATCGGCTGGGTGCCGCACAGGTAACGGGCGATGCCGGCACTCGGTGCATAACGCGTCTCCATGGCGAACTGCCGGGTATGCCCGAACCAGCCCGACAACGGCTGGCGCACCACGTCCACCAGCGCCGGGTTGACCCACACGAACGCCTGGGAACCAGGGCCGCCATTGAGGTATTTGTAGGTGCAACCGATCGCATAATCGGCGCCGGCCCGATGCAGGTCGATGGGCACCGCACCTGCCGAATGCGCCAGGTCCCAGAGGCTCAGCGCGCCGCACTCGTGGCTCAACGTGGTGAGCGCGTGCATGTCGTACATGTAGCCGGTCTTGTAGTTGACGTGGGTGAGCATCACCACCGCCACGTCCGGGTCGATGGCCTGGGGCAGTTCGTCCGGGCTGTTGACCAGGCGCAGCGAATAGCCCTGTTGCAGCAGTTCGGCAAGGCCTTCGGCGATGTACAGGTCGGTGGGGAAGTTGCTCGCTTCGCTGACGATCACCTTGCGCTGCGGCGCGCGTTGGCGCTGCACGCTCAAGGCGGCGCTGAGCACCTTGAACAGGTTGATGGAAGTGGTATCGGTGATCACCACTTCGCCCTCCCCCGCGCCGATCAACGGCGCCAGGCGATTGCCCAGGCGCTGGGACAAGTCCGCCCAACCCGCGCTGTTCCAGCTGCGAATCAAGCCATTGCCCCACTCCTCGGCGATCACCTGCTGCGCCCGCGCAAGCGCGGCCACCGGACGTGCGCCGAGGGAGTTGCCGTCAAGGTAGATCACCCCCTGCGGCAAGGCGAACTGGTGGCGCAGCGGCGCCAACCGGTCCTGGTCGTCAAGGGCTTGGCAATGGCTTCGAGTGATCATGGGCTGTCCTGGTTTTTATAAGTGAAGATGCCGTAAATAATGAGCGAAGTTTTAGAGAATTTTCGTGCAAAGTTGTGGGCAACAGGCTAATTAAGCTGTAGGAAATTCGAAGTTCAACCGAAAACACGCGGATTTATTCTAAGCATGATTCTCGACGCCACCGACCTGCGCCTCCTGCATTTCCTGCAACAGGACGGCCGTATCAGCAACCAGGAACTCGCAGAAAAAGTCGCGCTGTCGCCCTCCGCCTGCCTGCGCCGTCTGCGCCTGTTGGAAAGCGAAGGCATCATCAGCGGCTATCGGGCGGTGTTGAATGCCGAGCGGTTGGGGATCGAACTCGAGGCCATCGTCCACCTGTCGGTGCGCCAGGACGTGGAGGACTGGCACGAGACGTTTATCCAGAAGGTGCAAGGCTGGCCGGAAGTGGCCAGCGCCTACGTGATCACCGGCGCCAGCAACTACGTGCTGCGGGTGCAGGCGCGCAACCTCAAGCACTTTTCGGACTTTATCGTGAACCACCTGAACCGCACGGCGGGGGTGATGGATATCCGCTCGGAGATCGTGTTGCAGAAGATCAAGGATCGCGATGAAGTGTTGGACCTGGTGCTGCGCAAATAGTCAGCCACACCACAAAACAATGTGGGAGGGTGGCTTGCCCCCGATAGCCGTGTGTCAGTCACTTAAATGTTTACTGATCCGCCGCTATCGGGAGCAAGCTCCCTCCCACATTTTTTGACCGCGTTGATCAATCTTCCAATGCACGCACCCGCTGCATGCGCTTTTGCTCCAGCGGCGCATCGGCAAGCTGCACCTCGAAGTCAAAATCGATCTGCGCAAAACGCCCTTCCACACCCAGTTCCCGCGCCAGGTGCTGATCGTCGCTGAAGCGAATTTCGGCAATCAATTCATCCCGTGTCGCGTAGGCAAAATCATCGTGCAGGTACGGGTCGTCCGACAGGTTGATCTGCGTGGTCAGGTGCCGATGCCCCGGCGCCGAGATGAAGAAGTGAATATGCGCCGGCCGCTGGCCGTGGCGTCCCAACTGATTGAGCAACTGCTGGGTCGGCCCGGTCGGCGGGCAGCCATAACCCGACGGCACGATGCTGCGAAAACGGAAGTTGCCCTGGGCATCGGTCTCGATGCGGCGGCGCAGGTTGAATTCCGACTGCGCGGTGTCGAACCAGGAGTAAGTGCCGCCGGTATTGGCCTGCCACACATCGACAATCGCCCCGGCCAACGGCTTGCCCTGCGTGTCCCGTACCTGGCCGCGCATGAACAGCGGCACGCCCGGGTCCTGGCCGTCGTCCAGGCGCGCTTCGTATTTCGACAGCGGCGCCCCCGCCACATACAGCGGGCCTTCGATGGTGCGCGGGGTGCCGCCGGTTTTGCCGGTTTCTTCGTCGGCGGCGTCCATCAACAAGTCCAGGTAATGCTCCAGGCCAAGCCCGGCGGCGAGCAAACCGGCTTCCTGGTGTTGGCCCAATTCGTTGAGGTAGTTGACCGCCGCCCAGAACTCTTCGGGGGTGACTTCCAGGTCTTCGATGATGTTCACCGTGTCCCGCAGGATCCGGTAAATCAGCGTCTTGGTGCGCGGGTTGCCGCTTTCGCTGCGGTGGCCGCTGGCTTCATCGAGAAACTGTTGGGCGTGGGCAGTCTGGGACAGTCGGATGGACATGGTGCAATCCTCATCTTGTAATTATTGGGGATAAAACAGGCTCAGCGGTCGTCCGCGTGGATCGACGACGGGTGCCGGCACAGCGCATTCACTTCGATGGCCATGTAGGGATAAAGCGGCAGTTGCATCAGCAGGTCGTGCAGTTCCTGCACGCTGTCGACATCGAACACGCTGTAGTTGGCGTAGAGCCCGGCGATGCGCCACAGATGGCGCCATTTGCCCTCTTGCTGCAGGCGCTGCGCCAGGGCTTTTTCGTCGGCCTTGAGGCTGGCAGCACGTTCGGGGTTCATGTCGACGGGCAGGTGTACGCTCATTTTTACGTGGAACAACATGGCAGGCGCCTCTTAGTGGTTGTCACGACGGAAGAACGCCAGGCGCTCTTCATCGATGGCCAGGCCCAGGCCCGGTGCGGTGCTGACATGCAGCTGGAAATCGCGGTACACCAGCGGCTCGGTGAGGATGTCTTCGGTGAGCAGCAGCGGGCCGAACAGCTCGGTGCCCCACGCCAGTGTGTCCAGGGTGAGAAACGCATGAGCCGAGGCCAGGGTGCCGAGGCCGCCTTCGAGCATGGTGCCGCCGTACAGGCCGATCCCGGCCGCTTCGGCAATCGCGGCCGTGCGCAACACCGCGCGCGGGCCGCCGTTTTTGGCGATCTTGAGGGCGAACACCGAAGCCGCGCCTTCGCGGGCCAGGTTGAAGGCGTCCTCGACACATTCGATGGATTCGTCGGCCATGATCGGCGCCGGGCTCGACAGCTGAAGCCGGGCCATGCCAGCGCGGTTGTTGCGCGAGATCGGCTGTTCGATCAGGTCGATAGCGTTGTCGCCGAGCACCTTGCAGGCGCGCAGGGCGACGGCTTCATCCCAGGCCTGGTTGACATCGACGCGCACACTGGCGCGCTCGCCCAAGGCTTTTTTGATCGCGATCACATGGGCCAGGTCGGCACTGACCTCACCGGCGCCGATCTTCAATTTGAAGACGCGGTGACGGCGCAGGTCGAGCATCTTCTCGGCTTCGGCAATGTCCTGCTCGGTGTTGCCGCTGGCCAGGGTCCAGGCCACCGGCAACGCATCGCGCACGCGGCCGCCGAGCAGTTCGCTGACCGGCAGGTGCAGGCGTTTGCCCAGCGCATCGAGCAAGGCGCTTTCGATGGCGGACTTGGCGAAGGTGTTGCCGCGAATGCTGCGCGCCAGGCGCAACATGGCGGCATTGATGTTGTTCGCGTCCTGGCCGATCAGCAGCGGGGCGAAGTGGCGGTCGATGTTGATCTTGATGCTGTCGGGGCTTTCGTTGCCGTAGCTCAGGCCGCCGATGGTGGTGGCTTCGCCGAGGCCTTCGATGCCGTCGGCGCAACGCAGGCGGACGATCACCAGGGTCTGGTTCTGCATCGTGTGCATCGCCAGCTTGTGCGGGCGGATAGTGGGGAGGTCGACGATGATGGTTTCGATCGACTCGATGGCACAAATCGGCATGGCTATACCCGTTGGGTTCTTTATAGATTTGAGCCGATTCTGTGCCGCATTTTTCGTGGCTTCCAATATAGAATTGGTCTCGCACAATACCTTCAAGGTATCAAAGGAGCTGTCATGGAACTGCGACATCTGCGCTATTTCCAGGTGCTGGGCGAAACCCTCAACTTCACCCGCGCCGCCGAACGCCTGCACATCGCCCAGCCGCCGTTGAGCCGGCAGATCCAGCAATTGGAGGATGAATTGGGCGTAATACTGCTCGAGCGCGGCCGACCGCTGCGGCTGACCGAGGCCGGGCGGTTTTTCTATGAACACGCCACTGTGCTGCTGGAGCAGTTGGGCAAGGTCTGCGACACCACCCGGCGTATCGGCCAGGGCGAGAAGACCTGGCTGGGCATCGGCTTTGCGCCGTCGACCTTGTATGGCGTGCTGCCCGAGCTGATTCGGCGGCTGCGCAACCACGACGCGCTGGAACTGGAACTGGGGCTGTCGGAAATGACCACCTTGCAACAGGTCGAAGCGCTCAAGGCCGGGCGGATCGACGTGGGCTTCGGGCGGATTCGCATCGATGACCCGGCCATCGTCCAGCGGGTGCTGGTCGAGGACCGCCTGGTTGCGGTGTTGCCCGCCGGCCACGCCTTGCTGGGCGCGCCCGCCACCCTCGCCCAATTGGCCGCCGAGCCGTTTGTGCTGTACCCCGGCAACCCGCGGCCCAGTTATGCCGACCATGTGATCGCGCTGTTCGACGCCCATGGTTTGAGCCTCAAGGTGGCGCAGTGGACCAACGAGTTGCAGACCGCCATCGGCCTGGTCGGCGCGGGCATGGGCGTGACGCTGGTGCCGGCGTCGGTGCAGGTGCTGCATCGCGCGGACATCGCCTACACGCCGGTGGTGGAAGCCACCGCGACCTCGCCGATTATTCTCAGCCGGCGGGTGAATGATCAGTCGCCGGGGCTGAATCATTGTTTGCAGTTGGTTGAAGAACTGATCTGAAATCTCCCAGGCACTGCAAATCTAATGTAGGAGGGGGCTTGCCCCCGATGGCGGTGTGTCAATCAGTATATGTGTGGGCTGTCACACCGCTATCGGGGGCAAGCCCCCTCCTACATTTGATCTGCGGTGTTTTTTAGACAGTGCGCAGGCGCTTGCGCTGCAGGGTTTGGCTCGGTGACTCATCGAACAGCTTTCTGTACTCCGCCGAGAACCGCCCCAGGTGGGTGAAGCCCCAGCCCAGGGCAATCTCGGAGATGGTGCGGGTGGAGCCGTGTTCGAGGATCTCCTGGCGCACCGCCCCCAGCCGATACTTTTTCAGGTAAGCCATCGGCGACAGCGCGAAGTATTTGCGAAACGCATCGAACAGCTTGAACCGTGAGACCCCGGCGGCGGCTTCCAGGTCTTCCAGATGCACCGCTTCGCGGGCGTTGTCGTGAATGTGCTGGCGGGCGCGGATCAAGTAGTGCGGCAGCTTCACGCCAAGCACGTCGCGCAATTCCTCTGAATAATTATTCGGCTGGGCAAGGATCAGGCCCTTGATCAACGAGCTTTCCAGGTCGCGGGTAAACGCCGCCTGCTCGTACAACTCGCTGCTGCGCGCAAGCTCTGCGATGAAGTAACGCGCCATGCGCCACCACGAGGCCGGGGCGCCGTCCACCGCATCCATCACCGGTTCGAAACGCAGCGGCGCCTCGATCGGCCGTTGCAGCAAGCCTTCCAGCGACTCGCTCATCGCCGCCCGCGTAATCACCACCTGCAACTTGCGGCAATCGCCGGAAATCGCCAGCACCTGGTGCTCGTTGGGCGAGATGATCACGCCTTGATCGCGGTTGGAACTCAGGCGCTCGCCGTTCTTGCTCAACTCCTGCTCGCCTACCAGAGGCAGGCTCAGGCTGTAGCTGCTGAAGTGTTCGGCGTCCTCGATGTCGATGGTCACGTCGGTGCCGTATTCGATCACGCCCAGGGTGGTGGCGCGGGACTTGAACACGTTGGCGCTGTGATGGAAACGCAGGCGCTCGGGCGTGGCCGTCGCCAGGCGGTGCGGCCCGCAGATGCCGGACATCCAGCTGCGGGCGCCCTCCAGGTCGAAGCGTTCGATACGGATATCGCGTGTATGGCTACTCATCAGGCTGCACCCACGGCGGTTAGGCGGTTGCGCGCTCTGGCGGCGCGTCGTGACAGATCGACAGCAAGTTCTGCGCCACGGCGGCAGTCTCGCTGCTGGGTGGATAACAACGCTCGACTATGTGGATAAACCACCGACTTCTGCGCGCACCGCCCTGCATGACAGTAGCGCATTGCGTCACCGCCCTGCACCGGCGTGGGTATTTCATGCCCAACTATCCGGCCCGCCTTCGCCCATTAAGCGGATAGCCCGCCGCCTCGGCGCAGTCGCTTAATGGCTGACCCGTTCAGCCATTATCAAAAGGTGCGTCCCATGAGTGGTGCAAGAAGCGTCGAGCAATGGAAAAGCTTCATCGACAGCTGCGTGGATTTCCGCCCCGCCGATGAAGTGTTCCGCATCGCCCGCGACATGTTCACCGAGCCGCAACTGTTCGACCTGGAGATGGAACTGATCTTCGAGAAGAACTGGATCTACGCCTGCCACGAAAGCGAACTGGCGAACAACCACGATTTCGTGACGATGCGCGCCGGGCGCCAGCCGATGATCATCACCCGCGACGGCGACGGCCAGCTCAACGCGCTGGTCAACGCCTGCCAACATCGCGGCACCACCCTCACCCGCGTCGGCAAGGGCAACCAGTCGACCTTCACCTGCCCGTTCCACGCCTGGTGCTACAAGAGCGACGGCCGGCTGGTGAAGGTCAAGGCGCCGGGGGAATACCCGGAAGGTTTCGACAAGGCCACGCGCGGCCTGAAAAAGGCGCGCATCGACAGCTACAAAGGCTTTGTGTTCATCAGCCTGGACGTGAACGGCACCGACAGCCTGGAAGACTTCCTCGGCGACGCCAAAGTGTTTTTCGACATGATGGTCGCCCAGTCCGCCAGCGGTGAGCTGGAGGTGCTGCCGGGCAAGTCCGCCTACACCTACGACGGCAACTGGAAGCTGCAGAACGAAAACGGCCTGGACGGTTATCACGTCAGCACTGTCCACTACAACTACGTGGCCACGGTGCAGCACCGCCAGCAGGTCAATACCGCGAATGGCACCGCGGCCGGCACGACGCTGGACTACAGCAAACTCGGCGCCGGCGACGCGAATACCGACGACGGCTGGTTCGCCTTCAACAATGGCCACAGCCTGTTGTTCAGCGACATGCCCAACCCCACGGTACGCTCCGGCTACGCCACCATCATGCCGCGCCTGGTGGCAGAACACGGCCAGCCAAAAGCCGAGTGGATGATGCATCGCCTGCGCAACCTGAACATCTACCCGAGCCTGTTCTTCCTCGACCAGATCAGCTCGCAGTTGCGCATCATCCGCCCGTTGGCGTGGAACAAGACCGAGATCATCAGCCAGTGCCTGGGGGTGAAGCACGAGTCCGACGCCGACCGGGAAAACCGCATCCGCCAGTTCGAGGACTTCTTCAACGTCTCGGGCATGGGCACGCCGGACGATCTGGTGGAGTTTCGCGAGGCCCAGCGCGGTTTCCAGGGCCGCCTGGAGCGCTGGAGCGATATCTCACGCGGCAGCCACCGCTGGGCCACCGGGCCGACGCCGAACAGCGAAGCCCTCGGCATCCAGCCCGCCATGACCGGCACCGAATTTACCCACGAAGGCTTGTACGTCAACCAGCACCGCAACTGGCAGCAATTCCTGCTCAACGGCCTCGACCAACGCGCGCTGAAGCTGCGGGAGGTGGAATGATGAATGCGCCATTGCAGTACCGGATCGAGCAATTTTTCTATCGCAAATCCGAGCTGTGCGACGCCCAGGACTGGGACGCCTACGTGCAGTTGTTCGACCCGCAGAGCGAATTCCACCTGCCGCAATGGGACTCCGAACACGTCTACACCCGCGACCCCAAGCGCGAAATGTCGCTGATCTATTACGCCAACCGCTCGGGCCTGGAAGACCGCGTGTTCCGCCTGCGCACTGGCAAGGCGGCGTCGGCCACGCCCATGCCGCGCACCTTGCACCTGATCCACAACGTGCGTATCGCCGAGCAGGCGGACGGCACACTGGAGGTGCGCTTGAACTGGCACACGCTGTTCTATCGCCTGGCCACGTCGGAGCAGTTCTACGGCCACGCGACCTATCGCCTCAAGCCGCATGGCGACAGCTGGCTGATCACCCGCAAGCACGCGTTGTTGCTCAACGACACCATCAACTCGGTGCTGGATTTCTATCACCTGTAACGCTGGCGAACGCCCCCTTGTAGGAGCGAGCTTGCTCGCGAAGGACGTCAACGATGATGCGGGCATCCTGAATGTACGCGGCGTCCTTGAGTTTTTCGCGAGCACGCTCGCTCCTACAAGGGTTCACACATGAACCCACGGAGTACTGGGGATGAATCACAAAGTGGCCTTCAGTTTTGCCGACGGCAAGACGCTGTTTTTCCCGGTGGGCGCGCATGAAATCCTGCTGGATGCGGCCCTGCGCAATGGCATCAAGATTCCGCTGGATTGCCGCGAAGGCGTGTGCGGCACCTGCCAGGGCCGCTGCGAGAGCGGTGAATACAGCCAGGACTATGTGGACGAGGACGCCCTCTCCAGCCGCGACCTGCAACAGCGCAAGATGCTCAGTTGCCAGACCCGGGTGAAGTCGGATGCGACGTTCTACTTCGACTTCGATTCCAGCCTGTGCAACGCACCGGGGCCGGTGCAGGTGCGCGGCACAGTGAGCGAGGTGCGGCAGGTCTCGACCGGCACGGCGATCCTGCAAGTGCAGCTGGAGCAAGCGCTGGACTTTCTGCCGGGCCAATACGCCCGCCTGGCGGTTCCGGGCACCGACAGCTGGCGCGCATATTCCTTCGCCAACCGGCCGGGCAATCAGCTGCGGTTTCTGATCCGCCTGCTGCCCGACGGGGTGATGAGCAACTACCTGCGCGAACGTTGCCAGGTCGGCGATCCGCTGCTGATGGAGGCGCCGCTGGGTGCGTTCTACCTGCGCCACGTCAGCCGACCGCTGGTGCTGGTCGCCGGCGGCACCGGGTTGTCGGCGTTGCTGGGCATGCTCGATGAACTGGCGGCCAACGCCTGCGAACGGCCGGTCCACCTGTACTACGGCGTGCGCGGCGCC
Organism: Pseudomonas sp. GW704-F2; assembly: GCF_059423025.1. Taxonomy (NCBI): domain Bacteria; kingdom Pseudomonadati; phylum Pseudomonadota; class Gammaproteobacteria; order Pseudomonadales; family Pseudomonadaceae; genus Pseudomonas; species Pseudomonas sp. GW704-F2. The sequence continues at coordinate 26,900 of NZ_JBWKXO010000032.1, read as the reverse complement.
GAGGACCTGTGCGAAGCGGCGCGCATCGAGGGTTACGCGTCCACGCTCGCGGATTTTCGCTACACCGAAGTACTGAGCGACCCGCCGCCCGCATGGTCCGGCAAGCGTGGCTACCTCACCGAGCATTTCGACCTGGCCGAATGGCGGGACAGTTCGGCCGATATGTACGTGTGCGGGCCTCCTCCGATGGTCGAATCCATCCAACAATGGCTGCTGGATCAGGCACTTGATGGCGTTCAGTTGTATTACGAAAAGTTCACGCAGAGTAATATCTGACCCCTCAGCACTTCTGAGGGGTTGGGCGCGGCGTGCAATCAACCCCAAGAAAAACAAGTAGAAGGGAATGTTAATGGCGGATGACATGGTTAACCCGGTAGGCCTTAAGCGTGGCCTGAAGAACCGGCATATTCAGCTGATTGCCTTGGGCGGCGCGATCGGTACGGGGCTGTTCCTCGGCTCGGCCGGCGTGCTCAAGTCGGCGGGGCCGTCGATGATCCTCGGCTACGCGATTGCCGGTTTTATCGCGTTCCTGATCATGCGCCAGCTCGGCGAGATGATCGTCGAAGAGCCGGTGGCCGGTTCGTTCAGCCACTTTGCCCACAAATACTGGGGCGGTTACGCGGGCTTCCTGGCGGGCTGGAACTACTGGGTACTCTACGTGCTGGTGGGCATGGCCGAACTGACGGCCGTGGGCAAGTACATCCAGTTCTGGTGGCCGGAGATTCCGACCTGGGTCAGCGCGCTGGTGTTCTTTGTCGCGGTGAACCTGATCAACACCCTGAACGTGAAGTTCTTCGGTGAGACCGAGTTCTGGTTCGCGATCATCAAGGTGGTGGCGATTGTCGGCATGATCGTGCTCGGCTGCTACCTGTTGTTCAGCGGCACCGGCGGCCCGCAAGCATCGATCAGCAACCTGTGGAGCCACGGCGGTTTCTTCCCCAACGGCGGCATGGGGTTGTTAATGTCCATGGCGTTCATCATGTTCTCGTTCGGTGGCCTGGAGCTGGTGGGCATCACCGCCGCCGAGGCCAGCGAGCCGCGTAAAGTGATCCCGAAAGCGATCAACCAGGTGGTGTACCGCATCCTGATTTTCTACGTCGGCGCGCTGACCGTGCTGCTCTCGTTGTACCCGTGGGATCAACTGCTGCAAACCCTCGGCGCGTCGGGCGATGCCTACAGCGGCAGCCCGTTTGTGCAGATCTTCTCGCTGATCGGTAACGACACCGCCGCGCACATCCTCAACTTCGTGGTGCTGACCGCGGCGCTGTCGGTGTACAACAGCGGCGTGTACTGCAACAGCCGCATGCTGTTCGGCCTGGCCGAGCAAGGCGACGCGCCGAAAGCGCTGATGAAACTCAACAAACAAGGCGTGCCGCTGCGGGCCCTGGCGATTTCGGCGCTGGTGACGCTGCTGTGCGTGGTGGTCAACTACGTCGCGCCGCACAGCGCGCTGGAGTTGCTGTTCGCGCTGGTGGTCGCCTCGCTGATGATCAACTGGGCGCTGATCAGCCTGACCCACATCAAGTTCCGCAAGGCCATGGCCGAGCAAGGCGTGGTGCCGTCGTTCAAGACCTTCTGGTTCCCGTTCAGCAACTACCTGTGCCTGGCGTTCATGCTGATGATCATCAGCGTGATGCTGGCGATTCCGGGCGTTCGCGATTCGGTGTATGCGATGCCGGTTTGGGTGGGGGTGATCTACATTGCCTACCGCTTGCGGATCAAAAACGCGAAAGTGGCAGTGACGCAATAACCTAGGTGGGAGGGGGCTTGCTCCCGATGGCGGTGTGTCAGTCAGTGGATGTGTTGGCTGTCACACCGCTATCGGGGGCAAGCCCCCTCCCACATTTTTGATTGCATTCCAAATGAAAAGCCCCGGTGATCCGGGGCTTTTTGTTTACAGCGTGGAACGTACTCGCCACAGCTCGGGGAACAGCACCGTGTCGAGCATCTTGCGCAGGTAACCCACGCCCTCGGTGCCGCCGGTGCCGGGCTGGAAGCCGATGATCCGTTCCACCGTAGTCACATGGCGAAAGCGCCATTGGCGGAAGGAGTCTTCCAGGTCGATAAACTTTTCGGCCAACTGGTACAGGTCCCAATAACGGCTCGGGTCGCGGTAGACCTCGCGCCACGCCGCTTCCACGGAGGCATCGTGAACCGTCGCCGCCGTCGGGTCGCGTTCGGCGCGTTGCGGGTCGATCGTCAGGCCGGCCTTGACCATCAGGTTGATCGCCTCGTCGTACAGCGACGGCGTGGCAATCGCCACCTGCAGTTCTTGCAACAATTGCGGGCGATGGGCGTGGGGCCGCAACAGCGCCGGGCTTTTGTTGCCGAGGATGAATTCAATCTCACGGTACTGGAACGACTGGAACCCGGACGATTGGCCGAGGAACGGGCGAATCGCCTTGTACTCCGACGGGGTCATGGTCGCCAGCACCGCCCAGGCGTGTACCAGTTGATCGAAGATCCGCGAGACCCGCGCCAGCATCTTGAACGCCGGCGGCAACTCGCCCAGGCGCAGGTGTTCGCGGGCGGCCTTGAGTTCGTGGAGCATCAGTTTCATCCACAGCTCGGAGGTCTGGTGCTGGATGATAAAGAGCATCTCGTTGTGGTCCGGCGACAGCGGGTGCTGGGCGCTGAGGACTTTGCCCAGGTCCAGGTAGTCGCCGTAGCTCATGGACTCGGAAAAATTCAGCTCGGCGTTATGCCATTCTTCCGGCGGCTGGTAATCCTCTGAGAAGGGACATTGGCTCATCGTGCGGGCTCCACAAGCGGGCGCAGGATTGCGCGGACAGGGCTGGCGTCGAGGTGGGCAAACCGCAGCGGCAGGGCGATCAGTTCATAGTCGCCCTCCGGCACGTCATCAAGCACGATGCCTTCGAGAATCGCCATGCCATGGCGGGCCACGGCGTTGTGGGCATCCATGGTCTTGGACTGTTGCGGGTCCAGGGACGGCGTGTCGATACCGACCAGGCGCACGCCCAGGCTGGCGAGCAGCTCGATGGTCTGCGGGGCGATGGCGGTGAAGTTCGCATCCCATTCGGTCAGCGGCGCCTGTGGATAAGTGCGCAGCAACACACGTTCCGGCAAGTTATCCACACGCCCTTGCAACTGCTGCGGCTGCACCAGCGCGCCGCTGTCCAGGCAATGCAACACGCGGCACGGGCCCATGTACACGTCCAGCGACACCTCGCCGATCGGCGCGCCGTCCGCGCTGTAATGCAGCGGCGCATCGACATGGGCGCCGGTGTGCGGCGACAAGGTAACGCGCCCGACATTCACCGGGCACTCCGGGCCGAACTGCCACACGCGCTCTTCCTGGAACGGCGTATCCCCCGGCCAGGTCGGGGTCGCCGTACTCAAGGGCGGGCTGATGTCCCACCACGTTTTTATTGGGTTCATATCAAGGCTCTCGGTCGTGACTGAAGTGAATGATACGAGGGCCAGCCGTGAATTTTCTTGCGAATTCCTGCGACAAGCGGGAAATCTTTCGCACTTAATGCGAGGAAACGGCTTATCTACGCTCAAAAGTGTCGCCTAGCCACAGTGACGCTGCCACCGAGGGTCAATGTGGGAGGGGGCTTGCCCCCGATAGCAGTGTGTCAGTTGACACATGTGCTAGCTGATCCGCAGCCATCGGGGGCAAGCCCCCTCCCACATGAACTTCGCGGTTCCCGGACAATCGCAGTCCCTGCGCTTCTGGGCATCCCGATGTCGAGTTCAGACCACTGACCCTGCCTGCGACGCTATAGGGTTCGACTCTCGTTCACTTGCCTCGGAGTCATCATGTCCAAGCCCATCACCGTACTGCGCGACACCCACCCCTTGCCGGTCCTGGATGCCTGCAAATGGGAAAAGCTCGAAGGCGACCCGCACACCGTCAACCTCAACGCCTACACCAGCGAAGACGGCAGCAAGATCATGGGCACCTGGATCTGCACACCGGGCAAGTGGTACGTGGAATACGTGAAGTGGGAATACTGCCATTTCCAGGAAGGCTACTGCGTGATCACCCCAGAAGGCCTGGAGCCGATCCATTTGCGCGCGGGGGATATCTTTGTGGTGGAGCCGGGGATGAAGGGGACGTGGGAAGTGGTCGAGACGGTGCGTAAGTATTTTGTGTTTGCCTGAACCGCAATAAATAGTGGCGAGGGAGCAAGCGCCCTCGCCACAGGCGGTATCTATTTGGGCTTGCGGTAGCTGTTGATGATCGCCGAGAAGTCCTTGCCCCCTTCCCCGCGCTGGCTCATCGATTGATACAACTGCTGGGCCACAGCGCCGAGGATCACCGGCTGGTGCGCCTGGCGCGCAGCTTCGGTGGCCAGCCCCAGGTCCTTGAGCATCAGGTCGGCACCGAAACCACCGGTATAACCCCGCGATGACGGCGCGGTTTCGATCACGCCCGGCCACGGGTTGTACGTGTCGGAACTCCAGCAGCGCCCGGTGGAGCTGTTGATGATGCCAGCCAGCACCTGGGTGTCGATGCCCAGCGCATCGCCCAGGGCCATCGCTTCGCTGACGCCGACCATGCTGATGCCCAGCAGCAGGTTGTTGCAGATCTTGGCGATCTGGCCGGTGCCGACGTCGCCGCAACGCACAATATTACGGCCCATCTGCGCCAGCACCGGTTGCAGGGTGGCGAACAAGTCCGCGCTGGCGCCGACCATGAAGGTCAGCGTCCCGGCTTGCGCGCCGCCAGTGCCGCCGGAGACCGGTGCATCGGCGACGGCCACGCCTTGCTTGGCTGCCGCCGCCGCGACATCGCGGATGGTCTGCGGGTCGATGGTGCTGCAATCCACCGCCGGCACGCCTTGGCCGATACCGGCCAAAACGCCGTCTTCACCCAGCCAGACACTGCGCACATGGGCAGCGGCCGGCAGCATGGTAATCACCAGCTCGGCACCGGTGGCCGCATCGCGCGGTGAACCGCTGATGCTGCCGCCCAGTTCGGCCAGTTCCTTGAGTACCGTCTGGTTCAGGTCGAACAGGTTCAGCGCGTGGCCGGCCTTGATCAGGTTGCGGGCCATGGGCGCGCCCATGTTGCCCAAGCCGATAAATGCAATCTTCATGCTCGTCTCCCGGAATCAGCGCAGGTTGATGGTGGTGTTGACGCCATCGTTGACCGTGTCGTCATCGAACCAGCGGCTGGTGACGGTTTTGGTCTGAGTGTAGAACTGCACCACTTGCTTGCCATACGGGCCGAGGTCGCCGAGCTTGGAACCGCGCGAACCGGTGAAGCTGAAGAACGGCACCGGCACCGGGATCGGGATGTTGATGCCGACCTGGCCGACGTCGATTTCGCTCTGGAACTTACGCGCCGCCGCCCCGCTCTGGGTGAACAGGCCGGTACCGTTGCCGAACGGGTTGGCGTTGACCAGCGCGATGGCCTCATCGAGGGTGTCGACTTCCAGCACCACCAGCACCGGGCCGAAGATTTCCTGGGTGTAGATCTGCATGTCGGTGGTCACGCCCGAGAACAGCGTCGGGCCGACGAAGTTGCCTTGCTCGAAGCCCGGCACCTGGACGTCACGCCCGTCCAGCTCCAGCTTGGCGCCTTCTTTCACGCCGCTTTCGATCAGTTCCAGAATGCGCGCCTTGGCACGCTTGGAAATCACCGGGCCGACATCCGTGCCCGCTTCGCTGCCGGCATTGACCTTGAGCTTCTGCGCCAGCGCCTTCAGATCGGGCAGCCATTGCTTGGAAGCGCCCACCAGCACCACCACCGAAGTGGCCATGCAACGCTGGCCCGCCGCGCCGAAACCGGCACCGACCAGGGCGTTGAGGGTGTGTTCGCGGTTGGCATCCGGCAGCACCACCGCATGGTTCTTGGCGCCCATCATCGATTGCACGCGCTTGCCGTGTTTGCCGGCCAGGTCGTACACATGGGTGCCCACGGCGGTCGAACCGACGAACGACACGGCCTTGATGTCTTTATGCGTGCAGAGCGCATCCACCACGTCCTTGCCGCCGTGTACCACGTTGAGCACGCCGGCCGGCACACCGGCTTCCAGCGCCAGCTCCACCAGCAGCATCGTGGACAGCGGGTCTTGCTCGGAAGGCTTGAGGACGAAGGTGTTACCGCAGGCAATCGCCATCGGGAACATCCACAGCGGAATCATCGCCGGGAAGTTGAACGGAGTAATCCCGGCGCACACGCCGATGGGTTGGCGCAGGGTGTAGGTATCGACACCACCGGCGACGTTTTCAGCGAACTCGCCCATTTGCAGGGTGCCGATGGAGCAGGCGTGCTCCACCACTTCCAGGCCACGGAAGATATCGCCCTCGGCATCGGCAATGGTCTTGCCCTGCTCGGCGCTGAGGACCACGGCGATGCGCTTGGAGTGCTCGCGGATCAAGGCCTGCAGCTTGAGCATGATACGCATGCGTGCGCCGATCGGGGTCAGCTTCCAGGTCTGGAAGGCACGATGGGCGGCGTCGATGGCAGCGTTGACTTCTTCAGCGGTGGCAAACGGGACTTTGGCCAGCACTTGCTGGGTCGCCGGGTTGACGATGTCTTGCCAGTGGGTGGTCTTGGACTCGACCCATTCACCGTTGATCAACAACTTGACCTGTTGCACGGAAATATCGGCAGATGCGTTCATGTGGTCTCCAATTTGTATTTATAGGCAGAGAACCAAGGCGTTGAATCGCCTTGAGGATGAGGCGTTCGGACTGTTTTTGGAGTATAGATGTGCAAACTTCTAATAAGAACGCACATAAAAGCCGGTCCAATATGCAAAAAAACATCACATCACTGGGCTCCCTGAACTGGGACGACCTGAAGTTTTTCCTCGAAGTGGCCCGCACCCGCAAGGCCAGCGTCGCTGCCAAGCGCCTGGCGGTGGACTACACCACCGTGTCGCGGCGCATCAGTTCACTGGAAGTATCACTCGGCACCCTGCTGTTCGAGAAATCCCGGACCAGCGGTTTCGTCCTCACCAACGAAGGCCAGCGCTTGCTCGGCTACGCCGAATCCATCGAAAGCACCTTGCACATGGCCTGCGAACAAGTCTCCGGCTCCGGCGTGGCGCTGTCCGGGCATGTCCGCATGGGCTGCACCGAAGGCTTCGGCAGCTTCTTCGTCACCCCGCAGTTGAGCCACTTCGTCGACACCTACCCGGCGATCTCGGTCGACATCCTGCCCCTGCCCCACTTCATCAGCCTGTCCAAGCGCGAAGCCGACATCGTCATCGCCCTGGAACGCCCGGAACACGGGCCGTATGTATGCTGCAAACTGTGCGACTACAAGTTGCAGCTGTACGCGACCCAGGACTACCTCGACCAACACCCACCCATCCACCGCCCGACGGATCTGGCCGAGCATCCGTTCATCAGCTACGTCGACGACCTGGCCTTCAGCTCGGAGCTGTTGTACCTGGCCAACGTAGTCCCCGGCGCCAGCGCCAGCCTGCGCAGCACCAGCGTGATCGCGCAGTACGTGGCAGCGCAGCAAGGACGGTCGATGGCGATTCTGCCGTGCTTTTTGGCGGCGCAGGATCCACGGTTATTGCCGGTGCTCGGGGAGCAGATTGCGGTTACGCGGCAGTTTTGGATGTACTGCCGCGAAGACTTGCGCAAGCTCAAGCGGATCACCCTGTTGTGGGATTACATCCGGGAAGTTACTGAGCTCAACCGCCCGTTATTGCTGGGCGAAACGCATGTCCTTCGGTTCGCAGACTGAGAGTCTACAGGGAGCAAAGGAAGCTCATCCTAACGACCTCAGGAGCGTCTTGGCAACGACTTGTGACAGTAGTTGTGACACCACTTGTGACAGTGGAAAGGGTTCTTACAGTGGCGCACATGGGCACAATAAGGACCCACACGAGCATCTGTGCGGACCTGCGCGAGGGCCTACGGGGGAACCTTGGTGCGTAGAAGCAATGAGGTGGTCTCTCAGATTTTTGTGGCAAAACGCGAAAGGTCTTTACGGTGGCCTGTGCGCCCACAGCCAAAAGGCCACATGAACAGCCACGCAGACCCAGTAGAGGGCCTGTAGGTGGTCCATGGGGTTCTCCTTGAGGGTTACTTGGTGACCATACCCCAGCGGTCGGTCTTGTCTTTGGACTTGGCTCTGACCTTCGCGGCCTTCGTTTCGGCCACTGTCAGGTTGATCTTCTCTGCTTTGCTACGGAGCCAATCAAGACCGGCTGTCTTCACTCGCCAGCCTTCACGGTTTCCAAAGTCCGATGAGGCCCTCACGAAAGCACCGGAATCGAAGCCAGCCTTTGGCGGTCGTGGCGAGCCCTCACGGGTCCCGAAGTTGTCTACTGGATACACAAAGACCTTCACAGAGACCAGAGCTTCGAGGGCAAGGCGTGGTTGTTGGATACCAGCCACACGGCAAGCCTCAGTCCAAGTCAGACCAGCGCCACGGGCTTTCATGTCGAGGGTCGAAGCCTTGGGCATGTTGGCGTCAAGGAGGGTCTTAGCGGATCTCAGCTCGCCTACAGCGCTGTTACGCATGGCGACGAAGGCACCAGCGACCATTAGATAGAAGTCAGTCGAGACCCACATGGCGTAGGCAATTGTCCCCAGCTCATCAGCAAAGGTCCCGCTGCCGTCCAAGCTCCGCAAATTTCCGGAGGTTCGTAATTCCATGGAGATTGCATTGCGCCACTCAGACGGTGACTTCGAGTCCGGCAGGTCGAGACCCTTATGGATCTCGTTGAGATGCCACATGCGATCAGCGTTGGCCGAGAAGGCCTGGCCCATGAGGGATACTGGGATTGGGGCATTGGTCATGTTCATAGTGTCGATTTCCTTTTGGTAGTGCCCTTCAGGTCGCACCCACAGCCGAGCATCCAGACCCCGACAAAGGGACCCAGCGTGGCATGAAAGGCACTATCAGAAAGACTGGATTGGTTGATTGCCCAGCGACGGGCGATAGGATCATCTGCAAATTTGCAGAAGGTGGAGCCGCCCCCAGATTTGGGGAGTCCTCAAAGGACGCTATGCAAATTTGCATACCGTGGTGAAGCGGTAGCCCCAGCCGGTCCCCTCAGGGTCGGACTTACGGGGCATCTAAGGGAATCCCTGAGGTCAGCTCAGGGTGATGCGGGTAATCATCGGGAAGGCGACAGTCTGGGTCTGGAGACCATCAGCGGTCAGCTTCACCTTGACCTTGCCGTTAGCCACGATGTCCACGACAGTCATGATCTCGATGTCCCATGCCTGATGGGCACCATTGCGGGTCGCTTGGATCTTCCAGACGTTGCCGTCACGGCCTTCACGGTAGCTCAACGAGGTGAACATCTTGGGCAGCAGGAACAGACCATAGTCAGTACCGCTGTAAGGCTGCACGGAGGCACCAATCAGGTCCTCAATGTCACCTACGCCAGCACGCTGAGCAGCACGCTCAAGAACGGCCACCAGAGACACAGGCAGCAGGACCACGAAGTCAGACAGAGCGGTGCCCACGGTCTGGTTGATGTTCATCGTCAAGATGTCGATAAGGTCCTCCGCTTGCTCTACAGGCTTGCCGGTTGGCTTGGCCTCGGAGACAACCTCGGTACTTGGAGCAGTCGAGAGGATCTCAGCGATCTTCCCAGAGGCACTGTACTCGATGTCACGGAGCATCTTGTCAGCGGTCTGAGCCAAGGAGCCCTCGGTGAAGCCAGCCTGAATGTTATGGTCGAGGATGGTCGCACGGTGGCTGATGACCAGAGCGGTATCAGTTGGCTCGGTGAAGATCACAGACCCGGCAAGGACTTCGCCTTTCTCGACAGTCTGGTTATCCCAGTTCTTGCGAGGGTCGAAGGTGACGGTACGGTCAGCCATGGTGATGATCTGTTGACCAGTGGCCTCAGCGCCAGCAGGACGGAACTCACAAGGGGTTGCCTCAATGGCAGCCTCACGCCACTCATCGCCATTCAGATAGTCCTCAGCGGCCTCCACGAGGGCAGCCACATAGACAGACGGATCGGTGGCCGCAAGGGCCTCCGCTCGGACATCAGCAGTGTTGAAGTGAATTGAAGCGTTGTTATCGTCAATGGTGTTGATGTTCCATTTAACAGTGTCTACATGCGGTGCTACGTATTGATTAGGTTTCATTGGATGGTTCTCCTGAATAGATTGGTATGGAAGTAATGAGGGGCGATGGTCTGGGGTTACCAGCCAGAGTTGCCACGAGAGGCAGCACGGATACGGGCGCCCTGCTCACGGATAGCAGCGGCTCGGGCCTCTCGGTCGGCCTTCGCTTGGGCGATTTCACGGGGCGTATGCTCACGCAGACGCTCAGCACGCTCATCGGCCTCACGTTGCTCACGGGCCTTTCGGTCCGCCTCTTGGCGCTTAGTCTCGAAGTAGGTCAGAGCGTCCTCTTGGATTGCCTTGAGGGACAGACCGGCTTCGTCAAAGGCTTTGATCACTCCGAACTTTGCGCCGTTGTTCCGGCCACATTGGGCCATTAGCAAGGGCAGCATTACGTTCTCGACGTACTCACGACTGAAGGTCTGGCCCGACACGGTTACTTCGTTCTTCAGGACTTTGGTGATGGTGATATTCATGATGTTGGATCTCCTATTGGGTGACCCTTTGATCGACCTTGCGCCATAGACACGCGCACGACCAGACGGCCAAGGAGGGAGCCTCATGGGCATCTTCCAAGGTCGATCAAAAGGTTCTGGGGTTTGGGTAGTTATTGCTGATGCTTGATCACAGGACATGGCAAGCCTGAGAGGACATCTGAAAGGACAACCGTGGCGACGGTCGTTGGTAGCTGGGAGAGAATCTTTTGCAGGTGATTCGGTGTGGTCCCAACAGTGAGGGGTTTTAACGTCACCTTGACGATGGAGCTAAAGCCTGATCGAAATTGGTTCCTTTCCGGCCATTGGGATGCTCAAAGGCGTCTTGGCAAGAGCTTGAAGACTGACTCCAAGCGAGACCAGTTCGGAGACCCTTGAGGCCGTCCTTGGAGAGCCTCGAAAAGACACCTCTTCGATCAGAGCGTCAACGTCGAAGCAGACCATTCCGTTCTCATAGGTTCTGTAGGTGGCTTTGCGGTCGTTGAGTAGGTTCTTAACGATGACCAATTGAGGACGGGAAGGCGTGGGGAAGACACGAGACAGGGTGATCAGGTCGTCTTCAGTGAGCGTATCGGTGGCTTGATAGCTGGTCATGTTGGTTCTCCTTAAAGATGTCTATGAGATGGATGAAAGGGAGGGGTGATTATTATCACTACCCCTCTCTCTCTGAGGCTGGTCGATGCTCTGATCTCAAAGATGGTCGTTGAGGTTTTAATAGTATGCGGCATTTAATCAGAGGTGCTTTCGGTGCCCAGTGTCCTCAGGTCGTAGTGCAGCTTTGCGAGTGCCTCAGGGCTTGGCGGTTCAAGCTGGTCCTCCCATTGGTTAGTACGGGTGGTCTCCTTCAAGAAGCCGTAGCGCATCTCGTGGGTCAGGTCATCGGGTCGGCTCTTGAGTAGGTAAGGCATCGCCAGCTCAATGGCTTTCACGTAGCGTTGAGCCTGTCGTAGGCCAAGCCGGTACTGAGCCATTACGGTGGCCGCTGAGACGACCTCAAGTTCCGCAAGGATTGCCACGAGGCGCTTCACAGAGAGGGGCTTAGACGAGCCACCAGACCCGATAGGCCGGTCATGCCAGTCCAGCCTTGCGATGCCCTCAAGGATGTCCATAGCGAAGGTAGGATACTGGCCGTAATCAGTGGTCGGCCCAATGAAGCCGTGGAACAGGTTAGCGATGATCTTGGTGGGTCGGCCTCGGCCACGCTTGGCGGTCTCGGCTTGGGCGGTGGTGATGGCCTCGTGTTGAGCGGGGTCATAGCTGGTCATGGTGATGGCCTCCTATTGTTTGTTCGACAAGCCGGATGCCTGTCGCAATAGTGAGGGCTTTTAACGTCACCAGCGTTTCGACTAACAAACGCGGGGCCTTCAGGACATCTTTAGGTTTCCACAAGCGCGCTCCTACGCTCACGGAGCAAGCCTGAGCCCCAGCGAGTCGATCAGATTTCACGTAGGAGCGCGATCAGGTACGCAGTACCGCTGGGTTGGTGGAAGACTCAGCGTCATACTTTCCGGTCTTGCGGGCGTGGCCCTTTAGGAGGAACTGATAGACGTTCGCCTCAGTCAGAAGGGGCGCTCGGAGTTGGAGAGCACGTCCTGAGATGTCCTTAGGACCACAGACCCTGTAATCCAGTATCTGACTCGCAACGTCCAGCAGGGTGATGCCTCAGGGACAAGCCAGATTGTTTCCCATCGGCGGGTATCAGGCCGATTAGGTAATCCAAGGTCTACTTTCGATAGACCATTGAGTTCGCCCATCTTGATCGCCTGTACCTCTGAGTGCCGCTTGAGGTGCTACGCAAGGACCACAGATACGGTAATCCTGTATCTGACTCGCGGAGGACTGGTCAAATTATCCTTTACCAGTGTCGAGAGCTGTTGTCCGGGCCTATCATGCTTGAGGTTGCGGAGGTCGTTAACCGATTGCTTGGGGTTCTTCATCTGGGCTGCGAGAGCCACTTGAGTCGCCACGAACAGCAGGTCATGCTCAGGGTGCCCCACCAGAACGTCCAGCTCGATGCCCATGAAGTTGCGTTTTTCAAAGTAGGTCCACCGACAAGCGGCAGACCCTTCACCCATCAGAGTAGGGCAGTCTTCACAGACTCAGGCAAGAGCAAACCATTGAGCATCTCAGCGATGACCGCCACCGGGACACCCGAGCCATAAATATCAAAGGTTACCGTTCCCGAGGCGTGCCCCATGACAGCTTGAGCATGAGTCGTAGGAACCCCTTTGGCCTGCATGAGGGAAGCCAATGAGTGGCGCAATGAGTGGAACACTAAGCCCCTTACATAGGACTCCCCAAGAGCCTGAGGGATTGCCTGCTGGTTGACCCATTCGCCTGCTGGTCTGTAGCCGATCTGTGCCAACGAATCATTCCCGCTCTGTTTGCAGGTCTCGACATACCGTAGGAACGCTTGAAGGTCGAAGCCATAGGCGCCATCAGTCAATGGCACCAACCTCTCACTACGCTTGTTCTTGATGGATTTACCCTCACCAACCTCATTGATGTGGATAACGACAATGCCTGACTTAAGGGTCTGAATGTCGCTCACGCTCAACTGAGAGATTTCATTGAGTCGGCCACCAGTGATGATGCCAAGGCTCAGCAGCCAGCGTTTCCATGATGTCTCAGGGAGCTTGTTCGCATAGGCCATGAGGCTGCCTATCTGAGCCTGAGAGAACGCCTTACGGGTCGACTCAGTGCCTTTGGTGAACTTGAGTTTCTTGTCGTATGACTTATCGAGATGACCATTCTCAACCGACCAATTCAGTACAGCAGAGAGCTTCATCAGCATCTGATTCACTGTTGATGGTTTCCGAGTGGTCGCAAGCCTATCCCTCAATGCCACAAGATCCGCCCTTGTGTGCACCCTAAGGTCCAAAGCTCCTAACTCGGTACACAGGACGCCATGAGTGAACTTGGTGGAACTGAGAGTGCTGGCTTTCTGCTCACCTGCCCGGTCCGCCATGTAGAGACCCGAGAGAACCTCAAAGGTCATTGGAGCTAATACAGATAGAGACAGAGGCACGCCATTGACGTGCTTCAGGTTGCTCTGAGAGCCGCCCTCAAGATCCCTAATGATGTTCACCAAGGGCACTGAGTCGCCCTGTAGTCGCTCCTGAGCAGCACTCATAACCTGTCTCGCCTTGGCTATGTGTTCGTGCTGATCAACACTCAGCGGCATCGTAGCTGCTATCTCCGACAGGTTGGTCCTAACGTCTTCATAGAGGTCGCCCCATTCACGTAACGAGTGAACATCATGAGCAGACGACAAGAGATTCTCAGCGACCCATAGCAGATGCTCCCTGAGCTCACTAAAAGTCGCCTGAGGGTGATCCAAGTGGAAGGCCTTGATGGTCTCGGCAAGTCGTCGTGAAGCGTCCATAGCTGCCCTTCGGTCAGTGGTCTTAAGTGAAACGGAGGTGGCTTGAGTGGTGCTGCCGGTCTCTCTGAGGCGCAGATAGTAAATGCCGTTGCGTCGATAGTGGTAGAGCTTGGCGAGCCTTGTGGTCGGCCTCAGATGAATGGCAAAACTTGTGACAGCACTTGTAACAGGATAGAGCTTTGCAGTGGTCTTCATGGCATCAGGCCCCGTAATCATTGGGTGGGACCTTTGCTACCTGTAGTTCTGGATGTATTGCCGGGAGGATTTGAGGAAGTTGAAACGGATTACGTTGTTGTGGGACTACATACGCGAGGTGACGGAGCAGAATCGGGGGTTGTTGATGGGGGAGACGCGGGAGATGCGGTTTGCGGATTAAAGGGCCAGCAACGACGATTCGCTTTAAATTGCAGGACGATTCCTAGAGAATCTCCAGCCTATTGCGCCATAGAATTTGAGTGTCTAGCCTCCTCGGGTCGCTGCAAAACAGCGGTTGGGTTTAGCGACCCGAGAAACGTAGGTATGACCTCCTCAACTACTTTGGCTGGCATTTTTTGCCAGCTTTATCGTGTTATGGCGGCTGTGCGCGGGAGACCTTCGGGGTCTACCGGGTTCCTAGGTTACCGGTTCGCTAACCTGCGTACAGCTGCCACCTCTCCATGTTTAGCGACATGCCGTGGCGGTTTCTACTTCTTAACCTAAGAGAAACACCATGACCAAAATCGTCCCCGATCCACCGCTTTCTGCCTTCACCACCCTCGGCGTCGTCACCTTCGGCGACTACGGCGAAAACGAAAAACCACTGTTCCGCGTCAACGCGGGCATGCCGCTCGGCGAAGCGCTGGAACACGCCTCTACCCTGCTTTACTACGCCAAGAAACTCGCGATGGAAGCCGCCATGGATGTGCGCGGCGAGCAATACGCCTGGGCGGCGCATTATCTGTGTGAGATGGGCAAGGCGGTGGTGGATGACTTGACGCAGGCGCTGACGCCGAGCAGTTAAGCGAACACGGTATAAATGTGGGAGGGGGCTTGCCCCCGATAGCAGTGTGACAGCCAACACATCTACTGGATGACACACCGCCATCGGGGGCAAGCCCCCTCCCACATTTGGATTGCATTTCATACATTGGAATGGGCGAAGTCGCTTAGTCGGTACTTACCACAATCGACACCCGACGATTCTCGGTGCGCCCTGCGGCGGTGTCGTTGGCGGCCACCGGCTGGCTGCTGCCCAGGCCGCGCAGTTGGATGTTTTCCTCCTTCATCCCCACGCGGGTCAGCACCGTGGCCACGCTTTTGGCGCGGCGCAGGGACAGTTGCTGGTTATAGCTCTCTTTGCCCGAGGCGTCGGTGTGGCCGTCTACCCGCACGCGGTCGATGCCCACGTCCAGCAACGCCTTGCCGATGCGCTCGACGATGTCCGTGCTGGGGGCGTTGAGGCTTTCGACGTCGCTGCCGAACAGCACTTTGCCCGACAGGCCGAACGCCCAGCCGTCGTCGGTCAGTTCGAAGCCTTGTTGCTTGAGGACGGCGACTTGCGCCGGACTCAGGCCTTTGGGAGGGGGTGTCTGGCAGCCGCTCAGGGCCAGCAGGGCCACGAATAAGGTGATAAACACAACGCGTGCAGTCGAGAACAAGGGATCAACTCCTGTGGTGAACGTTGACGACGGGGAGCTCCGCCTCCGCCGTTTGCTGGCCGCCCAGTGACAACCGTTTGGCCTGGTACATCGCCGCATCGGCGGCGTTGAGCAGGGCGCCGGGGGTGACGCCATGATCGGGGTAGATGGCGATGCCGATACTCAGGGAGGTCAACACGTGGGTGTCGCCCGGCACCGGAATCGGTATGTCCATGCTGGCAATGATCTTGTCGGCGATGCGCTGGGCATCTTCTAGTTTGTGCAGCGGCGAGAGCAGGATGGCGAACTCGTCGCCGCCCAGGCGTGCCACCAGGTCGTCTTCGCGCAATTGCGCGCGCACGCGCGTGGCAACCGCCACCAGCACCGCATCGCCGGCGGCGTGACCGAAGTTGTCGTTGATGTCTTTGAAGCGGTCACTGTCGAGAAACAGCACCGCCACCCGCTCGTTGGCCTTGGCGGCGCTGCGCAGGGCACGGATCAGGCGGCCTTCGAAGAACGCGCGGTTGGGCAGGCCGGTCAGGCTGTCGTGATTGGCCTGGTGGGCAAGGCTTTCGTTTTCGCTTTGCAGGTGGTTTTGCCAGGCTTGCATTTCTTCCAGCAGGGCATTGAAGTCGTTGCCCAGGCTGTCGAGTTCGGCGATTTGTGCCCGTGGCACGCGGCGGTCGAAGTCGCGCTCGATGCGCGCGGCGTGGGCCACCGCCGCGAGGCTGTGCAACGGCCCGGTAATCCCCTGCAACAGGCGCCGCGCCAAATGCACGGCGACCCAGGCGCTGAGGACGGTGCAGATCAGAATCCCGGCCAGGCCGCTGAGCAAAAAACGCAACAGGCTGCCACCGTGACCGGTCAGGTGAATGCTGCCGATGGTGCGCCCCTGGTGAACGATCGGCTGGCTGATCGGCTGTTCGAGCAGAGAATGGGCCAGTTGCAGCTCGACCCGGGACAACATCCCGGTGTCCGGCCGTAGCCACTGCGCCAGTAGCCGGCCGTTGGCGTCGAAGACTTGGGCTTGGGCCACTTCTTCGGTGGAGGCGATCAGGCTGAGGGCTTCGGTGGCCGCCGCACGGTCGTTGAACACCACCGCCGCTTCCACGGTGTAATTGATGGAGCGTGCGATCAGGTGCAGATTGTGCTCGGCATACACGCGCAACGCCAGCACCCCGAGCAAGGTCAAGGACACACTGGCCAGCGTCACCGCCACCAACGCCAGGATCAAGTGCCCGCGGCCGATGACCGAGCGCAGGGTCGGTTGCGCTTTCGTCCATCTCATGACGCAGGCGCTCGACGGCGCGACAGCTGCAACACGCTGGGGTGAATACGCACGCCGCTGCGGGCCACGGAGTCGAGGTTGACCTCGAACGACACCTGCTCATCGCCCACCCGCAGGCAGAACAGACTGCCGACGGTGCATTGGTCGCCGCCTTCGCTGATGCTCAGCACCGGGTGGCCCATCAATGACGCAAACAAGCGGCTGCGCTCATCGGTATTGAGTTCGCCGATGTACACAGCGTCGCAGGCATTGACGATATCGGGGTTGTCGGCCAGCAGGCGCTGCACCACCACCGGGCGACCGGTGGCTTGGGTGGTGCCTTTGACCAGGTCGTCGGTGTATTGGGTCGGCCCGACGACGCACAGGCGCAATTGCGCCGGTTCCACCGGCCAGCGCGCATAACTGAGGATACCCAGCACCACCTGGGTCACCGCCTGGGCACGGGAGTCGGCCATGCCCACGGGGCTGGCCGTCTGGGCAAAAGCACGCGGCGCGAGCAGGCACAGCACGGCCACCAGTAACATGCGTCTCCAGCTCAAGCGATGCTCTGTGGACGAGACAGCCACGTTCATGCAGCGATTCTCTCAGGTGTCAACGAGGGGTGATGCCGCAACGATAGCACAGCGGCGGAAAGCCCCGCGAGGCCACGCCTCGAAGGGTCCCGCTATTTTTTCAGAAAAATATGACACTCAAATCCGAAATACCAAATGACCGATCAGTCAGGTTTCCCGGGCTCATGCCCCAACTCCAGCATCAACCCGCTCAAGCGCTTGACCTTGCGCCGCACGGCTTCTTCGAACACCCCGCCGCGTGGCTCGATCAGGCTGAACCAGCGCTTGGCGCGGGTGATGCCGGTGTAGATCAGTTCTTTGGTGAGCACCGGGTTCAGCGCGTCCGGCAGGATCAACGCGGTGTGGGTGAACTCGGAGCCCTGGGATTTGTGCACGGTCATGGCGTACACGGTTTCCACATCGTTGAGCCGGCTGGGCAGCACAAAGCGCACGCCGCCCTGGCCGTCGTTACGCGGGAAGGCCACGCGCAACACGTGGGGGCCGCCGGCGCTTTCGGGCAATTTCAGGGCGATGCCGATGTCGCCGTTCATCAGGCCCAGGCCGTAATCGTTGCGGGTCATCAGCACCGGGCGGCCTTCGTACCACTGCTCGTCGCCGTCGATCAGCCGCGCTTTGCGCAAGGCGGCGGTGATGCGCAGGTTCAGCCCTTCCACGCCCCAAGGGCCCTTGCGCACGGCGCAGAGCAGTTGGAAGGCGTCGAAGGCGTGCAGCAGTTGTTGCGCCCAATGGGTCCAGGCGGGGTCGTCACGCGGGGTGTCGAGAGACGGGCGCGCGGCGTGCAGCAGGTTCAGGTAGGCACGGTAGCCCTCGGCGCCATCGCCCGGCCCGTCCAGCACCAGGCGTTCCAATGCGTGGTCGTGTTCGCCCTTGAGGCTGACGCAGAACAGGTCGCGGTGGCTGCCCGCGGTCAGTAACCGTCGGGCTTCTTCGGCGTTCTGCTGGTTGACCCAACGCGCCAGTTGGCCGATGCCGCTGCCTTCGCCGAAGCGCCGCGAGTAGCGCAGCATCACCACTTGCTGGGCCAGCGGATGGCTGCCGTCGCGGTCTTCCTGCAGGCCGCTGTTGCCCAGGTCTTCACCGCTGACCGCTTGCAGCCATCGGCGGGTGTCGGCGCTGTACCAGCCGGCCTCGGCGTCGCGGCACAGGTCGCCGAGTACGGCGCCAGCCTCGACCGAGGCGAGTTGGTCCTTGTCGCCCAGCAGCACCAAGCGTGCGTGGGGCGGCAAGGCATCAAGCAGGTTGGCCATCATTTCCAGGTCGATCATCGAGGCTTCATCCACCACCAGCACATCCAGCGGCAATGGATTGCCCAGGTGATGACGGAAGTGGCGGGTGCCCGGGCGGCTGCCGAGCAGGCGGTGGACGGTGGTGACCTGGGTCGGGATTTTTTCCCGCACGTTGTCAGGCACATTCAACGACAGCACTTGCTGGCTGATGGACTCGGTAAGCCGTGCGGCGGCTTTACCGGTGGGCGCCGCCAGACGAATGCGCAACGGGCTGCCGGCTTCCACGGCCGGCGCCTGCAACAGCGCGAGCAAGCGCACCACGGTGGTGGTCTTGCCGGTGCCGGGGCCGCCGGTGACGATACTGAACGCCCCGCGAGTGGCCAGGGCGCAGGCGAGTTTCTGCCAGTCGATCACGCCATCGGGCGGCGCTTGGTCGAACAGGCCGTTCAGGCGCTGGGGCAGATCGGCGGCGAGGCTTTCTGCTGTGGCCAGGCGCAGGCGCAAGGCCGTGTCGATGCGCCGTTCGTAGGTCCAATAGCGGCGCAGGTACAAGCGTTTGCCGGACAGCACCAACGGGCGACTTTGCGCGGCCTCGCTGCCGTCGACGGCCAACGCGACCAAGGGGCTGGCGGCCAGGGCGTGGCACCAATGCGCGCCGTCCAGGCCCGCGAGCAGTTGCGACGGCAGCAGCATGGTGCCGGTTTGCAGGTCGCCTTCCGGCGGCAGGGACAGGGCGAAATCCGGTGCCTTGAGGGTCTCGAACAGGTCCAGGCACACATGGCCGTGGCCCAGTTGATGGCTGGTCAGGGCCGCGGCCAGCAACACCAAGGGGTCGGCCTGCGGGTCGAGTTCGTGCAGAAAGCCGACGAACGCCTTATCCAGCGCGCGCAGCCAGCCACGCTCGACCCAACGTTCGAACAGTTGCACCAGATCGGCGGCGCGGCTGAGGGGCATCAGTGCCTCCAGCGGTAACGGCGACAGGCTCATAGCAACACTCCTTGTTCCCAGGCGGGCTCAGCCTTGGGCGGTAACGATTGGCCTTGGAACATCAGGTCCAGGCTCTCGATCAGCGCCCGTGGCGGCCGCGTGAAGTACGCCCCCTGGCTGGCGGCCCGAGTGCCGCGCAGGAACAGATAGAGCGCGCCGCCGACATGGCGGTCGTAGTCGTAATCCGGCAGGCGCGCCTTGAGTTGGCGATGCAGGGCCAGCAGGTAAAGCACGTATTGCAGGTCGTACCGATGCTCAAGGATCGACTGTTCCATGGCGTCCTGGGTGTAGGCCGAATCATCGGGGCCGAGCCAGTTGGATTTGTAGTCGGCCACGTAGTAACGGCCGTCGTGCTCGAAGGTCAGGTCGATGAAGCCTTTGAACATGCCGTTGAGCAACACCGGTTCCGCTGCGACGCGGGAGACGCCGTTGTGGGTGTACTGGCACACCAGTTTGTCGAGGGCGAGCACGTCGACTTTATGGCTAGCGAACCAGAACTCCATTTCGATCTGGTAGTGCTGCAGGCCGCTGAGCGTGACCTGATCGTTATCCAGCGGCAGCGGTGTTTGCAGCAGATGGCCGAGCCAACCGCTGAGGGTGATGATCCAGCCTTCCCAGTTGCGGCGGTTGCAGCGCGCGCCCACGGCCTTTTCGATAGCCTGCGGGGTCACGTCGAAGCCGTCTTCGCCTGCCCACTCCAGCAGGCCATGGAGGAAGGTGCCGGGGTTAGGGCCGCGTGGGAAACGGTGAATATCGCTGCCGGACGCAGCCGCTTCACGCGGTGCGTCAGGGTCGAGGCGTTCGTCGTCGAACAGCTTCTGGGCTTGCGGGCTTTCCGGCGCTTCAAGGTTGGCGGCGCTCATGCTGTCGCCGATGCGCAAGGCGCTGTAGGACGCGATCCACCAGTTTTCCGCAGCCTTGCGTTTGGGCAGCAATGGCGCGAGCAGCGTGGCTTCGTTACGCGGCGGGTGGAAAACGCTGGCGTGGGCTTCGGGCATCGGCGCGTAATGCACGGCGGCACAGCCTGCCTGCAGGTCCAGCAACCAGCGCGCCAGGCCGGCGGACTCCGCCAACGCGGCGCCGGCGCCGAGCAAATAGCCCAGCGCCGACAGGTGCAGCACCGAGCTGCTGTTGTTGCCGCGCTTGAGGTCGGCAATGCCCAGCCAGCACGCGTGTTTGGCGCGGGTCAGGGCGACGTAGAACAGACGCAGGTCTTCCGCCAGGCGCTCGTCATCGGCCTGGGCGATCAACTCGGTGGTCGGGCGCAAGCTCACCTGCGACTTGCCGTTGGCATCGTGGTAATGCAGCGGCAAGCGGCTGCCATCCACCGGTTTGGCCGAGCAGATGAAGGGCAGGAACACCAGGTCGTATTCCAGGCCCTTGGATTTGTGGATGGTCACCACCTTGACCAGTTGCTCGTCGCTTTCCAGGCGCAGGATCTGTTCTTCACCGGCCTGCCCCGACAGCGCGAGGTGTTCGGCCAGGTGGCGGATCAAGGCCTGTTCACCGTCCAGTTCGGAGGCCGCCTGTTGCAGCAGTTCGCTGAGGTGCAACAGGTTGGTCAGCACGCGCTCGCCATCGCTGCGGGCGATCAGGGTTTGCGGCAGTTTGAAGTCGTGCAGCAGGCGACGCAGCATCGGCAGCACGCCTTGGCTGCGCCAGATCGCGCGGTAGCCACGGAACTGCATCACGCGGCTTTCCCACGCCAGTTCGTCCTGGTTCAGACGCTCAAGTTCCGGCAGTGACAGGTTCAAGGTGACGCAAGCCAGCGCGGCGCGCAGCGGGCGTTCGACGTCCGGTTCGGCACAGGCCTTGAGCCAGGCCAGCAGGTCGTGCGCCTCTTGGGCGGCGAACACCGAGTCCTTGTCCGACAGGTACACGCTGCGCACGCCACGGGCGGCCAACTCGCCGCGCACGGCTTGGGCTTCCTTGCCGTCGCGCACGAGGATGGCGATGTCCGACGGCAACACGCCATCGAAGCTGCCGTCGGCGTGTAGGAAACCAGCGCGGCCTTGCTGCCCGCCGTTGAGCAATTCGACAATCTGTGTGGCGCAGGCCGCCGCCAGTTGCTGGCGATAAACCGCGTTGGAAATCGGCTGATCGGTGGGCAGGTGCCAGAGGTTCAGCGCGGGCAGCGTCTGACCATCGACCTGCAGTTGCTCCTTGCGGCCTTGGGACAGCACCGGCTGGAACGGCACCGGGTTTTCGCCACTCGGCTTACGGAACAGAAACGCGCCACGCCCGGTTTCCGCACGCTGGAACACATGGTTGACCGCCTCGACCATCGCGTGGCTGGAGCGGAAGTTGGTGCCCAGGGTGTGATGCCGGCCGGTGGTGGATTGGCGCGCGCGCAGGTAGGTGTAGATGTCGGCGCCACGGAAGGCGTAGATCGCCTGCTTGGGGTCGCCAATCAGGAACAGGCCGCTGTCGAGGTGGTTTTCTTCGATGCGGTAGATGCTGTCGAAGATGCTGTATTGCACCGGGTCGGTGTCCTGGAACTCGTCGATCAGGGCGACCGGGAACTGTTCGCGGATCACGCTGGCCAGACGCTCGCCGCCGTCGGTTTGCAGGGCGGCGTTGAGGCGGATCAGCATGTCGTCGAAGCCCATTTCGGCGCGCCGGCGTTTTTCATCTTCGAAGCGTTTGCCGACCCACGCGGCGGCGTGTTGCAACACGGCGGCGTCGGGGGTGGGCAGCGCATCCAGGCTGGCCTTGAGGCTGGCCATGGCGTCGATGCCCGGGTGGTGCGGCGGCTCGCCCTTCCAGGCTTCGGCCATGCCGTCCGGGGTCAGGCGGGTGAAGCCGGTGCCGATGTCCAGCTGTTCGAGGGATTCGTCCGCGGCCCAGGCGCTGATCTTTTCGAACCAGGGTTCGAAGTAACGCGCTTGCATCTTGCGCCCATCGACGGCTTTGGCGGCGACGGCTTGCAGGCAGATCTCGCGCAACTCGTCGGCCCATTGCGGCCACGGCGCCTTGAGGGCGACCAGGGCGGCGCGGCGTTCTTGCAGGCACGCAGCGATCAACTCGGCCGGCTCGCGGCTTTCGCCGCTGGGCCGTTCGCTGCCGAACAGCGCGCGCACCCGTGGCATCAGCGCGGCCGGGCCACCCCAGTTGTTGCGCACCCAGTTGAGCGCATCGTCGTGCATCGGGTAGCAAAACAGCCGCCAGTAGTCGCGCAGCACTTCGCCGAGCAGGTCGCTGTGGTCGGTTTCCAGGGTCTGGGTGAACAGGCTGCCGCTGTCGAAGGCGTGTTCGCGCAGCATGCGCTGGCACCAACTGTGGATGGTCGAAACGGCGGCTTCGTCCATCCATTGCGCGGCGATGTCCAGACGGTTGGCACAGGCCGGCCATTGCGCGGGCGGGTATTGATCGCGCAGTTCGGCGATCAGGGCGTCGGGCTGTTGGATCTCATCGCGAAAGAACCGCGCGGCTTCGGCCAGGCGGATGCGGATGCGTTCGCGCAGTTCCTTGGTGGCGGCGTCGGTGAAGGTCACCACGAGGATCTGCGGCGGCAGCAGTTCGCGGCCGAAGCCGGCGTCATCGCCACCGTGGCCGAGCACCAGGCGCAGGTACAGGGCGGAAATGGTGAAGGTTTTGCCGGTGCCGGCGCTGGCTTCAATCAGCTGGCTGCCTTTGAGCGGGAAGGCCAGGGCCAAGGGTTTACTGCTCATGCGCCGGCCTCCTCGCCAGTGAGTGATCGCCAGGCGGCGTTGATCAGGGGCCGGTACAAGGTTTCGCACCAGCCTTCGAATGCTTCGCTGGCCACCAGGGCCGCATAGTCGGGGAATTGCCGGGTCAGCGCGGGGGTTTCGCGGCGCTCGCCATCGGTGTTGATGCCATCACCTTCGTAGGCTTTGCTCGCGGCCGCCGCAGCTTTGGCCGGGTCGGTCTGACCGAGCCAGGCGAACGCGGTTTTAACCGCGACGGGCAGCGGTTTGGCCATGCCGACGTGCCAGGCCAGCAGCAGGTCGCCGAGGATGTCCTGGGCGCTGGAGGGTTCCAACGGGGCCAGCAACAAGGTGTCGTCGCTGGCCACCAGCGCGGTACTCAACGGCAGGCCGCAGGCGCAGGCGACCAAGTGGTTGACCCACGGGCGAATCAGCCGATGCCACTTGCGGGTCTTGATCGAGCCGATGCTGTTGGGGATGGTGGTGACGCTCAACAATCCGCCATCACTGCGCCGATGCAGGCCGCTGATCCAGCCTTCGAGCTGAATGCCTTGATGCTCGAAACTGATCGGTTCCGCACCAGTGTGCGGAGTGGGCCAGAGGGCCAGCAGTTGTTGATAGCGTTGCAGCAGGCCGGGCAAGGGCTCGATCAGTTCGTTGCGCAGGCACTCGCCGAAACCGACCATCGGCAGCAGGCCGCTGCCTTGCAGGCGACGGGCCTGGGCGGTGAGCGCCTGGTCGACATGATCGGGCTGGCTCAGCGCGGCGTTCAGCAGGCTGTCGCTCAGGCTGTAGCGTTGCAGGGCGTCGAGGACAAAGGGTTCCTCATCGGCCAGCGGCACTTCGGCAGCCTCGAAGAATACTTTCAGACGCTGGCTGAAGAAGTGTTTGACCGGGTTGCGCAGGAAGTCCTGCAACTGGCCGAGGCTCAGGGGTTCTTCCTGTCGATGGGCCGCCAGTTCGGTGTTGTCTGGCGGCGCATCCGTGACTTCGTGCAGCAACTGCCATTCGCGGGCGTAGCTGAACAGCGGGTCACCGGCGTGAAAATAGCGTGCGCTGAAGGGTTGGAGCGGGTGTTCCTGGGTCATCGCGTCAAGCAGCGGTGTGTCGCTTTGGCTTGACTGCCAGCCGCTGGCGAGATGATCGCGCAGTTGGCCGATCAATACCGACGCCGGGCGCTCGCTGTTGTCGCGAATGCTGCGGCCGACCCAACTGATGTAGAGCTGGTCGCGGGCTGACAACAGGGCTTCGAGCAGCAGATAGCGGTCGTCTTCGCGGCGTGAGCGGTCGCCGGGGCGATAGTCGCTGCCCATCAGGTCGAAATCCAGCGGTGGTTGGGCGCGTGGGTAGTCGCCGTCATTCATGCCGAGCAGGCAGACCAGCTTGAACGGGATCGCACGCATCGGCATCAGGGTGCAGAAATTGACAGCTCCGGCGAGGAAGCGCTGGGACAGGCGCCCTTGGTCGAGACCGGCTAGCCACGCTTCGCGGACTACGGTGAGCGGTAACTCGTCCTGCAGGCCGACGGATTCGCAGGTTTCCAGCCAGGTTTCGCGGAGCTGTTCGAGCTGGCCCAACAGGTAGTCGTCGTGTTCGCTGCTGGGCAGGAAAAACAGCTGCATCAAGCGTTGCAGGCGCTCGCCCCATTCTTGCGGAGCCGCAGGTTGCGACAAGGCTTGGTGAGCGTCGCTGAGTGCGTCGAGCAACGCGACCAGCGGGCCGATCAAGGCCGCGTCGAGGCCGCCAATTTCGTCGTAGGGCTCGATGCCGTCACAGGCGACACCCGTGCCCACGGCATAACCGAGCAGCATACGGCGCAAACCAAATCGCCAGCTGTTTTGCTCCAGCTCGTGGGGCAGGCCAAGACCGGCGCGCTGTTCGGCATTGAGGCCCCAGCGGATGCCGGCGCCTTCGATCCAGCGATGCAGCGTCGGCAGGTCGCGCTCCTTGATGGCGAAGCGTTCGCGCAGGGCCGGGACGTCGAGCAGGTCGAGGATTTCACTGACCGGGAAGCGGCTGTCGGGGAGCTTGAGCAGGTGTTCGACGGCGATCAACAGCGGGTCGCGGCCGCGTTGGCCCTGGTCGGTGAGGGTGAAGGGGATGAAGCGCGGGTCATTGCGGTCCAACTGGCCGAACACCGCGCGAATGTGCGGCGCGTAACTGTCGACGTCGGGGACCATGACGATGATGTCGCGGGGACGCAACGCCGGATCGGCGCTGAAGCGTTGGAGCAATTGGTCGTGGAGGATTTCCACTTCGCGTTGGGCGCTGTGGGCGATGTGAAAGCGGATTGAGGTATCGCGCTGCAGATCGACGGCGGGCCAGAGGTCGCGGGTTTCGTTGAGCGGGCGCAGTTCGAGGATATCGTCTTGGAGCTGGTTGAGCAGTGTGGTCGGTTCGCCGTCGCTGAACAGGTCGATGCGGCCGTCGCGGAAGGCAGCGCGGTAGCTGTTGGGATCGTCGTAGCTGTCGAGCAGGCTGATGTAGTCGCGACCTTGTTTGCCCCAGGCGGCGAGCAACGGGTGAGCATGCTGGTGCAGGGTTTGCGGGTCGATGGTGACCGGCATGCCGGCTTTGCGTGCCTGGCGTTTGTATTCGTTACGCAGCAAGTCCTTGTCGGCCACGATGTCGGACCAATGGTGGCGACAGGGGTTGTGGACACAGAGCAGGACCTGACTGAAGCGCGCCAGGCCGGCGAGCGCTTCGAGTGCTTGGGCGGGCAATGAGGAAATGCCGAAAACAATCACTCGGGAAGGCAGCCCTGGCGGTGCTTGCTCAAGGCTATTGATCCGTTCGATAAAGCGCTGATGCACACCGGCACGGCTTTGCGCCATGCCGGCTTCGCCCACATCCAGCAGTAGGGCGCGCCATAACTCGGCTTGCCAGCAGTTGGCGGGGTCGAGGGGTTTGGATTCGCCGCGACCGTTACGCAGTTGATGGCGGCCGGCGGCCCAATCTTCCAGCCAGTCGGCGCGGTAGACCTGGTATTGGTCGAACAGGTCGGCCAATCGCTCGGCGAGTTGGTAGCGTTTGCGCAGGTCGGAGTCGTCCGTGAGGAAGCGCTGCAGCGGCTCGAAGTGCGGTTGATTGATCAGCTCGGGGAGCAGGCGCATCAGGCGCCAGGTCAGCGGGGCTTTATCGAGCAGGGATTTGGGCGGGATCTCGTCGCGCCCCAGGACCATGCGATAGAGCTGCCACATGAAGCTGCCGGGCAGTTGCACGTCGATCGCCGCAGCAATGCCGCAGCCACCCATGTCGTCATCTTCCGGATCTTCGGCCAGGGCCAGCTTGAGCCATTGGGCGATGCCGTTGCTCTGGACCAGGGCGATTTCATTTTCCAGAGGGGCCAGGGGATAACGGCGCATCCAACTGACCACCAGGCTGCGCAGTTCGTCCAGGCGGTTACCGTGAACCACCATGAATCCTGCGCTGAGAGGCATCGCATCCGGCATAACGGCTTCCTTGGCAAAAGCAAAATCGAGGCATGGACTTTAGCACTGAAGGCCGTCCGATGAGCCACTTGACCCTTTCCGACCGCCCAGAACAAAACCCCTGTCTGCGTAAGCAAACAGGGGTTCTGGAATTTAATCTTGACGATGACCTACTCTCACATGGGGAAACCCCACACTACCATCGGC
>NZ_JBWKXO010000031.1:0-66769 GCF_059423025.1 Pseudomonas sp. GW704-F2 | reverse complement strand
GGAGCAAGCCCCCTCCCACACTTTTGACCGGATTCAGCTTCCAAGATCAGGTCGGCTATAAGGCCAAGCAAGAGCAAGAGCAGATCAGGGTCTATCTGATCTATGGAGATCCAAATGTGGGAGGGGGCTTGCCCCCGATAGCAGTGTGTCAGCCCAAACATGCATGACTGAAGCAGCGCTATCGGGAGCAAGCTCCCTCCCACACTTTTGACCGGATTCAGCTTCCAAGATCAGGTCGGCTATAAGGCCAAGCAAGAGCAAAAGCAGATCAGGGTCTATCTGATCTATGGAGATCCAAATGTGGGAGGGGGCTTGCCCCCGATAGCAGTGTGTCAGCCAAAACATGCATGACTGAAGCACCGCTATCGGGGGCAAGCCCCCTCCCACATTGAAGCTGTGGTGTTGCTTGAACTGAGTCAATCGCGCAAGACGAATTCCGCGCTGCCCAGCCGTTCTCCATTCACCAGCACATGCACCGCGTGCTTGCCCGGGTAGTGCTTGCGTGTGGTCAGTTCACGGATATGTTGTTCGCGGCTGATGTGTTGCTGCTCGCCTGCGCCAAGGGTAAAGGCCTTGAGCTTGAACACTTTGGCCGCACGGTGGCCGGCGCTTTTTACGTAGTCGATGGCGTAGTCCACCACCAGTTTTTGTGGTGCGGCGGCGGTGGATTCGAGGCTGAAGGTCAGGTTGATCCGCTCCCCCAGTGTGATCACCGCCGGCGTGACGCGCAGGTGATGAATCTTGACCTCGGCCTTGGCTCCCGCGCCGATGATCGTCAGCGCGCGGGTGTTGCCCTGCTTGATCAGGCTGCGCAGTGCATGGCGGGCGATCCAGGCGGTGTGCGGGTTATCCAGCGACCAGCCTTCGATCAGGCTGAGGACCCAATCGGGGTGGTCCTTGGTGATGTCGTTGAGGTGGTTGGCCACGGACTTGCGCACGTAGAGGCTGCTGTCGGCCTTGAGGTTGTCGAGGATCGACGCGCACAGCCCGGGGTTGGCCTGTACGTTGGCCAGGCGGAATGACCACGGCAGGCGCGGTCGCGAGCCTTCGCTGGCGAGGCGGCGCACGTGTTCGTTGTCATCCAGCGACCACTGTTGCATCACCGCCAGGGTGCGTTGGAAGTCGTGCAGCAAGAAGTGCCGGATCGCGAATTCGGCGGAGCCAAAGGTGGTGAAATATTTGAGCGCGGCCATGGAGCGCTCGAAGTCATCCCGGCCATGACTCGCCACGTAGTGCGGCAGGAACAGGCTGACAAAGCCGCTGTTCAAGCGCGGCGCGAGGGCATGGAGCAGCGTGAGAGTCTGTGGGTAATCCAGCGGGATCACCGCATGCAGGCTGTCGCTGACCCGTGCCACGCGCTGCATCACCGACAACTCGGCCAGCCCGGCCTTGGCGTGCTGGAGAAAGCCCTTGGCGTCGAACGCCGGGTACACCGCCGTCATCTCGGTGGCGATGTGTTGCAGGCGTTCGGCGTTGAAGATTTCCTTGAGGGCCGGGGCGCTTTGGTCGGTCATCGGTGATTCCATGGGGGGTTAGAGAAACCAGCGGTATTCCCGCGTGTTGATCTCCTGCTGAAACGCCAAGTGGTCCTGGCGTTTGTTCTCGCAGTACACGTCGACAAATTCCGCGCCCAGCTTATCGCGTAATACCGCTTGATGTTGCATGGCGCGCACGGCCTCGAGCATTTCCAGGGGGAAGTCGGTGCCGCTGTTGCGGTCGTCGTTCAGTGGGGCGATGGGTTCGCGCTTGGCGTCAAGCCCATGCTCCAACCCCACCAGAATCGCCGCCAACACCAGGTACGGGTTGGCATCGGCGCTGGCCAGGCGGTGTTCGATACGCAGGTTGCGTGGGTCGGACTCGGGGATGCGTACGCACGCATCGCGGTCTTCGAAGCCCCAGCTGGCACGGGTGGCGGCGTTGACCGTACCGCCCAGGCGGCGGAAGGCGTTGTGGTTCGGCGAGAAGATCGGCATGCAGTGCGGCAGCAACTCCAGGCAGCCGGCCACGGCGTGGCGCAGGGGTTGCTGTTGATGGGCCGCGAGTATGTTGTTGCCGGCGCCGTCGTACAGGCTGACATGCACATGCATGCCGCTGCCGGGGAATTGCAGGTAGGGCTTGGCCATGAAGCTGGCGCGGTAGCCGTGCTTGAGCGCCACGCCACGGGTGCTGCGGCAGAACAGGGCGGCCCAGTCGGCAGCGCGCAGACCATCGTCCAAGTGGCCGAAGTTGATCTCGAACTGGCCGGGGCCGAGTTCCGCGGTGATCACCGTGATGTCGATGCCTTGGTCCTTGGCGGTTTGCGCCATATCGTCGAGCACCTCGCTGAAGCGCGACAGTCGCTCGATATGCAGGTTGGGCTGGTCGTCGGCGTCGTCACTCAGCGGGTCGCGGGCGAATTGCGGCAGGCCGTTGTCGAGCTGCTTGTCGAACAGGTAAAACTCCAGTTCAAAGGCCACCACCG
This sequence comes from Pseudomonas sp. GW704-F2, assembly GCF_059423025.1. Taxonomy (NCBI): domain Bacteria; kingdom Pseudomonadati; phylum Pseudomonadota; class Gammaproteobacteria; order Pseudomonadales; family Pseudomonadaceae; genus Pseudomonas; species Pseudomonas sp. GW704-F2. The sequence goes on along the minus strand of NZ_JBWKXO010000031.1, from coordinate 64,308 downwards.
GGTGAATGCCTTTGTGGTGCAGGCGTTCCAGGACCTTGGCCAATACTTCCCGCGGCTCGAATTCGATCGGCGCTTGCGTACCGTCTGAGGTGATCAGCATCTGGCCCAGCGGCTGCGACTCCCAGCTCACCGGCTTGAGCGTGCCCGGCACCAGGCGGCGGTTGGCGTCGGGGTCGCCGTCGTTGAAGCAGTAATCACCGATCTTGAACAAACCGCCCTGAACCCCCAGCAGCACGGCGTTCTGCGGCAGCTTCAAGGGGCCGCCGGCGGCGACTTTTTCCAGCATCTCCACCGGGTAGCGCTTGCCGTAGAAATGCCCGGGGATGTCCAGGGCGATCAGGTCGACATAACGCACGTCGGGGTGGTTCTGGCGAAAGCTCCGTACTTCGGCCAGCAGCGTGGAGGAATGGCTTTTCACGGGTGTAGCTCCTAGTTGTAAACCCACAGCACGCGGGCGGGCAGTTCGGTCAGGTTGGCGTAGCGGCAGCGGGCGAAACTGGCCAGGTGGAAGCTGTCGCCTTGGTGCAGGGTGACCGAGTCGGCTTCCCCTTCCACCCACAGCGTCAACTCACCCTCCAGCACAAACCCGGCCTGCTCGGCGCGGTCGCTCATGGTCTGCTCACCGCTATTGGCTCCGGGGGCCAGCAGGCTGTCGAGCATCGAAAACGCACCGTTCATGTTGGGGGAGACCAGGATGTCGGTGATGCCATTGGCGTAATACACCGTGCGCCGCTCGTTGGGGCGCGTCACCCAGTTGATGGCCTTGGGCTTGCTCAGGCTGTAGAAATAGGTGGTGGGCACGTCAAGGGCGTGGCTGATCGCGGTCAGGTCCGCCACGGTCGGGCGTGACAGGCCTCGTTCGACCTGAGACAGGAAACCCACCGAACGCTCGATCTTTTGCGCCAATTGCGCGAGGGTGAGTTTCTTGTACTTGCGCAGGTCGTGGATCAGGATCGCCAGGGCTTCGAGTTCTTCTTGTTGGTTCATGAAATTTATTTCGTTAAATTTCATGAAAAATTACAGGATAAATTTCACGCGGGCAATGGGTGAGGGGGCTGGAGCAGCATTTATTTACGCAAGCGCAGGCGTTGCGGCGAACACCCTGTGGCGAGGGAAACCGGGCGCTCGGGTTTTTGGCTGAATGATTCAACACGCCCGCGGTCGGAACCTGGGTACGCCTCACTACTTGAAGGAGCACCCATGAAGTCCAGATCCCTCGTCGCCAGCCTGTTGGTCGTTGCCAGCCTGTCCACCGCCAGCTTTGTGGTGCAGGCCGGTGATACCCCGCAGGAAACCGTGAAGCCTTCCAGCATCAATACCCGTGACTTGAAAGAGGGCGACCGCGCGCCGGATATCCTGATGCGCAAGGAATCGGCGGTCACTGACTGGAAGAAACGCGGCTTGAAGCAGCCCGAAGAGGACAGCCAATGGGCCCGTGTCGGCAATAGGTTTGTGCTGCTCAAAACCACTAACGGCACCATCCTCGAGATCACTCCGGTCAAGCAATAATCCGCTGGCAACGCCTGCTTTTTTTCGGGTTCCTGAGGTAAGGTGACCGGCTGCAATGGCCGCGTTACCTTCATGGAATGAGAGCAGGATGCTTGCCACCCTAAGACACTACCCCCGCACAGTGAAGCTGTTGCTGTCCGCCACGTTGATGCTGACGCTGGCCAAGGCGATCACCTTTCCGTACCTGGTTATCTACCTCACCCGGCACTTTGCCCTGGACATCACCCAGGTCGGCCTGGTGATCGGCAGTTCGCTGATCGTCGGTTCGTTGCTCAGCGTGTATGGCGGGTTTCTCGTCGATCGCATCAGCAGCTATCGGTTACTGCTGGGCTTGAGTGCGCTGTTTGTCGTGGGCTTTATCGGTACGGTGCTCGCGCAGACTATCTGGGCGTTCTATGGCTGCCTGATCCTGATCAACCTGGCTTACGCGGTCATCGATATTGCGATCAAAGCCGGCTTTGCCAGCCTGTTGCCGGAAGACGCGCGCAGTGAGGTGTTTTCCATCAAGTACACCCTGACCAATATCGGCTATGCGGTGGGGCCGTTCTTCGGCGCGATGGTGGCTAGGCTGGATATCAGCTTGCCGTTTATGCTGTCGGCGCTGTTGGGGGCGGGGTTTTTCCTGCTGTACTGGCGCTGGGGCGATCGTGCGCTGGCCACTGTCGATGCCACGCAAAAGCCGGTGTCGTTCCTGGCTGTCGGCCGCGTGCTGTTAAAGGATCGGCGCCTGGTGTGCTTCACCGTTGGCGGCGTGCTCAGTGCGGTGGTGTTCGGCCAGTTCACGGCTTACCTGTCGCAATACCTGGTGACCACCACCACTGCTGAATACACCTACAAGGTCATCAGCGCGGTGCTTACGACGAACGCCGTGTTGGTGATTGCCCTGCAATACGTGATCGGCCGGCGCATCTCGCACCGTTACCTGAGCCAGTGGCTGATCTTCGGCTTGAGCATGTTCATGCTGGGGTTGATCGGCTTTGCGCTGTCCACCAGCGTGCTGTGGTGGGTGCTGGCGATGGCGGTGTTTACCGTGGGGGAAATCGTCGTGTTCCCGGCCGAGTACATGTTTATCGACCGTATTGCCCCGGACCACCTGCGCGGCATGTATTACGGCGCGCAAAACCTGTCCAACCTCGGCGCCGCGCTGGGGCCGGTGCTGTGCGGGTTGGTGTTGGCCAGCCTGCCGGCGCATTACATGTTCTACATGCTGGGGGCGTTTATCGTCGGTGGCGGGGTGTTCTATTTCATGGGTGCGAGGCTGAAGGCAAGTCATCCAGAGTGAGTTTGCCCAGGTGGTTGCTGTGCAGCTCGTAGCGTAATTCTTCGACCATCTTGTCCACTTCTTGCGGGGTCTGCAGCCGATTGGTGCTGATCCCGGTGACCACCAGGTCGACCCGGCCGGTTTCGGCGTCGAAGACTTTGAGGGTCAGCGACGCGTCCCGGCACAGGGTGAATTCGCACGTCAGCGGCGACAGGCCTTCTTCGATGCAATTTCGCAATTGAGACAGGGTAAACATGCTAATTCCTTCCGGGTGTGGAATATGACGACACAGGATCGAAAGCCTGTGCCCACCCCAGGAAGGTTAAGCATTACACCTAGGCGCAATAAGGCGAATTCGCACTAGCCGCACTAGTGCATTTGCACTTTCAGCGCTTGTTTTTCAGACGCAGTTCACCGGCGAACAGCCCGCGCTCACGGGCCCAGACGATCGCTGCACTACGGCTATGCACCCCCAGTTTGGAATACACCGTGGCCACATGGTTACGCACTGTGTTGGGCGCCAGCTTCAGGCGCGAGGCGATCTCTTTGTCGGCCAGGCCTTCGCAAATCAAACCCAGCACATCGCGCTCGCGGGTGGTGAGGTCAGTGAAGGCAATGCCCGGCACATTGGGTCGGTTGGCGCCTTTGGCGTTGGCCAGCTTTTCGATCAGGGTCTGGCTGAACCAGGAGGCGTCCTGCATCACTTCTTCGATGGCCGCCACCAGCTCCAGCTCCGAGCGTTTGCGTTCGGTGATGTTCATCAGCACCAGCAGGTAGCAGGGCACGTCCTGGATGCTCACGGTATCGGCGGACACCACGCAGTCGATCACCTCATCGCCTTTCTTGCGCACCTTCAGATCCAGCCCGTCGAGGTTGCCGGCTTTTTCCAGAGTGGCGAACAACTGCGCGCAGGCTTGGGCGCTGTCGATGAAGTCGATGTCTTCGATTGCTTTGCCGATCAGTTCCTCACTGGTGTAGCCGGTAATGCTCATGAAGGCTTCGTTGATATCCACCACCTGACGGTTGTCGGCGTTGCACACCAGGGTTGGCACCGGCGTCAGGCGGAACGACTTGGCGAAGCGCTCCTCACTCTGGCGCAGGGCGATTTCTGCCTTGCGCCGCGGTTCCAGGTCGGTGAAGGAAAACAACATGCAGTCTTCCTCGTTCATGTCCAACGGCTGGCCGGCCACGATCACCAACTTGCTGCCGCCCTCGGGCAATCTCAATTCGGCCTGCATCTGCGGGATGGTCGCGCCTTCGGCCAGGCGCTGGATGGCCAGGTCCTTGCGCTCGGCGTGTTCCAGCACGTCCAGTTCATACACCGAGCGGCCGATCACTTGGTCGCGGTTATAGCCAGTCATCTCCAGAAAGCCCTGGTTGACCTTGATATAGCGCAGGTCGCTGAGGCGACAGATCACGGCGGGCGCGGGGTTGGCGTTGAAGGTTTTTTCGAAGCGCTGCTCGGCGCTCGCCCATTCGGTGGCGTCGCTGAGGATCAACACCAAAAGCTCCGGTTCGCCGCGTGAATCGGTCAGCACCAGGCTGCGCAGGCGATGGACCCAACTGCGCTCGTCGTCGCCGGTGGGGCTGACTTCCACGATCACGTCGCTGAACGCTTCGCCGGCCGCCACCCGGCTGAGCGGGTAAGTGTCCGGCAACAGCGGGTGGTTATTGCGATAGCGCAAGGCGAACCGCTCGGAATAGGCCTGATTGTTGGCGCCCAGGTGTTCGACCGCGCTGACCCCGTGCATGGTCAGCGCGGCCTCGTTGGCCCAGAGGATGGTCTGGTCGAGCTCGGCCAAAATCACCCCGTCGGACAACCCGGAGATGATCTGCTGCAATTGGCGGCGGTTGGTTTCTTTGGCGAGGACGTCCTGGCTCATGGTTTCTCCTGGGAATGGGCGCATGCGAGTTACGACACCCAGGCTGCGCGATAGTGCAGCGCAACTGCCCCGTGCGATCTGGCGCACGCTGCTGTTGCGCACGGCGCTGAGCGTTTCCTTTCTTCACCTGCCGCGTTGAATGGGTAAAATGCCGGCTTTTTACGCGTATCCCGCAAAGGTGCATCTTGAACGCAGGCAAATTCGTCGGCTTGTTATTACTCACTTCGCTGCTGGCGGCCTGCGGCACCTCGCCACCCCGCACGCCCAACGACCTCTGCGGCATCTTTCGCGAAAAGGCCGACTGGTACGACGCCGCCCAAGTCACCCAAAAGCGCTGGGGCGTGCCGATCCAGTTGCCGTTCGCCATCATGTACCAGGAATCGGCCTTCCGGCAGGACGCCAAGGCTCCGCGTAACTACCTGTTGTGGATCATCCCCTGGGGCCGCGTCTCCACCGCCGCCGGCTATGCCCAGGCCAAGGATGAAGTGTGGAACGACTACCGCAAAAGCACCGGCCGCAGCGGCGCCAGCCGTCAGGACTTCGACGACGCCATCGACTTCGTCGGTTGGTACATGGACAAGACCTACACCATCAACGGCGTTTACAAGTACGACGCCTACGGCCAATACCTGAACTACCACGAAGGCTGGGGCGGCTATCGCCAGCGCACCTACGCCAGCAAAGCCTGGCTACCCCCCGTGGCCAGCAAAGTGCAGGCCCGCTCGCAGCTGTATGCGCAGCAATATGCGGGTTGCAAGAATGATTTGGGGCGTGGGTTCTGGAGCCGGTTTTGGCATTGGTTGTGAGAGCGACACCCGGTAACTGATACAGATCTGTGAACTTTGACAGTAGGCAAGGTGCAGTGACCTCCTTAATCTGCAGTGCGTGTCCTACTCATTGTTGAAGAAGGAAACTGGCAATGAATAAATCAGAGTTTCGCGTTTACCTTAAGCAACAGACTTCTATTGCCGAGAGCCGTATATCCCTCAAGGGCAGCAGGTCGGACAAGGTGGATTCGGGTCGGGTTAAGTTTTTGACGGTGTTGAGTCGTGTGGTCGATGGGAATGCCAGCCCTGAAGACCTCGGTGTCGTCGGTGTCGTCAATGACGTATTGCAAAAATTAGCATTACTCCCCAGCGGCAAAACCTTTCTGTCGGTCCTCGAGCCTTGAGGCGATGATTGCTTTTGTTGTGGTGAGGCAATCGGCCCCCGCCACAATGCATTTTTCGAAAAAATGCGCCTTGCGCAAGAGCGCGTTTAGCGTCTAATCACTTATGGTTCCCACGCTACATGAGGAATGTAGCATGGGAAAAATCTTTACTCTGAGGCTAACCAGCCCACCAGCGGCACCACCAATAGCGTGCTCATCGCCATTGCGATCACATTGCCTATGTAGGGATGAAAGTGCGCGGGCAACCGCCCTGCAATTGCACAGGCTAACGGCGGCGCGATCAATGCCCCAAAGAGCGCACTAGAGCCCATAACCATCCAGCTACCTCCATAAGTCAACACGGCTGCAGGAACCACTGACACCAATGGAACATAGGTCGGATACCAGCCCTTTTTGATCCACTGATATCGCCAGATCACCACACCGATTGCTGACGTCAATGCCTGCGCACCTATAAGGTTTATAAGCAAGCCTGAACCATAAGCCGGGCTGATGGGATTCAGAGCATACGCCAGTAACACACCTGCCAGCAGCCCAAGACTAGCGAGTTCATTCCCGAAAAAAGGGGCTTCTGAAAAGTCCGCCAGCACCCGACGCAGGCTCCAGCTCACACCGTAGGTGGGCGGTTTGGCTGGCATTGGTTTTACGGGAGCGGTGTAGTTCGAACGAACCAGCGAGGGCAGCCGACGACAAATTTCAAACGCGATGATGCTACCAGCGGCCATGCCGAGCACATTACCGATCACCGCAGGTAACCCGAGCGGTACGCAAACGAAGTTCACGATCAACAAGCACGTTGGCGTCACCAGCAACGCCCCCAGTATTGCACCGTTGAGCGTTACCTTCCAACCGCCGCCGAACATCAGCACCATCGCCGCCGGCAGTGAAACGAATGCTGCGAATGTTGGTTGCCATGTCCCGGTAGTTACGGTCCACCCCCAGAGCAAGTTGCTTAGTACTAGCCCCAACAATGAACTGGTCACGAGCCAAGGCCACAATCCTGTACCGTAGGAAATGGAAAAGCCTTGCCACGCTTTTCCGCGCGTGCTCGCCCACCAGGCAATGTATGCACCGCTCAGCAATCCGAGAGAAGCAAGCTCGTGTTTATAAAAGGCTACTTCGCTGATATCCCCCAGCACCCAGCGTAACCAGGCGGTAGAACTAGGCAGGTTCGCAACCATCTCGCTATACCCCGGCCAGGATCCGCGATGACTAATTACAACCCAAACCACCAGCAATATGCTTATAAACCCAAGGGTCAGAACTGTGATGTCCGCGCGGGAACGCAGAGGTGATGTCTTGGCAAATAGAGTTTCCATGATGTGCCCTCCGATTAGCGCGGTAGAGCAGGATGTTGCGAATATCCGAGCATCTGATCGTAGAGATCGTTGCGTCGGTCGCGATGCAGATCGTTAAGGCTGTTCCAGATCGGTGCGCTACGGGCGCTGGTGATATCGATGTCGGCAAACAGGATTTCCTGGCGGTTGGCCGAAGCCACAGCGCCGATTGGCCAGCCATTGGTCCCGGCAATTAACGAACATCCGAGGTAACGGGCATCCCGTTCTTCGCCAATGCGGCTGGCGGCAGCGATGAACACGTTGTTTACATGGGCGGCGGTCATCGTCAGGTACGACGCCATGCATTTACCCGCCTCATCGAACAGCGGAGGAGGTGTCCAAACCCAGTTGTTCAGGCTACAAATGATATCGGCGCCTTGCTGGCTTAGAATGCGCGGCACTTCTGGGAACCAAATGTCCCAGCAGATCAGTAAGCCGATGCGTCCGATCGGCGTTTCAAACACTGGGAAACCTGTATCACCAGGTGTGAACCAAAGCTTTTCTAGATTCCACAAATGAGCTTTGCGGTATTTTCCAATAAACCCACCGGGGCCGAGCAGTACGGCAGTATTGAACAACTGATGACCGTCTATCTCGTTCAGACCGGCAACCAGATACACCTGATGGCTGCATGCAAAGTCTATCCACGCTCGCACACTGATACCGTCTGGAACCGCCTCGGCGTGATCAAAGGCATCCTGACGGCTGCTGAAAAAATATCCGCAATTGGAAAGCTCAGGCAGCACGATCAGAGTGGCACCGCCGTTTGCGGCCTCGGTGGCGAGGGCAAGACTTTGACGCAGGTTATCGGCTCTATTGGCCATGCCGACCTGGGGATCAAGTTGAATGACAGCGATGCGGGCGGGGCTCGTTGGTTCGCTCATGGATGTGACCTCTTATTGTTATGCAACCGGGGTGGTTGAATGTTTATAAGAGGTGATAAAGTGTTTAATTGGAAGTCGGATGATTCTTGTTGTGTTGTAGTCCGTCTCTCAAGCTTTGTTAGTTTTCGGTTTGAAATTCAGGGTAGTCTTGCATGCTAAAGCCACCATTAAAATTTGCGTGGGTTTTGCTGCATATATTGATCACCGCATCAATGGCGCCCCTGAAGCAGGGTTCGGTCCAGCCTGCATCGACGGAGAAAGACTCGCCGGAAAGATAAAGCCCAGACTTGTGAGAAAAATCTCTATTGTATTTCATTAGGCTGACAGCGTCATAATAGGTGCCTGGCCGGTAAAGCTTCGCACAGCCAAGCGAGTTTTTGTCATTCATCCATCGTTGAACGATTGCCTGTTTTCGTCCTATATAGGGGGATATCTTTTGCCTTATGTTCGTTGATTTTAAGAGGATTCTGTCGAGTTCATCTATGCATTTGTCGACAAGTTCGTTGTCGCTGAATAGCGATAGCTTTGTTGCGTCGTCCTCCCATGTGTAGCTGAGTAGGATGCAGTCATAGGTGCTATTGTCATTGTAGCGATAGGTGTAAATGTCATGTATGAAGCTGTCAGTTACTATGGCTTGAGGAATGCTGTTGTTGTTTGAGAGAAAGGTCTTTTTAAGTGGGGCGTACACCTTGCAACTGGTTTCCCAGTGAGCAGTTTTATAGGCTGCTATTATTTCGAAAGGAAGCATTTCATGATTGAATCCCTCTAGTAAGATTTGTGTTTCTATCAGCCAGGATGGGAGCGTCACTATCACGGAGTCAAAGTCGATGAAATGCTTCTCCGTTATTTCTGGCTGTGAGGTGTTCCAGTCATAATGTACTCGTATTTTTCCATTTGTAAGTTTTTTTAGTTTTGTTACTGAGCTGTTGGTGATTAATCCGAATTCACGATTTACCAAATGCTCGTATAATGATTCGCGGGTCTCATTTGGCTTTATGAAAAGCAGGGATTCAGCCAGGGCAGCAAGTCCAATGTAATTTGGCTTGTTGAACTTAAGTCCTTTCGAATCCACGGTTTCTATTGCGTTCAAATACGGTGAGGCTATGGGAACACCATCCGCATTTACCCGTCCATGGATCAACTGTAGATGACTGCTGAATCCAAATATAGCTGTGCGTAGTGGGTAAAGCGAGCAAACGTCATAGAATGCTCCCCAACTGCCATCACCAATTCCGATGGAGTAAAAAACGGCAGACTCATCTGCAGTCATGCCCATACCGCCGAAATGACCAGGGTCCCTTTGATACCACCTATCTATGGTTGGCATTTTAACTAAGTCACGAAATGAAACACCTTCGTATTTTTTTACTATGGCTGACCACATACTTTCCCAGTGCTCAGTGCCATAGAACTCGCTGACTTTCGTGGTCATACGTTCGGCGAATGTTTTCCATTTTGCAAAAACTGCTCCTAGGGTATCGCCAGGCGGCGGCGTTTTTCCGTCGGTATTTTTCCAGATCAGCATTGTTGGTTGGCTGTTTCCATCTATACTGCCTTCCCGCAGATATATTCCAGTTGATCGAACCGTAGGGCTGCCGGGGTTTGGAAAATTTGAGTGAGTTAAATTAAATTCGCTAGCGTAATAGGCCATGAGTGAACGCCCATCTTTGGGCGACTCATTTGATTTGTTGAAAAAAGGCATTCTCATTGCACCCATTTCAAAAGGCGGCCTGCCAATAGTGTTGATGTTATTGTTTCCAAGCGCTGTGAAGTGTCTGCCACCAATGCGCGTTGATTTTTCGAGTAAGGTTATGTTTGTGAAGCCACATCTATGTAGTTCCCGTGCACTCGTCAAACCTGTAATGCCAGCACCTATGATGCAGATTTTATGATTGGTTTCAGTCGCTATGGCGACTCCATTTTTTTGTTCTACTAGGGTGCGATAGTCAAAACATAAGTCTGGCGGGTTAGGGAATCTAGCTTTCCAATGATGAGTAGCGGATCGCTTGCCTCGTTGATGCTGTTGCGCTATGTCCGCGGGGTAGTTGAAGTCAGATCCTATGGTCATTCTGTTTTCCTTGTTCAGTACTGATTGGTGTCTTATAGATTGAGCTTGAATATTGGAGGCAGGAAATAAGCAGAGTGTTATTTTCGATTAGGGTGCTTCGCAGTCTTTCGTAGGTGAACGAGCCTCATGAAAGACAGTAGGTGCGAGTTAATTAGTTGGGGCGGTGTATGACGGACGACCGATAATGGGACCCGCCCCTCCACAGCTGGAGGTTCTTTCTGTACGAGCGCGGCTTCATGTACTCCAGCGACCAATTCACCGCCCCCCCCTCCGATTATGTTCATCGAGTGCGATCTCGAAGTAACTCCCCTGCGCGAGGTGCCGCCCAGCCGGCGGAAACGCCCCGCAGGTTAAAGAGAAATGTCATTGAGCCGACGCTTCCTACACTTGCCAAACCCACCCAATTCTGGGAAAACCCCAGCCTTTGCGCAGTCAACGAGAGCCCCCCATGAGCGACGAACAACTCCAGATCACCGACATCCGCCCCGGCACCGGCAAGGCCGTGGTCAAGGGCGCGTTGATCACCACTCAATACACCGGCACCCTGGAAGATGGCACGGTGTTCGATTCGTCGTGGGAACGGGGCAAGCCGTTTCAGTGTGTGATTGGAACGGGCCGGGTGATCAAGGGCTGGGACCAGGGGTTGATGGGCATGCAAGTCGGCGGTGTACGCACATTGTTCGTACCGGCGCACCTGGCGTATGGCGAACGTTCGATGGGCGCGCATATCAAGCCGAACAGCCCTTTGCGCTTTGAAATTGAATTGCTGGAAGTACTGACGCGCGATGATTGAGGGCGGCGGTTACACGCCGACCTCGAAGCATGGGCCGTCACGCAGGGGGCCGAGTGGCTGCGCCTGACGGTGGTGGTCGGTAATCGCAAGGCCGAGCGTTTCTGGCCGAAACTGGGGTATATGCCGGTGCGTATTCGCGAGGGAGTCAGGATGGGGCGACAGCTGAATACGGTGTCGATTCAGGTCAAGGCGCTGGTGGGTGGGCAGGTGGATGATTACCTGATACGGGTGCCGCGAGATCGACCTGTTGCACCTTAGCTGCGGATAGACACATTCAACCTGTGGGAGGGGTGGTGTGACGACTCGACTTGCTCCCGATGGCGGTGGGGCAGTTAGCTTATCTCTAGCTGCACCATCGCCATCGGGAGCAAGCTCCCTCCCACATTTAAGCCTTGGAGGGCTTCAAGATAGGGGTTCCTGAACCCATCCTGAAGAATCCTCTTATTCATCATGCAGGTACTTTCTTACGGTTTACTCTCCTGTAATCGGGGCGTAAGCTTCGCGCGTTTTCATCAATAGCGGAGACCCTCAGTGGGTACTTGTTCAAGTGACAGTCGTCGGCCGGTTTCGGTAACCGGCACAGACTTGGCAAGGTAACGCGCATTCTTCCGATGCCGTTGTCTCGCCAAACAGCGAGAAGCGGCATCCCGGCAGCGACCAGTCCTGGCGCCTGCCTCGATCCACTCTCATCGACGCTGACCAGCACCTGATTCACCTCAGGTTGCTACGGACGCGCCTGCCTTTTTTGCGGCGGGCGGGCCAGGCTGGCTGTGCCTTTTTGATCGGGCGCGGCGCAGTTGGCCGTACCTGCACGACGGTTTCCTCGCGCAGGAGTAACACCATGAACTTCACTCTGTTGAAAGAGTTCTTTGCCGGCTTCCTGCGGACCCGGCATATCGCTCGGCATTTCCGTCGCCTGGCACTGCTCGACAGCGTCACCGACGCCAGCGTCAGCCGCGAAGTCCCGCCGAGCCTGGCGCAAACCCTGGTGGCTGCGGCCAACAGCGGCGCGGAACAATTGCTGGGCACCCTGGGCAGTCACGCCGAAGGCTTGGACGCCCAGGAAGCCGACGCGTTGCGGGAGCAATACGGCCTCAATGAAGTCGAACACGAACAGCCGCTGCCCTGGTGGGTCCACCTGTGGCATTGCTACAAGAACCCCTTCAACCTGCTGCTGACCTTGCTGGCGGTGATCTCCTGGCTGACCGAAGACATGAAGGCCGCCACGGTGATTTTTTCCATGGTGGTGCTGTCGACCCTGCTGCGTTTCTGGCAGGAGGCCAAGTCGAACAAGGCTGCCGACGCACTCAAGGACATGGTGAGCAATACCGCGACGGTGTTGCGCCGCGAGGCGGCCAAACCCATCGAGCTGCCGATCAAGCAACTGGTGCCGGGCGACCTGATCGTGCTGTCGGCCGGCGATATGATCCCCGCCGACTGCCGCGTGCTCAATGCCAAGGACCTGTTCGTCAGCCAGGCGGCGATGACCGGCGAATCGATGCCGGTGGAGAAGTTCGCCCAGCAGAAGGATGCCAAGACGCGCAACCCGCTGGACCTGGAAAACATCCTGTTCATGGGCACCAACGTGGTGTCCGGCGCGGCGACGGCAGTGATTCTGACCACCGGCAACAGCACCTATTTCGGCGCGTTGGCCCAGCGCGTCACCGCCACGGATCGCGCGACCACCTCGTTCCAGCAGGGCGTCAACAAAGTCAGCTGGCTGCTGATTCGCTTCATGTTCGTGATGGCGCCGCTGGTGTTGTTCATCAACGGTTTCACCAAGGGCGATTGGACCGAAGCGCTGCTGTTCGCGCTGTCGATTGCCGTGGGCCTGACCCCGGAAATGCTGCCGATGATCGTCACCTCGACGTTGGCCAAGGGCGCGGTGTTTCTGTCGCGCAAGAAGGTCATCGTCAAGCGCCTGGACGCGATCCAGAACTTCGGCGCCATGGACGTACTGTGTACGGACAAAACCGGCACGCTGACCCAGGACAAGATTTTCCTGGCGCGCCATGTGGACGTGTGGGGCGAAGAGTCCGACGACGTGCTGGAAATGGCCTACCTCAACAGTTACTACCAGACCGGTCTGAAAAACCTGTTGGACGTGGCGGTGCTGGAACACGTGGAGGTGCATCGCGAGCTGAAAGTCGCCACCGCGTTCCAGAAGGTCGATGAGATCCCGTTCGACTTCAACCGGCGCCGGATGTCGGTGGTGGTGGCCGAGCAAGGCCAGCCGCACCTGTTGATCTGCAAAGGCGCGGTGGAAGAGATTCTGTCGGTGTGCAACCGGGTGCGCCACGGTGACTCCAACGAAGCGCTGACCGATGAGTTGCTGGCGCGCATCCGCCAAGTAACCGCGGCATTCAACGAAGAAGGCTTGCGGGTGGTCGCGGTCGCCGCGCAGCCGATGTCAGCGGGGCGCGATACCTACAACCTGGCGGATGAAAAAAACCTGACGTTGATCGGTTATGTGGCCTTCCTCGATCCGCCCAAGGAAAGCACCGCGCCTGCTCTCAAGGCCCTCAAGGCCCACGGCGTGGCCGTCAAAGTGCTGACGGGCGATAACGAACTGGTCACCGCCAAGATCTGCCGCGAAGTGGGCCTGGAGCAGCAAGGCCTGCTGATGGGCAACGACATCGAGGACATGACCGACGCCGAACTGGCCAAGGCCGTGGAAACCACCAACGTATTCGCCAGGCTGACGCCGTCGCACAAGGAACGCATCGTGCGCCTGCTCAAGGCCAACGGCCATGTGGTGGGCTTCATGGGCGACGGGATCAACGACGCACCGGCGCTGCGCACGGCCGATATCGGTATTTCGGTGGACAGCGCGGTGGACATCGCCAAGGAAGCGGCTGACATCATCCTGCTGGAAAAGAGCCTGATGATCCTGGAGGAGGGCGTGCTCGAAGGCCGGCGCACCTTCGCCAACATGCTCAAGTACATCAAGATGACCGCCAGCTCCAACTTCGGCAACGTGTTTTCGGTGCTGGTCGCCAGTGCGTTCATTCCGTTCCTGCCGATGCTGCCCATGCATTTGCTGGTGCAGAACCTGCTGTACGACATTTCGCAGATCGCGATTCCATTCGATAACGTCGATGAAGACATGCTCGCCAAGCCGCAACGCTGGCAACCGGGGGATGTGGGCCGTTTCATGCTGTTTTTCGGGCCGATCAGTTCGATCTTTGACATCACCACGTTCGCACTCATGTGGTATGTGTTCGATGCCAACACCCCGGACCACCAGACCCTGTTCCAGTCGGGTTGGTTCGTGGTGGGGTTGCTGACCCAGACGCTGATCGTACACATGATCCGCACCCCGAAAATCCCGTTCCTGCAAAGCCGTGCGGCAATGCCGCTGATGGTGATGACGGGGGTGATCATGGCCGTGGGGATTTTCCTGCCGATGGGGCCGTTGGCGCACTACTTCAAACTGCAGGCGTTGCCGTCGCTGTACTTTGTGTTCCTGCCCGTGATTCTGTTGGGGTACATGGCGTTGACCCAGGCGGTAAAGGGCTACTACATCCGTAAGTTTGGCTGGCAATAACAGTTGTATCGAACGCCCCTGGGCCCGGTGGGAGCCAGGCTTGCCCGCGATGGCAGTGGGGCTGCCGCCGCATTCATGGAGTTTTTATGCAGGCAATCAACAACATCAACCTCGATTCCCTGATCGATACCGTGGTCAGCCTGACCGCCGCGTTTATCCTCGGCGGCTTGATCGGCTTCGAGCGCCAGTACCGCCAGCGCACGGCGGGCTTGCGCACCAACGTGCTGGTCGCAGTGGGCGCGGCGATTTTCGTCGACATGGCCAACCGCCTGGGCGGTGCAGACGGTGCTGTGCGGGTGGTCGCCTATGTGGTGTCGGGCATCGGCTTTCTGGGGGCCGGCGTGATCATGCGCGAAGAAGGCAACGTGCGCGGGCTCAACACCGCCGCCACCCTCTGGGCCTCGGCCGCGGTGGGCGCCTGTGCCGGTGCCGACCTGATCCTCGAAGCGCTGCTGGGCACGTTGTTCGTACTGGCGGCCAATACGCTGCTGCGGCCGATCGTCAATAACATCAACCGCCAGCCGCTGGATGTGGTGTCGGCGGAGGTGACCAACATCCTCTATGTGATTGCACGGCGTAGCCAGCAACAGGCGGTCATGGTGTTGCTGGAAGCGGAGCTGGCACGTTGCAACTACCCCGCCAGCGATGTCGATGTGCGCCCGTTTGGCAGCGAAGAAGTGGAGATCGAGGCGACCCTGGCGGCCACTTCCGTGGACGGTGATGAACTGGACGCCCTGGTGACGCGCATTTCCATGTCGAGCCTGGTGGTGCAGGCTTTCTGGAGCCCAAGTACCACCGACTGATCCATCCTGGTCAAGCCTAGGTAGACCCAGGATTGGCTATGCTTTTGTAAGGAAAAGTCCTACACGCAGTCAGGATTATCCCTTCGTAAGAAACATCACCCCATTGCTAAGGTTGATCGCTGCGGCTGGCCGGCAGCAATGATATGGCTTCATATGTTCGTGGTGATTTTCAAGGGAAGGGACCAGGCACCCGTCTGTTGGCGCTCTGAGGGACCGTACCGTTCGTCGGGACTGTCAATTCTCACAGGTGGCTGCGTCCCGTGTGATGTGTCAGCGTACTTTGTCCTCTCAGGGGTGTTTTATGAGCAAAGCGTTAGTAGTGGATGACCACCCGTTTATTCGTGCCACTGTCAAATTTCTGTTGAAACAGGAAGGTTTTACTGAAATTGATGAAGCGGGTAATGGCGCGGATGCCGTGCAGAAGGCCAGAGAAGGGCGTCCGGACCTGGTGATTCTCGACCTGGCGATGCCCAAGTTGGGTGGCCTGGAGGTCATCAGTCGGATCAAGGCCTTGGGCCTGCCGTGCAAGATCCTGGTGCTCACGTCCTACTTGGCGGTGTTTTTTTCGACCCGGTGCATGCGGGCCGGTGCCATGGGGTTTGTCGCCAAGACCGGCGAGTTGGACGAGCTGCAAAAAGCAATCAAGGCTGTGATGTGCAACTACAGCTGCTTTCCCAGCCTGCCCACCAGTTCGGTGCGCCGCGATGATTTGCAGACCTCCGAGCACGAGTTGGTGGAAGCTCTTTCGGACCGCGAGTTGACGGTGCTGCAGAAGCTGGCCCTGGGCCTGGGCAACAAGGAAATCGCCGAGGACATGCTGCTGAGCCACAAGACCATCAGCACGTACAAAACCCGCCTGAAGGAGAAGTTGCGCATGTCCTCCGTCGTGCATTTATCCAAGTTCGCCCAGCGCAATCATCTGATCTGAAATGACTGCCACTGTGTTTAAGCGGCTCGCCGCGATCTTGTTGATGGGCCTGTTGCCCATGATCGCAGTGGCCGTCGATCAGCCACATGCACTGTTCCTGTTGGGGCACTCTCAGCTCGAAAACCCCAGCCTGACGCTGGATGAAACCGACTGGCGCTGGCTACGTGAGCGGCGCACGTTGGTGATGGGGGTGTCGGCGCCGGATTACGCGCCATTCGACCTGAGCAACAACAACGACGAGCTTGAGGGCATTACCGCCGATTATGCGGCGCTGGTGGCGCAGGCGTTGAATATCATCATCGAGGTGCGACGCTACGATACCCGCGATGAAGTGATTGAAGCGCTCAAGCAGGGCGCGGTGGATTTCGTTGGCTCGGCCAACGGCTATGAAGCCGCAGACCCTGAGTTGGAGCTGTCACGCTCTTACGCCAACGATCAACCCACCCTGGTCACCCGCATCGGAGACACCCAGGCCCTGAGCGCGGACTTGGCCGGCAAACGCGTGGCCATGCTGTATCACTACATGCAGCCCGATGCCGTGCAGCAGTTCTACCCCCACGCGCAGTTGCAACTGTTTGCCTCGACCTTCGAAGCCATCGGTGCGGTGGCGTTCGGCCGGGCCGATGCGTACCTGGGCGATGCCATCAGCACCCGGTACCTGATCAACAAGAACCACCTCAATAACGTGCGCGTGGCGGATTTTTCCGGCCTGGAGGTCAACCCTTTCGGGTTTGCGTTCACCAAGGACAATATTCGCCTGCGCAATATCATCAACGCCGCGTTGGCCATCGTGCCGGTCAACCAGCAGATGGATATTCTGCGCCGCTGGAGTGCTGGCGGCAGCGGTTTCATGGAAGCCGAACGGCTGCGCCTGAGTGACAGCGAGCAGCGCTGGCTGGAGAAACACCCGCGGGTGAAAGTGGCGGTGCTCGACAAGTTCGTGCCATTGTCGTTTTTCAATGAGCAAGGGCAATTCGAAGGGCTTAGCGCGGAGGTGCTGGCGCGGATCAGCTTGCGCACGGGCCTGAAGTTCGATGTGGTGAAGGGCAGTTCGTTGCCTCGACAAATCGATGAGGTCAATGCTGGCCAGGCAGACATGCTGGCGGTGATTACCCCCAGCGTCGAGCGGGCCGAGAAGTTGCGCTTCACCCGGCCTTACCTGTCCAACCCGTATGTGCTGGTGGTGCGCGCCGAAGACGAGCGGCTGGTTACCCTGGAAGACTTGCCCGGAAAGCGCCTGGCGTTCATTCGCAGCAACAGCCTGGGTGAGCAAATCACGCGGGATTACCCCGGTATTGAGTTTATCGACAGCGCAAACCCCGAAGCCGCCATGGAGTTGGTGGCCAATGGCGGGGCCGATGCGACTGTTATTTCGCTCATCAGTGCGCGCTACATGATTGCGCGTCATTACCGCGACCGCTTGCGTATGACCAGCACCGTCGGCACGGAGCCGGCGCGGATCACGTTTGGCGTCAACCGCAGCCAACTGGAGCTGTATTCGATCCTCGACAAGGCATTGTTGAGCATCACACCTGAGGAGCTGGATGAGCTGACCAATCACTGGCGCAGCGAGATCATCATTGAAGACAGCTACTGGCTGCGCCATCGCAACGCAATCATCCAGGGTTTCAGTCTCGCCGCGGTGCTGTTGTTGATCACCCTGTGCTGGGCCTTTTACCTGCGCAGCCTGATTCGCAAGCGCGCCCAGGCCGAGCGGGCGTTGAGCGATCAGATGCGCTTTATGAGCGTGTTGATCGACGGCACGCCTCACCCGATTTACGTGCGCGATCGCCAGGGGCGGTTGATGGCCTGCAACAATGCCTACCTCGACGTGTTCGGTTTCAAGCTCGAAGACGTGATCGGCAAGACCGTGGTGGAAACCGACACCGGTAACCCGCCGCAAGCCCAGTCGTACCATGACGACTACCTGAAGTTGATGGCGCGGGGCGAGCCGCAGATTCATGACCGGATCCTCAGGGTGCCGGGCGGCGAAGTCCTCACGATTTACCACTGGATGCTGCCGTACCGCGACGGCGACGAGAAGGTCGTGGGTATGATTGCCGGCTGGGTGGATGTGAGTGAGCGCCACCGCTTGCTGGGCCAGTTGCAGGAAGCCAAGGACGATGCCGACGCCGCCAACCGCGCCAAGACGACGTTCCTGGCCACCATGAGCCACGAGATCCGGACGCCGATGAACGCGGTGATCGGCATGATCGAGCTGGCACTCAAAAGCGCCGAGCAAGGTCGGGCGGATCGCGATGCGCTGGAAGTGGCGTCGGTAGCCTCGCGCGGCATGCTGGAATTGATCGGCGACATCCTGGACATCGCCCGGATCGAATCCGGCCACCTGTCCCTGGCCCAGGAGCCCGCCAACCTGCGTGAGCTGCTGGCTTCGGTGGTGCGGGTTTTCGAAGGCCTCGCGCGGGCCAAAGGGCTGGCGCTGCGGGTGACGCTCGATCCGGCGCTCGATCGCCCGGTGCTGATCGACCCGCTGCGCTTCAAGCAGGTGGTTTCGAACCTGCTCAGCAATGCCATCAAGTTCACCAGCAAAGGCCAGGTGCAACTGGGTGCCCAGGGCGATGTCGCCGAGGATCAACTGCGGCTCAGGTTGTGGGTGCAAGACACCGGTATGGGCATCAGTGCTCAGGACCAGCAGCGGCTGTTCAACCCGTTCAGCCAGGGCAGCAACGCTGAACAATCGGCGCGCAGCGGTTCCGGCCTGGGGTTGGTGATCAGTCGCAGTCTATGCGAAATGATGGGCGGTCAGTTGCACCTGAGCAGCGTGCTGGGGCAGGGCACCCGGGTGGACGTGAGTGTGGCGCTGAGCCTGGCGGCCGCGCTGCCGGCGCCGGCTTCGGCGCCTGCTGCGCACAGCCCACCGACACGCGCGTTGAGTATCCTGGTGGTGGATGACTACCCGGCCAACCGTTTGCTGCTGGCCCGGCAGTTGAGCTTCCTGGGGCATCGCATTACCACGGCCGAGGACGGTGTACAGGGGCTCGCGCTGTGGCAGGCCGGGCACTTCGATGGCGTGATCACCGATTGCAATATGCCTCTGAAGGACGGTTACACATTGGCGCGGGATATTCGTACTCAAGAGCACGAGCGAGGCCTGGTGCCGTGCCTGCTGCTGGGGTTTACCGCCAATGCCCAACCCGAAGAAGCCGAGCGCTGTCGCCAGGCGGGCATGGACGGGTGCCTGTTCAAGCCCACCGGGCTCGAAGACTTGCGATCGGCCCTGGCGCCGCGCATGGCGAGCCTATGCGAGCCGCAAGCCGAACCGGCGTTCGATCTGGGAGCGCTGATCATGCTGACGGGGGACGATCATGCAGCGCTCAACGAATTGTTGATGCCGCTGCTCGACAGTCTGGAAGCCGATCAACGGCTATTGCCGTCATTGCGACGTCAGGCCGACTTTGCCCAGTTGCATGACCTGGCACACCGCGCCAAAGGCGGCGCGCGGATGGTCAAGGCGCACGCGCTGATCGCTTGTTGCGAAACCTTGGAGGCCGTGTGCGAACGGCAGGACCTCCAGGCGTTGGGGGCAGCGGTTGAGGACGTCGAGCAGGCGATCGATGATTTGCATCACAGCTTGAGCGTTTATTGCAATCAACCTTGACGCGGTTGGGTGGTTATTCGGTGGATTTGGGACAACTCCTACATGAAGGGGGAACATGCCTGATTTTGTCTGCGGGATATGTCTGGAAAATGGGCTGCTCTCATTCAACGAGCACAGCCTGCCAGGGGTTTGCCATGCCGAACAAAGCACTGACCATCCTGATTGCCGATGAACAGCACCTGCAACGGTTGTATATCGAAAAAATGCTCAACCGATTGGGGTATCACCGGATTGTGCCGGTGCAAACCTTTGAAGAGGTCCAGATCCTCACGGCGATCCCGGCCGAACCCTTTGATGTGCTGATCGTCAATGCAGGCTTGGCGGCCCACGCCGGTGGGCCGCAGGCCCAGGTGCGCCACGTGCTGGTCTACGATCACCTGGACCTGGGCGTACCCGCAGGCTTGACACCGCAGGTACTGGTCCGCTTGCCCGGCGTACCGGATAACATCAACCTTGAGCACTTCATGGACATCATCGACCCACCTGAGGCCGCCGCGGGCTTGCGGGTATTGCCCTGGCTGCGGGAATTATCGCGCACGCCGGTGGCCGGGGTTTAGTTCCGCGTCGGCGCGATGCCATTGGGGCTGTCAGGTGCAGCTTGTCGGCAGCGCTCAAGGTCAGTTGCAGGGTCTTGAGGTTGCTCTCCAGGTTGGCGGCCGTCCGACTTGCCCGCGCTTTGCAGGCAAGCCGGTGTCCATTGCTCAGCCGATGGCGTGTTCGCGCAAGCGTTGAGCTGCGCTGCGCAACAGCTGCTCGGTGCTGTCCCAACCCAGGCAACCGTCGGTCACCGACACGCCGTATTTCATCGCCGGGCCCAATGGTTGGCAGCCTTCGAACACGTGGCTTTCGAGCATCATGCCGATCAGCGAAGTGTCGCCCTGCAGGCGTTGCTCCAGCACTTCATTGAACACTGCCGGCTGACGCAGCGGGTCTTTGCCACTGTTGGCATGGCTGCAATCGACCATGATCCGCGCGGTCACCTTGGACTTGGCCAGGTCCTGTTTCACCTGGGCCACGCTCTGCGCATCGTAGTTCGGCCCACGGTGACCGCCGCGCAACACCAGGTGGGTGTCGGGGTTGCCCGGGGTCTGGATGATCGCCGGGTGGCCCTGGCTGTCGACGCCGAAGTGCCGGTGCGGGTGGGACGCCGAGTGCATCGCATCGCAGGCAATGGCGACGCCGCCGTCGGTGCCGTTCTTGAAGCCGACGGGCATGCCCAGGCCGCTGGCCATTTCGCGGTGGATCTGCGACTCGGTGGTGCGTGCGCCGATGGCGACCCAACTGAGCAGGTCGTCGAAGTAGCCGGCGGCCATCGGTTGCAGCAACTCGGTGGCGACCGGCAGGCCCAGGCGCAGCATCTCACGCATCAGTTCGCGTGACAGGCTGAGGCCGGCGGCCATGTCATCGCTGCCATCCAGGTGCGGGTCGTAGGCCAGGCCTTTCCAGCCAATGGTGGTGCGCGGTTTTTCGACGTAGGCGCGGATTACCAGCAGCATCTGGTCGCTGACGTCCAACGCCAGTTTCTTCAGGTTGCGTGCGTATTCCATGGCCGATTCCGGGTCGTGGATCGAACACGGACCGACGATCACCAGCAAACGTGAATCTTCGCCATTGAGAATGGCGCGCACGGCTTGGCGATGGGCGTGGATTTGCTCATTGAGGAATGGGCTGAGAGGTAACTGGTGCTTGAGTTCAAGGGAACTGGGCAAGCGCAGGGTCAGCGCTTCATTGGCGCTGGTCAGGGTAGAGACGGGCAGAGCGGCGACGGAGGAGTTCATCTTCAAGGCTTCCTGGGCAAGCGGCGGGCGATTCCCGCACGCTCTGCCCTACTGGGGTGTTCGACAATTGGCCGTAGTGGCTACGTGTGTTGGCTTGCCACCGATAGGTGACCGATCGGAGGCGGCAGGCTGTCCCGAGCGGAGCTTGCTAAATCGCCATGCAGTGCTGGTGTCGTAGCGGTAATAGGTGGCGTAGTTCATGTCGTGATTCCTTTAAATGGTCTTGATCAAACAAAGTGTTCAGGGCTGAAAAAACAAAACCCCCGATCGGGGAGCCGACCGGGGGTTAGATTTCTCTGGTAGGCGACCCCTTGAGCAGTGGGCGCCGATTTCAGGTATCAGGCGCGCCAGTGGCTAAACCAATACCCAAAATAAAAGCTGACCAGTGCGCTCAAACCGTTCACACGGGTAGCCGATACCGAGCGCGAGGCGCTGGCAGCAGGGCAAACCTGGGTGTGGGTGAGTTGCAACATGGTGGCTCTCCAAATGATGGTGGCAGCTTACTAGAGGCGCACGGGTGGATTCAATCGGTAATTTCTATTGTGTGGAGGTACTTACGACTATGGGGTGAGTGCCGATATGCTGGTGGCCACTCAATAATGCTTGCCGGGACGCGACCATGACTGCCTTGACCCTTGCCGCTGCTCAATCCGTTTCCATCGCCGGCGACGTACCGGTCAATATCCTGCGGCACCTGGCGTTCATGCGCGCAGCGGCTGAGCAGGGCGTGCAAGTGCTGGTGTTTCCGGAGCTGTCGTTGAGCGGGTATGAGCCGTCCTTGGCGGTTGAGCTGGCAATCGCCCCCGAGGACGCGCTGTTGACGCCGCTGCGCGAGATGGCGCGGGAGCTGCGCTTGACGGCGGTGGTGGGCATGCCGATCCGCTTGGCGCCAGGGGCGGGCGTGTCGATCGCCGCGTTGGTGCTGGGAGCAGACGGTTCGCTTGCGGTTTACACCAAGCAGCATCTGCATCCCGGCGAAGAGGTGGCGTTTGTCGCGGGGCGGGGCGGTGACATGCTTGAGTGGCGGGATGATCGGATCGCGCTGGCGGTCTGCGCCGACTTTTCCCACGCCAGCCATGCACGTCAGGCTGCGCAAGCGGGCGCCACTGTATACGCCGCCGGTGTGCTGATCAGTGAAGGCGGCTACGCAACGGACAGCGCGTTGCTCCAGGGCTACGCCGCCGAGCATGGCCTGGTGGTATTGATGGCCAATCACGGTGGCCCCTCGGGCGGCTGGGCGTGCGCGGGACGCAGTGCTATCTGGGGCGCCGATGGGCAGGTGCTTGCCGCCGCGCCGGGGGTGGGCGACGCGCTGGTCATTGCCCGTCGCGATGGCGGGCGCTGGACCGGTCAAGCGGTAGCACTGTGGGCTGAAGGGGCGCGATGACATGACGTTTCACTTGCGCGCGGCGACTGACCAGGACCGCTCATTTGCCCGGACGCTGACCTACGAAGCCATGCGCGGCTACTACGCGCAATACCGTTTGCTGTGGTCCAACGATGGTTTCGACGTGGCCTGGGCGGGGCGCGAGAATTGGCTGATCTGCAGCGACGATACCGTGGTGGGCTTTATCAGCCTGAGTCGCGACAGCCAGGCGCTGTACATTCGCGAGTTGCATATTCTCGAACCGTTCCGTGGCCGTGGAGCAGGCAGCTGGGTACTGGAGCAAATGGCGTTCAAGGCGTGCGCTCAAGGTCGCGGTCTTTTACGGTTGACCGTGTTTAAAACCAATCCGGCAAAAAAGCTTTATCAGCGCAAGGGTTTGCAAGTTGCGGGTGAGGATGCGTGCTTCTGGTGCATGGAACGCGATTGTCGGCCCATGTCCGCAGACTAATAAGTGACTCATTTGCGCAAAACAGGCGCAACGGCTTAATAAGCGCATACTGAGCCTAGGGTAATATTTCTTGTTCCTGCCTCAGAGGCTCATTCTCGGCAAGGATGATGCCTTCTTTCATGCCCAGAAGGACCGCTACCTTATGGGCCTCTCCCCGCCGTCCTTTCTTGCGCCCAGCGAGCACCTGATACGTGGTTGCCGGGTCGACACCGTGTTCCCGGGCGAACGCTTGAACCGACTTACCTTGGTGTTCAAGCCAAGCCTTGGCTTGTGCAGCAGTACGAATTCCGGGCATAGTTCAAAACCGTTCAAGTTTGTGTAACCAAGGGATCAGCGTATCACCTCTTGGGGTGTGCCAATTTAGGATCATACATCCAAATGAGTGGAATCGGTTTGCGTCTAAGGCAGGAAAGAGAGCGGCTTGGGTTGTCGCAAAAAGTGTTTGGTGAAATTGGAGGCGTTGAAGCGAACGCACAAGGCAAATACGAAAACGGCGGGCGGGCGCCGAAGGCCGATTATTTATCGCGTGTGGCCGAACGCGGCGTGGATTTGCTCTACGTATTAACGGGGGCTCCTACGCCAGCTCAAATGGATAACCTGAGTCAGATCGAAGAAAAAGTGCTGGGCAACTACCGGGCCATGTTCAAAGAGGACCAGGATGCAATCAGGCGGTTGACCTCTACCCTGGCCGAGCATTCGCTGACGATGAAAGTGAACGGCAAATTAAAGCTGTAGCCCAGGATTCCTGACCTTTCCCCCAGGAAACAGCGCTGCTCGTCGTTCGACGGGCACGCTCTTCGCGCTCAAGCGCTATATATATGACACTTGCAACTAGGTCTGCGCCTTGGTTTTTTGCTAAGGTGTTCAGCAACCTATAAGACCATATCGCGAGGTGTCTGCTTGATTAGGGTGCTAGTAGTCGATGACCATGATCTCGTTCGTACAGGCATTACACGAATGCTGGCTGACATCGATGGCCTGCAAGTAGTCGGCCAGGCTGAATCGGGTGAAGAGTCCCTGATCAAGGCCCGGGAGTTGAAACCCGATGTGGTGTTGATGGACGTCAAGATGCCTGGGATCGGCGGTCTTGGCGCCACTACCAAATTGTTGCGCAGCCACCCGGACATCAAAGTCGTGGTGGTCACCGTGTGCGAAGAAGACCCGTTTCCTACACGTCTGCTGCAGGCGGGGGCGGCGGGATACCTGACCAAGGGCGCAGGCCTGGCGGAGATGGTACAAGCCATTCGCCTGGTATTTGCCGGCCAGCGCTACATCAGCCCGCAGATCGCGCAGCAGTTGGCGATCAAGTCCTTCCAGCCCACCAGCGATTCGCCGTTTGACGTGCTGTCGGAGCGTGAAATCCAGATCGCCTTGATGATTGTCGGCTGCCAGAAGGTGCAGGCCATCTCCGACAAGCTGTGCCTGTCCCCCAAGACCGTCAACACCTACCGCTATCGCATTTTCGAGAAGCTCGCCATCAGCAGTGATGTTGAATTGACCCTGCTCGCGGTGCGCCACGGCATGGTGGACGCCAGCGCCTGACATGACCACACCGTTTGATCCGAGTGCCTTTCTCTCGACCTGCAGCGGCCGCCCCGGCGTGTACCGCATGTTCGACAGCGAGGCGCGCCTGCTGTATGTGGGCAAAGCCAAGAACCTGAAAAACCGCCTGGCAAGCTACTTCCGCAAGACCGGCCTCGCGCCGAAAACCGCGGCCCTGGTGGCGCGTATCGCCCAGGTCGAAACCACCATCACCGCCAACGAAACCGAGGCGCTGCTGCTTGAGCAGACGCTGATCAAGGAATGGCGGCCGCCTTACAACATCCTGCTGCGTGACGATAAATCCTACCCCTACGTGTTTTTATCTGACGGCGACTTCCCACGCCTGAGTATTCATCGGGGCGCGAAGAAGCAGAAGGGCAAATACTTCGGACCTTACCCCAGCGCCGGTGCGATCCGCGAAAGCCTGAGCCTGCTGCAAAAGACCTTTTTCGTGCGACAGTGCGAAGACAGCTTCTACAAGAACCGCACCCGGCCGTGCCTGCAATATCAGATCAAGCGTTGCAAGGCGCCCTGTGTCGGCCTGGTTGAACCGGCGGAGTACGCCGAGGATGTGCGCCATTCGGTGATGTTCCTCGAAGGGCGCAGCAACGCCCTCACCGACGAACTCTCCGGCGCCATGGAACAAGCCGCGAGCACCCTGGATTTCGAGCGAGCCGCCGAGTTGCGCGACCAGATCTCCCTGCTGCGGCGTGTGCAGGACCAGCAAAGCATGGAAGGCGGAACCGGCGACGTCGATGTGATCGCTGCGTTCGTCAACCCGGGTGGCGCCTGTGTCCACCTGATCAGTGTGCGTGGCGGTCGGGTGTTGGGCAGCAAGAACTTCTTCCCGCAGACCGGGATCGACGAGGAGGTCGCTGAAGTCATGGCCGCGTTCCTGGGCCAGTATTACGTCAGCAGCCCCGAGCGCGACTTGCCGTCGGAACTGATCGTCAACGTGGTGCATGAAGACTTCCCGACGTTGATCGAGGCCATCCACGCGTTGCGTGGCCGTGAACTGGACATCAGCCACCGCGTGCGCGGCACGCGGGCGCGCTGGCAGCAACTGGCCGTGACCAACGCCGAGCAGGCCCTGAGCGCACGCCTGGCGAATCGACAGCACGTGGCCGCGCGCTTCGAGGCCCTGGCCGAAGTCCTCAACCTGGACGAACCGCCCCAGCGCCTGGAGTGTTACGACATCAGTCACTCCAGCGGCGAAGCCACGGTGGCGTCCTGCGTGGTGTTCGGGCCGGAGGGGCCGATCAAGTCCGATTACCGGCGCTACAACATCGAAGGCGTCACCGCCGGCGACGACTACGCCGCCATGCACCAGGCCTTGACGCGCCGCTTCAGCAAATTGAAGGAGGGGGAGGGCAAGCTCCCCGATATCCTGCTGGTGGACGGCGGCAAGGGCCAGTTGTCCATGGCTCGCGACGTGCTCAACGAACTGGCGGTGCCCGACCTGATCCTGCTCGGCGTGGCCAAGGGCGCCACGCGCAAGGCCGGCTTCGAGACGTTGTACTTGAATGATGCCGCCCATGAGTTCACGTTGAAGGGCGACTCGCCTGCGCTGCACCTGATCCAACAGATCCGCGACGAAGCCCACCGTTTCGCCATTACCGGCCATCGCGCCCGTCGCGGCAAAACCCGGCGAACCTCAACCCTGGAAGGCGTGGCCGGAGTAGGCCCGACACGCCGACGCGATCTGCTTAAACATTTTGGTGGCTTGCAAGAGCTCTCCCGTGCCAGCATTGACGAAATAGCTAAAGCACCCGGTATCAGTAAAAAGCTCGCTGAGTTGATTTATGCAAATCTGCACAGCGAGTAGAATGCCTTCTCACCTCGCAGCCAGTTGTGCCGATGAATATCCCTAATCTGATCACCGTTCTACGCGTCCTGCTTATTCCGATTTTCATTTTGTTGTTCTATTTGCCTTACGAATGGAGCTACATGGCCTCCAGTTCGGTGTTCGCCGTTGCGGCCGCCACCGATTGGCTCGACGGCTACCTGGCCCGGCGCCTGGAACAGAGCACGCCGTTCGGCGCGTTCCTCGACCCGGTGGCCGACAAACTGATGGTGGCCGTGGCCCTGGTGCTGCTGGTGCAGGAACACGGCAACCTGTGGCTGACCTTGCCGGCTGCGGTGATCATCGGCCGCGAGATCGTCGTTTCGGCCCTGCGCGAATGGATGGCCGAAATCGGCGCCCGCGCCCACGTCGCCGTGTCGAACATGGGCAAATGGAAAACCGCCGCGCAAATGCTCGCGTTGGTGATCCTGCTGGCCAACCCGTCGGACTTTTCCTTCTGGGTCTTGCTGGGCTACGCCTTGCTGCTCATCGCTGCCGGCCTGACGCTGTGGTCCATGCTCCAGTATTTACGCGCTGCCTGGCCTCATCTGCGCACCACTGTTGAAAAAAAATAAAACTTTTTTGAATCAAGGGGTTGACGGGTGCTGAGGATTCTATAGAATGCGCCTCACCAAGACGCGGGAATAGCTCAGTTGGTAGAGCACGACCTTGCCAAGGTCGGGGTCGCGAGTTCGAGTCTCGTTTCCCGCTCCAAATATTGCGCTACAGAGTTCCACTGAATTCTGTAAGTGATTGAAATCAGGGCCTTTAGGCCCTTTTTTCGTTCCAGCGGGAACCACTGAAATCCAGCACTATCCGGTGCGTTTAAGTCCAGAATTGAGTCCAGGATTCTGACGAGCACTGAATCGGTTTAATGCTGGAGCAGATTGTGTAGCGAGATGAGCATCTGGCCCTGACTCTGTTCAGGAGCTCGCGATGGCACTCTCAGAAATGGCAGTTCGGCATGCCCGAATCACCGGTAATGACTACACCCTCGGTGACAGTGATGGTCTCACTCTCAATGTGACGGCCAGAGGCGGAAAAGTCTGGCTCTTCCGTTATTACTGGGCGGGCGTGCAGAAACGCATGTCTCTCGGTAGTTATCCGCAAATCAGCCTTAAAGAAGCCCGTGTCCGACGTGATGAGGCGCGCGCCTTGGTTGCCCAGGGCATCAACCCCTACGAGCATCGTAAACAACAGCGACTAGCTGTTCATGCTGCGAAGGAGCACACCTTCGAAGCGGTGTTTAATCAGTGGGTGGAGTTCCGCAGGCTAAGCCTGAAGGAAGGACGCCAGAGCACGCTCTCGCAGATCTTGAGAATCTTCAGTAAAGACGTCTTGCCCATGCTGGGCGGGCGGTCCATTTACGATATCAATCGTCACGATCTGCTGGATTTGCTGAGCAGGATTGAGCAGCGCAAGGCGTTAACGACCGCCGAAAAATGCCGGACCTGGTTCAACCAGTTGTTCCGCTATGCGTTGGTGAAGATCGAGGGGCTGGAACACAACCCAGCTTCAGATCTTGATGTGGTCGCATTTCCCAAGCCTCCAGTGACGCACAATCCGTTTCTCCGAATGGACGAGCTTCCGGCATTGATGGCTGCTCTTCGAAACTACGGTGGCGCCAACCAAACTCGGCTTGGCCTTCGGTTGTTGTTGCTGACCGGTGTCCGCACGGGCGAATTGCGGTTGGCGACACCCGACCAGTTCGATCTGGAGAAGCGCTTGTGGGTCATACCGGCGGAAGTGGTGAAACAACTCCAGCTAGCGATGCGGAAGCCAGGTAAGCAGACTCAAAATGTACCGCCTTATATAGTGCCGCTGTCGGTTCAGGCGCTGGAGATCGTGCGTCACTTGCTGGACCAGGTTGTCCCCGCACAGCGCTACTTGTTTGCGCATCGAAGCGACCTGAGCAAGCGCATCAGCGAGAACACGCTGAATGGCGCGTTGCGTCGGATGGGGTATGCCGATCAACTCACCGGTCATGGGATGAGGGCGACGATCTCGACGGCGCTGAACGAGATCGGGTATCCAAAGGTTTGGGTGGATGCTCAGCTTTCTCATGCTGATCCGGACAAGGTGAGCGCGGCCTACAATCACGCGGGATACGTGGAGCAGCGCCGGACCATGATGCAGGACTGGGCGAACCGTCTTGATCTTTGGGGGCAGGGCCAGCTGAAAGCGGCTAGCTCTCCGCTTACCATCCGGTTGGAGGGTGCTGCTTCGCTGCCGTCGCTGGAAAGCGCGAGCGCAAACTCCATTCAGTTCAACGGCATCTTTCCAATGACAACCGTCTCGGTGCCCAAGGCTTCGGTTAGCGGCGAACCAGCTCTTATCGTGCCGCACCAGTCGCCTGTCGTACCTCTTTCGGTCCCGACTGAAATGCCGCATAAATCTCACGTGTCTGACATCCAGCGCGAACGCGCCGAGATGCTTGCCATCTATGAGGCCGCTAGTAATTTACCGTTAATTGTTTTCGCTAAATTGGCTGGTAAATCCCGAGATCAGATCAATCGTGATATTAAGGCTCGGCGTCTGCTGTCCCTCAGCCTGGGGAATCGTGGTCAGCGCATTCCGGATTGGCAGCTTGATCCACTGCGGCACAAGTTGGTACTTGCTGCGTTAGCGAGGTTTCCGGATACCGGTGCGTGGAGGCTTTATCGGGCGGTCTGTGAGCCTCATGAGCGACTTAAGAGGCGTGCGCCAATCGATGTGCTCACTCCGGAGAATTTCGACGCGACTGTGCGGATCGTTTGCAGCGCCCTGAGCCCAAGCTGAGTTGCTGTCCTAGCGCGGTGACAAATGGGCGTCACCGCTTGCTTGAGTACTGCTTGGCACGGAACTGTAGTCGAGGCCTGCCGACGGTGTTATGCGTCTAGTCGACCTGATTCCGCTGCAATACCGCGTGTTGGTCGCCGGCCTTCTACCATGCGTTTTAGTCGCCGCTTCGGCGGCCATCGCCTGGATGGTCCAAGGCTGGCAATACGGTCAGCAGCTGGAAAAAAAAGCCCGGCAAGGCCTAGCTCAGCGGTGAACTGGTGATAATGAACTGGGAAACCGGAAGCACTAGGAAGGTTGTTTTGATGGGAGATGCTCCTCAGCAACGGCTCATTTCCTGATCGCCCGGGCTGACCCGCTCAAGTCTAGGGGAGCAGACTGTCAGCTCCCCGGTTTGAAATCAAAAAAAGAAGCCTGGGCAACCAATGCCCCATCGTTCCAGCAGCTCAGAGATCCTGATAAGCAATACAACAGTCGCCGTCAATAAAATAACTATGTTCATTTCTTCTTCTCGCAAAGAAACTCGCCACGCTGATAAGCGCGGTGTTTGTGGACGTTGGGTAGGGCTGTTAATAAACTAAATGTTTATCGGCTCGGTCGTCAACGGATGTTTTAAGAAATAATTAAATGAGACGACGACATACACCTTAAGCCCTCCTAAAGCAGGGCGGCTGCGGTGGTGTGAGGGTATATACGCCTTTAGCCCTAGTGGCAAAGATGTCCGGTGGTAGAGGAGATTCAATAGTGTAGTTTCATAAGCTGTTAACAACACTTTACGTGTAGATCTCCTGCTCTATTTTTCGCTTAAGATTTCGTACTATGTTGTTCCACGAAATTATAATTTTGTTGAAGTGCCCGATTTTATTGGGTGCGGTAGCCTATGTGTAGGAATAAGTTTCGCAGGGCAGGTGTTACACGAAAAGTGTAAATAACACTATTTCTGTGGATCGAATAAGGAAACCGATTGGATCAGGGCTGCCCCCTGATTGCGAACATTCCCCACGGCCTGGTCAACCCCGAACCACTCGAAGACCTCGCTAGGTTCGCCCTGCAGCAGCACAATTTGTTTGGGGCGCTCTGTGGGTGTGGCGGGGTCGATCCATTCCTGCGCCAGTTCCGCATTCAGCGCCACAGGGCAGCGATCATGGATTTTCACGATGCCTCCCTGGCTGTCAGCGGTGATGATCACGAAGCCGTCATGCTCCAGCGGCTCCCAGGCTCCCGTCGGGTACTGACCGATGGCAGCGCACAAAATCGGCGCTAGGTCCTTTCGGCGGATCAAATACGGCTGCTTTTTTGGCCCGCCTTCATCCACCCATTCCAACCAACTGTTGATTGGAGCCAGTGCTCGGTGCGGCCAGATCGACTTGTAGTAAGGACCGTGCGCAACTTTCTCGACCCTAGCATTCACCGGGGTTCTATCCTTCGCCCAATGCAGCTTCGAGCCCCAACGCACCATATCGGCGTTTAGAACGTCACCCCCCTGATGGAAGAGTGCGAACTGATTCGAGGGTGCGCCGTTATAGCGTCCCAAGGGCTGATCGCCCACGGTACTGACCATGGCATTCGGCATGCTCAGCACGCGGGTGAGCTCATGGCTTCCGGTGTACTGGGAGAGTCGTCCGCGATGTTCAGCCCTCTGGTTAACGTCAGCGTAGTCCAGCGGGCGATCCGTCTACGAAGCACAGGTGAGCGGCGCACGACCGTGACCTGTATCAGCGTGGGCCTGCTCAGCCATCTGTCCGAATATTCTTACAAGAAATTGACCGCAAAACTTGTACAACGTTAACTGTATATCTGTACAGGTTTCTGGAAGTGATCCGTCATGAGCTTTTCGATTTTGGGCCCTATTGCCGAGGGTGGCTTGAAGCTGCCCTTGTGTTCGTTTCGAGTGCCCGCCGGGTTTCCATCTCCGGCGGCGGACCACATCGAAGCGCACATCTCATTGGATGAGGTTCTGAACATTCGCGCCCCGCATGTCTACCTGGTCTCAATCGCCGGGGAGAGCATGCAAGGCGCCGGGATTTTTGAAGGTGATCTCGCGGTGGTGGACCGCGCTCTGGAGCCTGCGCACGGCCACATCGTCGTGGCATTGCTCAACAACGAGCCCGTATGCAAACGCCTTTGCATTCGCGGCAGGGAGGTGATTCTCCTTTCGGAGAACCCAAAGTACCCACCGAGGTACGTGCTTGAGGGCGACGAGCTGGTGATTTGGGGCGTCATCACATGCAGCGTGCGCAGCCATGTCTAAACCCCAGCCAGTTTTCGCCCTGATCGACTGCAACTCATCCGGACCCTTACTAACCGTTAGTATTGATTTTATTCTTACAATTCAATGCTTTACTGTTTGTAACTATTTATAGATTTTTCGAGGTCCGTATTCTACTGAATCCAGCCAATGGCAAGGATCTGCATTGCGCTACTCGAAATGCTGCTTCCTTCATCGGCAGCAGTCGACGCAAAGCTGCCGGCCATGACGGACAGCAATCGACCCGGAGCTGCCGGCTGCGGCAGGCAGAAACCGGCCAGAAGCAGCCAATTCATTAACTGAATAATCTAATCTGCCCCCCTTTTCACGGCGTCCTGAATGTTGCTTGGGTGCTTCACGTGTCGCCAGGAACGCGCTGCGGTTCTATTCCGGCATACCACATGCTGCGGGCCGATTTCAGCCGAGCGCGACGCCAGACTGAGCAGAC
Source organism: Pseudomonas sp. GW704-F2 (assembly GCF_059423025.1). NCBI lineage: Bacteria > Pseudomonadati > Pseudomonadota > Gammaproteobacteria > Pseudomonadales > Pseudomonadaceae > Pseudomonas > Pseudomonas sp. GW704-F2. The sequence continues at coordinate 32,033 of NZ_JBWKXO010000031.1, read as the reverse complement.
CAGGCCTGACCGTGCATAGCGACAGCCATTGCCAGCCGCCCGATAGTTATTCTGCGGCTCATCGTGATCTCCTTTTCGAGCGTTTCCTCTTGCGGCGTGCCTGTGTTGTGATAAGTTAGTAATTGATTACTTACTTCTGGAAGCGCAAGTGATGAGCGGACACCCTAAGCATCTACCAGCCGATGAGCGGCGTGTGGCCACCATCGAGGCAGTCGTCGACCTGGCTGCCGAACAGAATCCCAGCGACATCACAACCACTGCCATCGCGCAGCGCATGGGGCTAACCCAGGGCGCACTGTTTCGTCACTTCCCGAATAAGGACGCCATCCTGCAGGCGGTGATGTCCTGGGTCACGGAACGCCTGCTGGCTCGGGTGGACAAGGCCGCAGAAGGCGCTACGTCACCGCTCGCAGCCCTTGAGGCGATCTTCAAGACGCACATTGACTTCGTGGCCGAACACCCGGGTGTGCCGAGGATGCTCTTCGGGGAATTGCAGCGACCGGGAGAGTCCCTACCCAAGAAAATGGTACAGACATTGACCCGCCAATATGGCGAGCGGTTGCGTCGACTGCTCGAAGCCGGCAAGGCGCGAGGCGAGCTGCATTCAGAACTGGATGTGGACGCGGCCGTCGTCTTATTCATCGGCACAATTCAAGGGCTGGTGATGCAGTCGTTGCTGGCGGGCGATGTGGCGCGCATCCGCCGTGACGCGCCTGGGGTGTTCGCCATCTACCGCCGTGGTGTCCGCCACTCGGAGGCCGGGCAATGAAGATCAACGGCCTTTCCAACAAAGCCAAACGTACCCTCGTCGTTGCCGCCATCGTCGCGATTGCAAGTGGTTCCGGCTTCTTCTGGATGCAGCGCGCAGGTACTGATGACAGTCAGCTGCGCTTGTACGGCAACGTTGACATCCGCGAGGTGCAACTGGCCTTCCGCCAGCCTGGGCGCGTGACTGAAATGGCTTTCGATGAGGGCGATGCCATACGCGCCGGCGAACGCATGGCGGCGCTTGATGCGCAACCCTATCGGGAAGCCCTTGCGGCGGCGCAAGCCCAGGTGCAGGTTGCACAGGCGGAACTGGCCAAGCTGCGCCGTGGTCTGCGGCCGCAGGAAATCACCCAGGCGCGCGGGGCTCTCAGGCAGGCACAGGCGCTCGCCACCGAGACCGAGCGTAATTTCCAGCGCCAGAATGGCCTACTGGCATCGGGCGCCAGCAGCCAGCGTACGGTCGACGCCGCCCGCACGGCACGAGACCAGGCAGCCGCTGGCGTCGAAGCAGCCAAGGCGGCCCTGTCGCAAGCAGCCGAAGGCTTCCGCAAGGAAGACATCGCCGCGGCGGAGGCTCGCCTCGCGGCCGCGCAGGCTGCCGCAGCGCAAGCCACGACAGCCCTGGCGGACACCGAGTTGATGGCGCCCAGTAGCGGAACCGTCATCGCACGAGTGCGTGAGCCCGGCAGCATGGTTGGAAGCCAGAGCGCGGTCTACAGCCTGAGCCTGGACAAGCCGGTTTACGTGCGCGCCTACGTGGGCGAGTCGGACTTGGGGCGCATCGCCCCCGGAACTGTGGTGCGCGTCAAAAGCGATTCATCTGAGAAGCTCTATCGCGGCCAGATTGGCTTCATCTCGCCACGCGCCGAATTCACACCCAAGACGGTCGAGACGACGGATTTGCGCACGGATCTGGTGTACCGCCTGCGCATCGTCATCGACGAAGCCGATAGCGACGGGGCCTTGCGCCAGGGTATGCCGGTGACGATCGAGGTCGATGCGAAAGCCGGCACCAATATCCCGGGGGAGCGTTGAAATGCAGACAAGCCCTGCCATCACCGCCATGCCTGCTGGTGCGGGCGAAGACGCTGCCGTCGTCATCGAAAACGTGGACAAGCATTTCGGCGACGTAAAGGCCCTGCGGGGCTTGAGCGCGCGCATCTACTATGGGCGGCTGACGGGTCTGGTCGGCCCCGACGGGGCCGGCAAGACGACGCTGATGCGGATTCTGACCGGCCTCCTGGTGCCTAACGCCGGCCGCGTCACCCTGGCCGGCTTTGACGTGGTCAAGGACAACGATGCCATTCACGTCGCCAGCGGCTACATGCCGCAGCGCTTTGGTCTGTATGAAGACTTGTCGGTGATGGAGAACATGCGCCTGTATGCGCAGTTGCGCGGCATGGATGCAGACCGCAATGCCGACCTGTTTGCCGAACTGCTCGATTTCACGCGGCTCGGGCCCTTCACCAAGCGCCTCGCCGGCAAGCTCTCCGGCGGTATGAAGCAGAAGCTGGGCCTTGCCTGTGCGCTCATGGCGCGGCCCAAGGTGCTGCTGCTGGACGAGCCCGGCGTGGGTGTCGACCCGGTCAGCCGCCAGGACTTGTGGCGCATGGTGCAGGCGCTGACCGATGAAGGTATGGCCGTGGTCTGGTCCACCGCCTATCTCGACGAGGCCGAGCGTTGCGAGAGCGTGCTGTTGCTGAACCAGGGACAGCTCCTGTTCGATGGTCCGCCGCAAGCACTGACCGCGCAGCTCGAAGGCCGCAGCTTCCGGCTAGAAGACGTTGGTGCCGAGCGCCGAGCGGTCCTGACCCAGGCACTCGATCTGCCCAGTGTCAGCGATGGCGTCATTCAAGGCGCCGGCGTGCGCTTGGTGCTGCGCGACGGTGCACAATCCCGGGAGATCCAGTCGCTGGCGAATCAGGCACAAGTGCGGCTGGCACAGGTGCCTGCGCGCTTCGAAGACGCCTTCATCGATCTGCTCGGTGGCGGCCCCGGCGGCACTTCGACGCTGGCCGAGCGTCTGCCGCCGGTTGAGCTGGGTTCCGACATTGCCGTGTCGTGCCGCAATCTCACCAAGCGCTTCGGCGAATTCACCGCTACCGACAACGTCAGCTTCGAGGTGCAAAAGGGCGAAATCTTCGGTCTGCTCGGTCCCAACGGCGCCGGCAAGTCCACCACCTTCAAGATGCTGTGCGGCCTGCTGAAACCCACTGCTGGCGAAGCGCATGTGGTGGGTCACGATCTGCGCCGCGCCACCGGCGCAGCCAAGAGCCAGCTCGGCTACATGGCACAGAAATTTTCGCTTTATGGACTGCTGTCGGTGCAGCAGAACCTGGAGTTCTCGGCCGGGGTGTACCAGCTGGACGGGAGCACGCGGCGCGAGCGCATCGCCGAGATGATCGAAACCTTCGATCTGGGTGACTGGCTGTCCGCCACGCCCGATTCCCTGCCGCTGGGGCACAAGCAGCGCCTGGCATTGGCCTGCTCGCTCATGCACAGGCCCCCGGTGCTGTTTCTGGACGAACCCACTTCAGGGGTAGATCCCATCACCCGGCGCGAATTCTGGACCCACATCAACGGCCTGGCCCGCAAGGGCGTGACCATCATGGTCACCACCCACTTCATGGACGAGGCCGAATACTGCGACCGCGTGGCGCTGCTCTCACAGGCACAGTTGATAGCGCTGGATACGCCCGACGCGCTCAAACGTTTGGCGATCAGCCCCGAACGGCCCGACCCGACCATGGAGGACGCCTTCATTCACTTGGTGGAGTCGGCAGACCGCGAGATGGAGGCCGCCACATGAACGGCGCCACAAAGCACAAAGGCGGGAGTGGACCACAGCAGACCGACTTGCGCCGTTTTGATCTGCGGCGCCTGATGGCCCTGGTCACCAAGGAAAGCTACCAGGCGCTGCGCGACCCCTCGACGCTGCTGATCGCGTTCGTGCTGCCGGTGGTATTGCTGCTGCTGTTCGCCTATGCGGTGTCGTTGGATGCGAAGGATGTCCGTGTTGGCGTGGTCCTGGAGTCGCCCGGCGCATCGGCACAGTCGCTGGCCGCAGCGTTTTCGGGCACCCGCTTCCTGAACACGCACTTCGTTCATGACCGGCGCGAAGTGGCCGATAAGCTGGTCTCCGGCGACCTGCGCGGCTACGTGGTGATTCCGCAGGATTTCGAGCAGCGTCTGGCCCAGCGTGGCTGCGAGCCGCTGGTACAGATCATCACCGATGGCTCTTACCCCAATACGGCCAATTATGTCGAAAATTACGCCCGCGGCGTGGTGCAGTCCTGGCGTGCCGGGCTGGACGTTGCAGCACCGGCGCAGTCCATCGTGCTGGAGCCGCGCTACTGGTTCAACCCCGAGCTTGAGAGCCGCCGCGCGTTGATCCCCGGCGCCATCGCTATCGTCATGACCATCATCGGCACCATGCTCACCGCGCTGGTGGTGGCGCGCGAGTGGGAGCGCGGCACCATGGAGGCAGTGCTGTCCACGCCCGCCTCGGTGGCCGAAATCCTGATCGGCAAGCTGCTGCCGTACTTCGTGCTCGGCATGCTATCTACGCTGGGCGCGGCGGCTCTGGCCGTGTTCGTATTCGGCGTCCCGATGCGCGGCTCCTTGCCGGCCCTGCTGCTCCTGTCGGCGGTGTTCATGGTGCCGGCTCTGGGTCAGGGTCTGCTGATCTCGACGCTGGCGCGCAACCAGTTCCTCGCGGCGCAGATCGCGCTGTTCACGGGCTTCCTGCCGGCCTTCATGTTGTCGGGCTTCCTGTACGAAATCGACGCCATGCCCGCACCGATCCGGGCCATCACCCTGCTGGTTCCGGCCCGCTACTTCGTCGACTCGCTGAAGACCGTGTTCCTGGTCGGTGACATCTGGGCGGTATTCCTGCCAAACCTGGCGGCAATGGCGGCAATCGGGGCGCTGTTCTTCATGATCGCCAAGCGCGCCACGCGCAAGAACCTGGAGTGAAACGATGTTGACTTCCGCATTCTCGTTCACCCGCCTGCGCGCCCAGTTCATCAAGGAAGTGTTCAGCGTCCTGCGCGACCCGCGCAGCCGCATGGTCGTGTTCGTGCCGCCCATCCTGCAGTTGCTGATCTTCGCCTTTGCCGCGACGCTGGAAGTGCGCAACGTCGATATCGCCGTCTACAACCAGGATGCGGGGCGCTGGTCGCACGAACTGGTGCAGCGTCTGGACAGCGCAAAATTCATCGCCCGCGTGCGGCACGTGGATAGTCAACGGCACCTGCACGAGCTGATCGACCGGGGCGAGGTGATCGCCGCGCTCGCCATCCCGGTGGATTTCTCGCGCTCGATTGCTGCCGGCGATAGCGGCCGCGCGCAGGTGCTGGTCGACGGTCGGCGCAGCAACTCGGGCCAGATCACCGTGGCCTATCTTTCCACCATCGCCGCCGAGGTCGGCGCCGAGGTCGTGCCCGACGCCCAAGCACCAACGCCCGTGGTCGTGCGTCACTGGTTCAACCCGAACCTGGTCTACCGCTGGTTCATCGTGCCCGGGCTCGCCGGCATCCTGGCCCTGTTCAGCGCGCTCTTGATCACCTCGCTGTCGATTGCACGCGAACGTGAACTCGGCACCTTCGACCAATTGCTGGTGTCGCCCACTTCGACGCCGGAAATCATCATTTCCAAATCACTGCCGGCACTCGCAATTGGCACCGTGCTGGGCCTGTTCATGATCAGCGCAGGCGTATTCCTGTTCGGCATCCCGTTTACTGGCTCGTTTGCACTTCTGCTCGCCAGCCTGGTGCTGTTCATCCTGTCGGTGGTCGGCATCGGCCTGATGATTTCCGCGGTCAGCATGACCCAGCAGCAGGCCATCCTGGGTGCGTTCGCCATCGGCGTGCCGGCGGTGCTGATGTCCGGCTTTGCGACGCCTGTGGAAAACATGCCTGTCGTCCTGCAATGGCTGGCCCAGGCCATTCCGCTAACCCACTTCCTCATCATCGTCGAAGGCAGCTTTCTCAAGGCCATGCCGCCCGGTGACATTCTCGCCAGCCTGTGGCCGCTGGCGGTCATCGCCCTTGCCACGCTGACGATGGCCACCGTATTCGTCCGAGGACGCCTGCAATGAAATCCAAGACCCGCACTCCCTTTCTTCGCGCAACCGTCACCGGCCTGACCCCTGGGCGCGTGCGCCCGCTCGCGCTGGCCCTGTCCTGCGTGCTGCTGACTGCCTGTGCGACCGTGGGCCCCGACTATCGCGAGCCGCCGCCGGTCGACGTCGGCAGCGGCTGGACCTTGCCGTTGGCAAGCGAATCCCAGTCCGCAGACTTGAGCCACTGGTGGTCTGCACTGGACGATCCGATCCTCGACCGCCTGATGGCCACGGCGCTGGCACAGAACCTGGATCTGCGCCAGGCTGCGGCACGCATCGATGAGGCACGCGCCCTGCGCGATCGCGTGGCCGGCGAGGCATTGCCCACCGTCGGCGCTGGCGCGAGCGTCAACCGGCGCCGTCAAAGCGAGAACGGCCCCTTGCCCATCGGCTCCATTCCCGGTCTTGACGCCACGCAGACCATCTACGATGCGGGCTTCGACGCGGCCTGGGAAGCCGATTTGTTCGGGGCCAAGCGGCGCGCTATGGAAGGCGCCAGCGCCCGCCTGGAGGCGACCGAAGCCGAGGCACAGGGCGTACGCATGCGCATCGTGGCCGAGGTCGCGCGCACCTGGTTCACCGCCGCCGGCGCCCGCTACGAGTTGCACACACAACAGGCCACGCTGGATACGCTGCAGCAGACCTTGGAATTGGTGCGCCTGCGGCATGCCCTGGGCGACGCGTCGGCCGCCGACGTGGAGGCGGCGTACGCCCAATGGACAGCAGTCAACGCGCTTATCCCGGATATCCAGGCGCGCCAGCGCGCCGCGGTGCTCAGCCTGGGCGTGCTGTTGGGCACACCGCCGGAGCGGGAGCTGGCACTGCTTGATGGCCCCTTGACGCCGAGCACGCTGCGGGCGCTGCCGGTGGGCGAGCGCGCAGATATGCTGCGCCGACGCCCTGACGTGCTGGCTGCGGAACGTCGCCTGGCAGCGAGTTCTGCCGACATCGGCGTGGCCACAGCCGAGTTGTTCCCCAAACTCTCCATCGGTGTCGGCGGCGGGTTCCAGGCGCTCAGTACGGGCAATTGGTTCGATGCATCCAGCTCGCGTTTTTCCATCCTGCCGCTGATTTCCTGGCGCCTGTTCGACGGTGGCCGCGTGCGAGCCGAAATTCGGGCACGCGAGGCGGCCGAGCGGCAGGCTGCGCTGGCCTACGAGCAGGCGGTGCTGGCGGCGCTGGGCGATGCCGAGCGCGCGCTGGGCGACTATCACGGCGGGCTGGACACACTGGAGCGCCGCGGCATGGCACTGGATGCCGCGCGCGTGAGCTACGGCCACGCCAAGGCCCGCTACGCCGCGGGCGACATCGCCCTGGTCGAACTGCTGGCAGCCCAGCGCAGCCTGCACGAGGCCGAAACCGCAGCCGCGCGGGCGCATACCAACGCCGCCGTGCAATTGGTGGCGCTGTACAAGGCCCTTGGGGGTGGCTGGGGCGAGTCCATGGCTGTGCAGCAGCAAGTCAGCTGGCTCGCCACGGTGCTCGAGGATGGCTAAGCGCTGCGTTGGCTGGATTGTTTAGCGAATGGGCGATGAACATCTCAAGGATTTCGCGCCTCTCCACCATGCGCGAGTTGTCAACGTAGCGCCTTGCGTACGAAGACATCGAGCTTCCCAAGCCTGAATGCTTCTTGCACGAACATAGCAACCGTTCGTCAGACCCAAAGTCTTCATCAACAACATCAACGGAGAAACTCGTGAGTCAGCCCTTAAAACTAGGATCGTTCTTCGCCGTCTCGCTTTCCGTGATTTTGGCAACCTCCGCCACGTCACTTGGTGCGCAGTCCGTAGAGACGGCAAAGCCAATGGAGCTTCGGACCATAATGAAAAGACTTGACCATGATATGCAAGCCGTCACGGGCGCGATCTCCAAAGAAGATTGGTCATTGGTTGCCGAGTTGGCACCAAGAATTGCCAAGCATGCCGAGCCACCTATTTCGGAAAAGATGCGCATCCTCGCCTGGCTTGGAACAGAAGCCGGAAAGTTTCGAGGCTTTGATGGAAGGGTGCATGATGCCGCGACTGCCATGGGTGAAGCTGCTAAGCGGAGTGACGGCCAAGCAGTCATCGTGGCCTTCGCCAAAACACAGCAAAGCTGCCTAGCCTGCCACCAAAGTTTCCGTCCCTCGTTCGTTAAACATTTCTATGGGGAGCAGTAGCATGGGCGCACCTGTGCGGTCTGTAATAGCTTCGAGCCGGCGACGTGAGCCGCTATCCTCTGGCCGATCCCGGCCGGCGGACAGCGCATAATTGACGGTGCCATTTGAGCATTATCAGTAGCGGGTTTAGAGAATGACTGCTATCGGGATTACGTCAGAATATGCACGCGGCCAGATCAACCACCTTGGAGTCGCTCTGCTTTGCCTTTAGAACTCGGTTCTCGGCTATCAAAACCTCGTTGATGGAGGCTAGGCTGGCGACCTTGGCGCGCAGCTCCTCGATCTCCTGGCGAAGCGCGCGATTCTTCTCACGCTCCGCGCGGAGATCCTGGTGCTTCACATCGCGTTGGGCGCGACTGGAGCGCCCCTGAGCATCGCGGATCGCCTCGGCGATTATGGGGTAGTGGTTGTGGATCAGCGCCGTCGAAACGCCCGCCTCGCGCGCCACAGCGGCGATAGTGACCTTGGTTTCCCCAGTATGTGCCCGACCACGCTGGATGCGGGCGAGCGCGAGTTGCAAATCCCGCTCGCGGGCGTCCGAGGGCTTGCGTTTGGTCGTCATACTACATTCGTCTCCGGGGTGTATCCAAGCTGCCCGAGCACGTCACGGCAGCGCTCCAGGTCGCGCAAGACTCGCTGGCGGCCACCGTCACCAATGTCGTTGCAATCCAGCAACCCCTTCAGGTTGTCGTAAAGACGCTGGTATATGCCAATGTGGCTGCGCCCAATCACGGCATTTTGACAGTCGCCGCAGCGAGTCCGCTCTAATGTGTTGCCGACGCAACCGTCGTTGCTGGCGGTACACCAGGCGTGGCCATTGCTGCGGATCGCGGTGCTCTCGGCAATTGAGGTCACCATCGATGCATGGCTCTTGAAGATGGCGAGGTTTGCCGGATCGCGCCGCCAGCGTTTGATCGAGCGACCGTAGCCGCCGGCCAACGGTTCGTCCCCCATCCAGGTGTCAACGACTCCGAACTTGATGTCTTCGAGTTCTGCCTGGATGTCGTTGTACAACTCGATGTCGAGGTGCTGGCCCCAGTCCTGGTCCATGGCGTAGCCCAGCGTCATGTCCATGGACCAGTGCGCGTAGTGCTCGCGCAGGTAGCGCAGGTCGCCGAACTGGCTGTGCGCCGCGTAGTTGGCGAATTTGCGGCGGAACTGATGGCTGGCGAGGTTCCAGTCCAGCCCACCGCCCTGCGCGAACGCCTTGAGGGCATTGTTCCATGCGATGCCCGACAGGGTGCGAACCTGATTGCCCTTTGCAGGGCTCACCCCGAGAAAGAGCGCATGGTGATGCTTATGCGCCTTGGCGATTTCTGGGTCGCGCGGGTTGACCCTTCGCCGCTCGGCGATCTCGGCGGCGATCATAGCCTGATACGGCTCGGCCCAGCGCTCCATCAGGCGCAACACGCGCACGGCGACCTCGGGGATCATCCAGTCGTGGACCCCGGTGTCGGTCTTATCCGACCTGGAACGCATCCAGTGATAGATCGTTCCCTCGTCGTCCTCGGTGCGGTGGTGCGCGCCCGACTGGACGTTGGCCAGTTCGTGGTTGCGGCAACCGGAGGTGCTGGCCAGCACGATGTAGCAGGCGGTTCGTAGATCAAGGATCGCCTGATTAAATGCCCCCAGGCCGCCTTCCCAGCCAAAAGCGGCGAGGTGGCGGTTTTTAGCCTCTATGACTGTTCTGGTAACCTGCCTTCTCCGTTCTGCTGCGACGGCATCGAGGGCATCGCGTAGATCGAGCAGGGCCTTGCCGTGCTGAACCTGCTCATAGGCTCTCTCGAACAGGGTGCAGAACACCTCATCCGGCATCAGCGGCGTTTTGCCGCCCTGCTTGCGAGCTGTGCCGCTGCCGGCCATCGCATTCGCCGAGGTATCAGGCCAGGGATGCTGAGGGACTGGGTCGTGGGTGTACTGGCTCAACTCATGAAGCGCCTCGACCGCCATGAAGCGACGCTCAAGGGCGCTCTGAGACAGCGGTTTACCCTGGCTTCGGCGCGTCTGCCGGTACGCCCGACACTCGGCAACGTAGTTCGCGCAGACCATGGGGGTCACCGCGCCGAAATGACCGAGCTTGAGCGCGTTTAGATGCCGTAGGAAGGGCAGCGCATTCTCAAAAAAATTGCGCAAAGTGCTCGCTCTGGGCCGCTTATGCCCCGCGCGGCCGCGCCGCAGGTAGCGGTACAGCAGGGCCTTCATCACCTCCTTAAACGCACAGGGCACGCGGCTGAAGTCCTGGTGCCGCAAGTTGTCTGGCACGTTGCTGGTAAAGCCGTCCAGTTGCCAAATGTCGTCGCCATAGCGGCTGAGGATGACCCAGTGCCCATCGACCTGGATGGCGCTCACGATGAGTGCGTCGCGGTCGCTCTCGGGTAGCTCGCGTACTTCCCCCGGCTGTGACTCGATGTTCGCCCAAGGCAGCGTGACCACGTTGTTGTCGCTCATGCAAAGATCTCCAGCTTCTCCACCACATCGGACGACCAGAACGGGTGCGGCTCGCGGCGCGCACGCTCGCGGGCGGCTTCGACGGCCGCCGGCTTGAAAGTCCCGCGCCGCAGCCCCTCGGCCACGATGTAGTCGTCAATCAATCGAGGAATGTGCGCGTATTCCTGCGCCCAACGCCGCTTGTCCATGCGCGTGCGCTCCGCGAATACACGGAAGTAGAAGCTGAATAGGCGGTGCAGATCTTCCCCCGTCACCGCGTAATGCTTGCAGCGCAGACAGTTGAGGAACGAGAAACACGCTGCCCCTTCACGTTTCGGTGCGTACTGGCCGTTTACCGGGTCGCCACAGCGCCCCATTGGGGTCGTCTGGTAGGTCGCGCCGATGCTGCGGGTCAGTAACTCTTGAACCAGTATCTCGCCCATGAACTGCCAGTTGCGCCTCGCGTCACCGCTAGGTGCCAGATAATTTCTCCCGGCCACCTGCGGCGTGTTGCCAAGCGCGAATGCCGTGGTCGCCAGGTCGCCCGCTAGCAACTCGAAAATTCGGTTGGCGAACGTTTTGCGTAGGCGAGAGACGTTGATGCGCAGCGGCTGGCCGTCGATATCGGTGAGCCCGTGGTCGGCCACGAGTTTCTTGATCGCCAGCTTCAACGTCCCGTCAGTCAGTGCATTGACCCTGCCGAGGCCTGGGCCGCGGTGCACGCGATACAGCCACACACGCTCCTTGAGGTCGTCCGGGGCCTCCGCGCGCAGCGGTTCGCTGTGGGCAAGGACGCGCCGGATCAGGCGCTCGACATTGGTCTTGACGGTTGGCGTGGACTCCAACAGGTGTGCAGCAGCGCTCTCGGCGCGCAGCGCCACCTTGTGGCTGGTGTGCCCGCGGCGCTTCCAAAGGACCAGGAATACGCTGTTATCCTTGGGGTGGGCGCGCAGGCAATCGCGCTCCATCTCCAGCAGCGGCGTGGAATTGCGCCCGGTGTGCAGCGCTACGGTCAGCAGGGCATAAGCCAACAACTCGCCGGTTACCGGGGCGTCGTCGTGCCAGATCGGCATGACCGCCTGCCTGAGCGCGGTGGTGAACGCCTGCCGCTGACGCTTCGGCAGCGGCGTTTCGCCCTTATGCTTGCCTCTGTTTGGGAACGGGTTTCGTGGGAAAGTCGCATCGTCCCCCGTGGTGACCAACGAAATCAGCCCACGCCGGCCCAACGCGTGAAGGACGGACTTCGTGCTGGTGTAGTGGCTCCTCTGACTAGGGGTGGTGATGCCCAGTCCGGCGAGGTGGCCAAGAAACCCGTCAATTACGGCGCGATCAATGTCGTCCAGGGTCAGCCCGCGCCTGAGCGCGGTTGCGCGCAGCACTATGTAGTTGAGGAAGTGACGTAAACCACCTTTACAGATGCTCGCTACGGAACTGGCCTCGAGCCCGCCGTCCTGCCGGGCCAGGAAGCGCTCAATCTGCCGCTGGCAAGCGTAGGTGATCGAATCGATGCCCGTGCCGTACCAGGGTGCGAAGTCGAAGCCCCGGGAGCGCGTGGCATTGCGCCCGAAGGCGACCGTAGTCGTGGCCGGCGGAATCGCCTCGGGGAGAACGACGACACGACCCGCCGAGTCGCGGTTGTGCTCGACCTGCGGGACGCTGAGGTCGGTCCTGTTGAATACCTTACGTTTGCCCATCAGACCGATCCCAACCCTTCGTTCAACTCATCGTCGTAGGCCAGAACCGCGTCGTCGGCCAGTTCGTTGACCAGGTGCAGGTACACCATCGTTGTCTGAATGGAGCTATGACCGAGCTGCCGCTGCACGAACACCAGCGGATCCACGCTGCCGCGGTTGCGCTGGAGCGTGACCAGGGTATGGGTGGCGTAGGTGTGGCGCAGCATGTGGGTATGGACCCTGATACCGGCCCGCTTGCCGATTTCCCGGACGATGCGCGCGATGCGCTTGCCATCATCGGCGAAGGGCTCACCAAACTGGTTCAGGAACAGCGGCTCGTGATTGGTACGGGTGCGGCTCAATGAGGCCCGCTCACCGCGAACCTGCACTACGTAGCGATGCAAATCGGCAAGGAAGCGGCGACTGATGTAGATGTCGCGCGGCTTGCTGCCCTTGGTGCGCATACCATGGCCATCGTGTGGATCGAGGTGAATCCGGATGTTGCGCTCGTGCCTACCGGCTTTATCCGGATCGAAGATGTAGGCAAGCGGGAAAGAGGCGATTTCCTCCCGGCGCAGTCCAGTCTGAAGCCCGAGCCGAATCATCATTCGGTGATGCGGATTTTCCTGCGTCGCCAGCAGCGCCTTGATCTCATCCATGCTCAGAAACTTCGGCAGCGCCCGATGCTTGCGCGGCATGATGTCGCTCACCATAGCCTTGCCGCCGCTGGCATCGACGTGGGCAAGGAAGCCGGGAGCGCGTTTGACCGTCCGTTCCTCATAGCCAAACGGCAGTCTGCTCACCCATCCCTGCTGCTGTGCATACTCGTAGAACTTGCACACATAGTGCAGCCGTTGACGGGTTGTTGATGGGGCCAACTTGCACTCCACCAGGCAGTAGTCCCGGTAGGCCGCTACGACACTCTTGGCCTCGCCACGGTCCACGTCGCGCCAGTCAAGGTCATGCGCCTGGAGGAAACTGAAAAAGTCGTACAGCGCACGCCCCGTGCTTGGCCATGACTTCCGTGACCCAATAGCTCCACGCAACAGGTAGTGGCGAAAGAATTCATTGGCGGGGACGCAACTGTCGAGCGTGTCCCAAAGCAGGATCGGAAAGCCTGGATAAGGACGACCGGCAATCACCAAATCCTCAGTAGCCCACACAAGCTCCATCAACCTACCCCCAACCGCTGACCTATCCCTATTGCTGCTAAAGCTATTTTTTAAATCATTGTTTATAAAGCTACTTAACTCCTAACCTTTAGCAAGCCCCGGAACAACAGCTTTTATGCAAGCTGCGAGCGTGTCTTCCGGCCCGACTTGGCCCGCGTTCCCATCGTAGTTCTAAGCAATAACGATCTGAGGGGGGGAAATCGTTAGTAAATCCTGTAGAGTCCGCGCCACCTTCTGAACCCCTCTGGAACAACAGTTTCCAGGCTTCATAAGGCCATCCATTGGAAGTGGTTTAGGGCAGCGGTATGAGGCTGGTATTCGCAACAAAAGACCTAGCATTAGCAGGTCGATCCTTTGAAAGCTTTCCCTGACTACTACATCCGCATCAGGTGGTCGTTTAGTTTGAGACCTTGTGCCTGAGGTATCGGCCATCGCCAAGGCGCTTGATTACCGCTTAAAGCACTGGATAGCGCTGACGCGCTATCTTGATGATGGTGCTGTACCCGTCGACAATAATTGGTGCGAAGTGCGACACGAAGTCGCTTAATGAAGTTGTTCCCCCTTGGTGGGAACCACCCGTGTCACCGGGTGAATCTAGAAGGCTGAATCAAGAGCGCCTTCGACAATGTTACGAGGCGCCGCAAGGTGCGGGGTACCAATCGTGAGAGGCGTACCCTTCTGGCAGCCATGGCCGGACAAGTGCTAGATAGTTGGTATGGTGAACACACGTGAATCTGCGCAACGATCGTTAAATTAAGCGAGCGGAAATGGCTTACACGCTCGAACCAAAATGGTAATGGAGGTGGGAACTGCGTCTTTCTACTACGCATTCGTGACCCACATGCCTCCCGGTCGATAGCAGGCACCTAACCCGACGCACTTCAGTAAGCGGAACGTGGAAATCCCGTATCGCTCCCGTCAGGGAAAGCCGTTTGTAAAAATTGCCCATGGCGGTGCGGGCGAAGGAACGAGGAAAAAGCGAACGCCGTCCTGTAATGGGTTGGATAGAGGTTGAAACATCACTTCACGCGAAAGCGGGCAGACGTCCTCATGGTCTCTCTTCACACGAGAGTAGGTAGAACCCTTTCAACGGAAGGAGAGCAAATGAACGCAGCAGCATTGGCGTGTGCACCTTCCGGCACGTCGTGGGACAGCATCGATTGGATCGCCGTACAACGTCGTGTCAGAGGGCTGCAAGCGCGTATTGTGAAGGCTGTACAAGATGGCAGACATAACAAGGTGAAAGCCCTGCAATGGCTGCTGACTCACTCGTTCAGTGGCAAGGCATTTGCTGTGAAACGGGTGTCTGAAAACAAAGGCAAAAATACCCCCGGCGTGGACAAGGTTACTTGGAATACGCCTAGGGCCAAGCTCGGCGCGATAGAGTCGTTGACGCGGCGAGGTTACTCGCCGCTCCCGCTTCGGAGAGTGCTTATTCCGAAGAAAAACGGCAAAACGAGACCTCTTGGAATTCCCGCGATGAAATGCCGGGCCATGCAGGCGCTTCATCTGCTGGCTCTGGAACCGATAGCGGAAACTACCGGCGACCCGAACTCTTATGGGTTCAGGCCGGAACGCTCAACTGCGGATGCCGTCGCACAGTGCTTTGGTGTGCTGTCACGAAAAGCAAACGCGGAATGGGTGTTAGAGGGCGACATTCAAGGCTGTTTCGACAATATCAGCCATGACTGGTTGATCGCCAACATTCCCATGGACAAGGCGATTTTGCAGAAATGGCTCCGGGCTGGTTATGTCTACCAAAAGCAGCTATTCCCCAGCCACGCCGGAACCCCGCAGGGAGGCATCATATCCCCGGGGTTGGCGAACATGACGCTGGATGGGTTGGAAGCGATGCTGGCGAAGAGATTTCCCAACGCGAAGTGGACAGCCCGAAAAATGCGCGTGGTGCGTTATGCAGATGATTTCATCATCACTGGTTGTTCGAAAGAATGGCTGGAGAATGAAGTCAGGCCCGCCGTGGTTGAATTTCTGGCAGAGCGTGGACTTGTCCTCTCTCCGGAAAAAACCAAGATAACGCACATAGGGGACGGGTTCGACTTCCTCGGATGGAACCTGCGCAAGTACAACGGCAAGCTCCTGATCAAGCCGTCCAAGGCGAACATCGGGGCTCTACTTGCCAAGCTGCGAGAGTTGATCAAGACCAACAAAACGATACGACAGGCTAACTTGATAGGTTTGCTCAACCCGGTTCTACGGGGCTGGGCGAACTATCACAGTCATGTCGTCGCCAAGAAGGTCTTCAACCAGGTGGACAGCGCAGTGTGGGAAATGCTCTGGCGATGGGCGGTACGTCGCCACCCTCGCAAGACACGCCGATGGGTGAAGGATCGGTATTTCAAAGTACAAGGGGCGCGCCGTTGGGTGTTCTCGTGTACTGAAAAATCCGCCGATGGTCGGAAGCGTCAGTACACGCTAGTAGACGCCTCAGACACACCGATTGTGCGACATATCAAGATTAAGGCTGCTGCCAACCCTCACGACCCTGCATGGGATGAGTACTTCGAGTCCCGCTGGGGCAAGAAGATGCTCACTTCCGTTAAAGGTCGAGCCAAGCTGTATCGGGTATGGGTGCAACAGGGCGGCAGGTGCTGCGCCTGCTTCAAGCCGGTGACCAAAGACACACCGTGGCACAGTCGCCATATTGTGAAGCTAGGTCATGGCGGGACGGACGCTGCGGCTAATCTTGAGATTTACCACCTGCGTTGCCCACGAGATGTGCAATTTGCCAATGTCGACGATGTATAACCGGGTGCCCAATGGCGCCTTAGCAGAGGCTTGAGCCGTGTGCTGGGAAACTCGCATGCACGGTTCTTAGGGGGTTGGACGCGGGCAACCGCGTCTGACTACCCGACAACCAGATCCGACCATGGGCCCTTGGACGCTCGTACTGGCTGTTCGCCGGCTCGCTACGCAGCGGCAAACGTGCGGCGGCGATCATGAGCTTTATCCAGTCGGCGCGGATCAACGGGCATGATCCACATGCATATTTGAAGGATGTGCTGACGGGTCTGCCGACACAGTGGGCGAGTGAGGTTGCGGAGTTGCTTCTGCATAAGTGGACGCCCGTCTAACCACGCAAGGTGTGTTGGGTGGACGCTTACCGATGTTCAGACCACCCCAGCCATAAAGTAAGAATTTCCAGCTCATTGGCGCAACAGCCTCAAGCCATTGCCAACGACGAGCAAGCTGGCCCCCATGTCCGCGAACACAGCCATCCACATGGTCGCGTGACCCGTGAAGGTGAGCGTCAAAAATACTGCCTTGATGCCAAGGGCCAGCACAATGTTTTGCATCAACACCTGCGCCGTTGCACGCGACAGACGCACGAAAGTCGGAATCTTGCACAGGTTGTCATCCATCAGGGCCACGTCGGCGGTCTCGATGGCGGTATCTGTGCCAGCCGCTCCCATGGCAAAGCCGATGTCCGCACGCGCCAAGGCCGGGGCATCGTTGATGCCATCACCGACCATGCCGACCTTGCCGATTTTGGCCAATTGCTCAACTTCGCTCAGTTTGTCCTCTGGGAGCAGGTTGCCTTGGGCACGGTCGATTCCAGCTTGTGCCGCAATGGCCTGTGCCGTATGGGGGTTGTCGCCAGTCAGCATCATGGTGTTGATGCCCAGTGCATGCAACTCGGCGATGGCGTTCCTGCTGCTGTCCTTGATGGTGTCCGCGACGGCGAATAAGGCATGTACCTCTTTTGCGCCTACCAACATCACGACGGTCTTGCCTACGGTTTCCAGCGCTGCGATGTGCTGTTCCAGCTCTGGCGTGCACTGTCCCAGCTCTTTGAGCATTCGGTGGTTGCCAAGATGGTAGGTCTCACCGTTGATTTGGCCTTGCACACCCCGACCAGGCAGCGCGCTGAACTCGGCCACTTCGAGTAAGACAATCGCATCAGTCTGCGCGGCCTGTGCCACCGCTTTGGATACAGGATGGTCGGAGCGGGCGGCCAAACTAGCAGCGATGCTGCGGCTGTCTACGGCGAGTGCATTGCCCCATGTGACAAAATCGGTCTGAGCCGGCTTGCCGTGCGTGATCGTGCCGGTCTTATCCAGAGCCAGCCAACGTAGCTTGTGGCCCTCTTCCAGATAGACCCCGCCCTTGATGAGAATGCCGTGGCGGGCGGCAGCGGCCAAGCCGCTGACAATGCTGACTGGCGTAGAAATCACCAGTGCGCACGGGCAGGCGACTACCAGCAGAACCAATGCTCGGTAAATCCAGTCGAGCCATGCCGCCCCCATGAACAGCGGCGGTAACAATGCGATGGCGATGGCAACACCGAACACTACGGGGGTGTACCAGCGGGCGAACTGATCGACAAAACGCTGGGTCGGCGCACGGCTCCCCTGAGCAGCCTCGACCGCGTGAATGATGCGCGCCAGTGTGGAGTTGCTGGCCACGGCGGTGACACGGTACTCGAATGAACCGGATTCGTTGATCGTGCCCGCGAACACCGGATCACCAGGGGACTTCTCGACCGGGAGGCTTTCGCCCGTGATCGGTGCTTGGTTGACTGTAGAGCGGCCTTCCAGCACCTCACCATCAAGGGCGATGCGCTCACCTGGCTTGACCCGGACGCGGTTGCCAATGGCGATTAGTTTTGCGCCGACCTCGCGCCATGTGCCATCCGCTTGTTGTACCGTGGCCTGTTCCGGGGTCAGGTCGAGCAGGCCACGAATGGCATTGCGAGCACGATCCAGCGACTTGGCCTCGATCACTTCGGCCAGAGCGAAGAGCACCATCACCATCGCCGCTTCGGGCCAGTGACCGATCAACATGGCACCTGTAACGGCAATCGACATCAGGGCGTTCATGTTGAGGTTACGGTTCTTGAGCGCGATCCAACCCTTCTTGTAGGTAGAAAGGCCGCCTGTGAAAACCGCGATGAGCGCCAGAACGACGACCGACCAATGATTGCCGTTGTGGAGCCAGTAGACCGCCTCTGCCGCTGATGCCGTTACCAAGGAGATGCCCAGCGGCCACCAGTTGGTTGGCGTGGTCACAGGGGAAGCAGATGGCGATGCAGATTCTGCCGTGTCCACTACCTGCGCCTCGAATCCGAGCGCTTGCAGTGCCGCGAGCACGTCTGGCAGAACCTGGTTCGCATGGCGTACCGACAGCGTGCGCTGCATCAGGTTGAAATCGAGATCCGCAACCCCGGCCACTGTGCCGAGTTTGTTGCGGATCAACGTTTCTTCGGTCGGGCAATCCATCTTGGTAATTGATAGTTTGGTCGTTTGTTCGGTCGATGCCTGATCTATGCGCACGGCTTGCATGCCGATTGCAGTCAGCCCCTGCTCAACGGGAGCCAGCGAAGGCAGTTCGTGCCGAACGACCAAAGTACGCTGCATCAGGTTGAATTCAAGACCAACCACACCTGTCAGTCCGGCCAGCTTGCTTCGGATCAGTGCCTCCTCCGTGGGGCAATCCATGTTCTCGATGCGATACACCGCTTGAGCCGATTCGGTTGGAAGCGGGGCTTGTGTTGTGGGTTGGATGATCGGCTCAGCCGAGCAGCCACAACCCTTTGAAGCGCATTCGCTCATGGGTAACTCCTGCAAGTCATCTATTCAGACTCCATTAAAATCTCTATAGTCACTATAGAGTCAAGTGATAAATGGGATTGATAAATGGAAATCAGAATTGGCGACCTCGCCAAGCGCTCTGGGTGCGAGGTCGTGACCATCCGTTACTACGAGAAGGAAGGACTACTGCCGAAGCCCGCGCGAAGCGGTGGCAACTTCCGGCTGTACGGTGATGCTCACATCGAGCGTTTGCAGTTCATCCGTCATTGCCGTTCGCTCGACATGACGTTGAGCGAAATTCGGGCATTGTTAGGACTGAGAGACTATCCGACGCAGGATTGTGGCGAGGTCAATGTGCTACTGGACAACCATATCCAGCAAGTGGAAGTGCGTGTGGAAGCATTGTTGCAGCTGAGGCAAAACTTGCTTGCTCTGCGCGGACAGTGTTCGGGTGCTCGACCTGTGCAGGCGTGCGGCATTTTGCTCGGGTTGGTCAATTGCAGTTGCAATTTGGAAAGTGCCGCCAACAGTCAAACATCTGAACAAGCCAAGACCTAGCTGTAACGGCTCGCGTTTGAAATCGGCCGCGCTCGCAATCAATGCGATTCCCGGCTCAGATTAACTGCAACTGACGGAGCAGCCGGGCTCACATTCACTGCGAGTGAGCTTGCATTCAGATGCGTCGGCTTGCATTCCATCATCGTGGGCTCACGCTTTCTGCAATTAACCAGAGCCACTTTCCAGAGGCAAAGCGAATTAGTCGTCGTGACGGGTACTGACCTTTTGTGTGCAGGGGCTATCAGGCTCGAATGCCGCCCTCTTATCCGCGCGAGACATAAAGCGTTGATAGCACTCCAGGCCACAGAAGTGCACGACGTACTCGGAACCTTCCGGCGTAAGCGCGGCGTCAAGGGGAATGTCCTTGCAACATTCGCAGCAGCTGATGGTAGGGGTGTTGTTTGCGTTCATGATGGGGTTCCTCCGTCGTCCAAGAAAACCTAGTAACGCTTCCGCACCCGTGATCGAACCTGTGCGCAGATCGACCTGCGGCCGGTAGTGCAGAAGAATTCCCGGCGCTCCCAACTCTGCCGCAACTCGGCAGCGGAGACCGCGCAGTGGTCTGAGCGGATCACGGCCGCTCCCGAAAGGCCCGCAGTGCCGCTCTCAGGAAGAGGATGAAGAGAACCGCCAGCACGAGCGCAGCGAGGCTCCAATGTTCGCTGACGAAGGCCCCGGCCGCAGTCCCCGAAAGCAGCAATGCCAGCACCGGCAAATGGCAGGGGCAAGTGAGCGCGGCGAGCGCACCCCACGTGTAGGCGCGCCAGCGGGGTATCTTGATTGATTCGGATTGGTTGGTGTTACGCATGGGCGTGACCTTCGACGGCGCAATGGGTCAGCCCGGCCAACTCCGTTTTCACTGCGGCTAAAGCCGCCTGCCGTGTCGTGATTTGCCGAAGCAAGCGCTCGATACACCCGATCACATCGGTACTATCGTGCGCATCGAGCGCTCGACAGAGCCGCGCCAATTCGTCGAGCCCGATACCGGACTCGAAGGCGGCACGCACGAAGCACAGCCGCGCCAGGGACCGCTCATCGAAAATGCCGTAACCGCTTTCCGTGCGCCGCGCGGGGTGCAGCAAGCCGCGCAGCACATAATCTCGGACTATATGGACACTAACGCCCGCGTCCTCGGCCAATCTGGATATGGAGTAGGCATTCATCGCCGACACTCCCGATCTTCACCGCAAACTGGGGCGCTCAGATATTTCCTTCCGGCTAGGCGCTCAGGTAGCCAGATGAGCAACGGTGCAGCACCCAGAGCCAGTAGCAGCCACAGCCTGGAGAGATGCTCGCCGTTTTGGTCAAACACATAAGCCAGTAGCGCACCAACCGCGAGCAACAGGAAGTAAGGCCCCGTGATGTAGCAGTGAAGGCGGCGACAACGCGTGGCGTTGACCAGGCAGGCGCCGCCCATCACGGCCAGCGCGGCGCCCGCTACCAGGAACAACGCGGGGCGTCGATCTGACAGAACAATCGCTATCGTCGCCACGACGGCAGGCAGCCCCCAGAAGCTGACCACCTGCCATGTCTTGCGTAGGCTGTCGCACCTACCGAGATCGCCTGCCGTGTTGCTCATGTTTCAACCTCGCTCTCTCATTACCCTGCGCAGCAGGACAATTGTTTGACGTCCTTGTTAAAGGTCTGTGCGGCGAGCTTCAGCCCCTCGACCATCGTCAGGTAGGGGAACAACTGATCGGCCAGTTCCTGCACCGTCATCCGGGCGCGGATGGCAATGGCGGCGGTCTGGATGATTTCGCCCGCTTCCGGAGTCACCGCCTGCACACCCAGCAGCCGGCCGGAGCCCGCTTCGGCGACCAACTTGATGAAACCCCGCGTGTCGAAGTTGGCCAGCGCGCGCGGCACGTTGTCCAGGGTCAAGGTGCGGCTGTCGGTTTCGATCCCGGCGTGGTGCGCTTCGGCTTCGCTGTAGCCGACGGTGGCCACTTGCGGATCGGTGAACACCACGGCCGGCATGACGTCGAGATTGAGCTTTGCCTCGCCGCCGGTCATGTTGATTGCCGCGCGGGTGCCAGCAGCCGCCGCCACATAGACGAACTGCGGCTGGTCGGTGCAGTCGCCGGCCGCATAGATATCCGCTGCGCTGGTGCGCATGCCCTGATCAATCCGGATTCCACCGCGCTCGTCCAGCTTCACGCCGGCGCCGTCCAGATTCATGCCCTGGGTGTTCGGCAAGCGCCCGGTGGCAATGAGCAGTTGGTCGGCACGTAACTCACCATGGTTGGTGGTCAGTACGAACTCGCCGTTGGCGTGGGACACCTGGCTGGCTTGCGTTTGCTCCAGCACTTCGATGCCCTCCATACGGAAGACCTCCGTCACCGCCGCGCCGATGGCCGGGTCTTCACGGAAGAACATCGCACTGCGTGCCAGGATCGTGACCTCGCTACCCAGCCGGGCGAAGGCCTGCGCCAGTTCCACCGCCACTACGGAGGCGCCGATCACGGCGAGCCGCTTAGGGATTGTATCGCTCGCCAGCGCCTCGTCCGAGGTCCAGTACGGCGTGTCTTTCAGCCCTGGAATCGGCGGAACGGCAGCGCTTGCGCCGGTGGCGACCAGGCAGCGGTCGAAGGCTACGATGCGCTCGCCACCCTCGGCCAGTTCCACGCTGAGCGTGTGGCCGTCCTGGAAACGGGCGGTGCCACGCAGCACGCTGATGGCTGGGGTGCTCTCCAGAATACCTTCGTATTTGGCGTGGCGCAGTTCGTCGACACGGCCTTGCTGCTGCGCGAGCAGTCGCTCGCGCAGGACCGTCGGCGTCGTGGCGGACAATCCAGTATCGAACGGACTCTCGCGGCGCAGATGGGCCACATGCGCGGCACGAATCATGATCTTGGAGGGCACGCAGCCCACGTTGACGCAGGTGCCGCCGATGAGACCGCGCTCGATGAGGGTAACGCGGGCACCGCCTTCCACCGCCTTGAGCGCGGCCGCCATCGCCGCGCCACCGCTGCCGATGACCGCAATGTGGAGCCTACCGTCTTCTTTCCCGGCGCCAGTGCTGCCGCTCAACCAGCCCCGCGCCTTGTCGAGCAGGCCAGGACGGGCTTGTATCGTGGAATCTTCGAACGCCGCTCGATACCCCAGAGCCTCGACGGCGGCCTGCATTTGCTCTCGGCTTACGCCCTCGTCGGCCTTCAATTCGGCTTTGCCGCTGGCATAGGAGACATCCGCCCGGTGCACACCGGGAATTTGCTCCAAGGCCTCTCTGACATGCTCGGCACAGGAGGCGCAGGTCATACCGCGGATTCGTAAGGTGGTCATATTCTTTGTTTCCTCGGAGGGGTTAGTGGCGGTATCACGGTTTTGGCGGCGTCGGACAGGCATTCGGTACGCAACGGCGGTGAGCGGGCGACACCAGATCCCAGATGGACACCCCAAACATGAGAGCCAGGCCGATGTAGAGCAACCAGCCACTCCGCCAGCCGTGAGCCAGCATCAAAAACACCGCTGCCAGCACCAGAACAGGGCCGATCAGACTGAGCGCAGTCCGTCGCCACTGCCGATGATTGAGCCAGCCAAGGGCATTAACGAGCAGAGCCAGTCCAGCAAAAAGAGGCAGCAGCGTGGTGATGAACAGGCCTTCCCACTGGCTCAAAAAGCCCAGACCGATCGCGGCCCCCAGGCTGGCAAGGGCGGGAAAACACGAGGCGCAACCTATGGCGGAAACCAGCACGCCAACAGAACCGGCTTTGTCACCGATCCGCGTGAACAGATTGAAAGAATTTGCCATTGGAATGCCCGCCTATTGCTTGACGCTGGACGGGTAGCCGGCGTCCTCAGTCGCCTTGGTCAGCGCCGGGGCATTGGTCTTGGTATCGTCGAAGGTGACGGTGGCCTCGCGGTTCTCGAAGCTCACCTCAGCCTTGGTCACGCCATCGACCTTGGTCAACGCCTTCTTCACCGTAATCGGGCAGGCGGCGCAGGTCATGCCGGGCACCGACAGGGTAACGGTCTGGATGGCCGCCCAGACAGGTGTGGCGACGAGAGTGGCAAGGGCGAAGGATGCGAGCAGTTTTTTCATGGCGAACTCCTGATCAGTAGAACAAGGGAAGGATGTAGGGGAAGCCGAGCGCGACCAGCGCCAATGCCGTCACCACCCAGAAGAGCAGCTTGTAGGTGGTGCGTACCTGAGGGATGGCGCAGGCTTCGCCCGGTTTACAAGCTTGTTGCGGTCGAAAAATGCGCCGGTAGGCAAAAAACAGCGCGATCAACGCCCCACCGATAAAGATCGGGCGGTAAGGTTCCAGCACGGTCAGGTTGCCGATCCAGGCCCCGCTGAATCCCAGTGCGATCAGTACCAACGGCCCAAGACAGCAAGTCGAGGCGAGAATCGCAGCAAGCGCCCCGGCAACAAGAGGGGCGCGCCCGTTTGATGGTTCAGACATGCATTTCTCCTTTCGAGCATTTGATCGATGGTTTAAGGTTAATCCCGTAGTCATGTACGGAATCAAGCGGTATGAAAAACAATGTGGAAAGCCTGACCATCGGCGCCTTCGCCAAGGCGGCCGGGGTCAACGTGGAAACCATCCGGTTCTATCAACGCAAGGAGCTGTTGCCCGAACCGGACAAGCCCTACGGCAGCATTCGCCGCTACGGCGTGGCGGATGTCGCCCGGGTGAAATTCGTAAAATCCGCGCAACGGCTGGGCTTTAGCCTCGAAGAAGTGGCCGGGCTATTGAGGCTGGATGACGGCGCTCACTGTGATGAAGCGCGCGTGCTCGCCGAGCAGAAGCTCGAGGACGTGCGCGGCAAGCTCGCAGATCTGCGACGGATCGAGTCAGTTTTGGAGCAACTGGTTCACGACTGTTGTGCGAGCCACGGGACTGTCTCCTGTCCGCTGATCGTTTCGCTGCATAGGAACAAAGAGCCGCGCTGACCTACGATCAGCAGTTTCGTAAGGCACCCCTGTTTGTCGGCTGGAGCTTAAAAAAAAGCGGCGCTCAATGAGCACCGCTGAATGGCCAAAGGAGCACTTGCAGAG
The DNA here is from genome assembly GCF_059423025.1 of Pseudomonas sp. GW704-F2. Taxonomy (NCBI): domain Bacteria; kingdom Pseudomonadati; phylum Pseudomonadota; class Gammaproteobacteria; order Pseudomonadales; family Pseudomonadaceae; genus Pseudomonas; species Pseudomonas sp. GW704-F2. Next base: position 7,604 of record NZ_JBWKXO010000031.1, on the reverse strand, counting down.
GCCACAGATGGGTAATCTGACATTTACGCTCACGCCTTATCAGGACAAACTCACGCTGAGTCTGGTCGAGCGGAGCGTGGAGCGGTCGCTCATGTACTACCTTGCAGGTGAACAGGCGGGCTGCTCTTCGACACGGCTAGCCGCCGTGGCCCCTCGTTGCTCAATCTTCACCACCAAGGCCGCCTCAGCCTTGTCGTGCATAGAAGCGGCCCGCTCAATCGAACGATCGCTCCCGCCCTCGGCCCATATGGTGGATGACAGCAGAGTCGAACCAACTATCAGCAGCAGTCTTAGGTATTTCATAACAGCCTCCTCTCGGGTTTTCTACCCACGAGTCGACTCTATCTCCGTAGTTAAGTACGGAATCAAGCAGAGGATAGAGTTGGAGTACCTGGACTATTGCGCTGAGAGGAGATGGCAGGGCTTAAGTGCACTTTCTGTTCCGTTGCTCCTCAGCCCCCAGACTCAGATCGGCAACCCCGCTGCCAGCATCTTGTCCCGCAGCTCAGCGGCGCGCGCCGGATCGAGCGCGTTGCTAAACAGCGCCTTGATCTCATTGGGTCTGGCGTCGAACTGATCTACCAGATCCTTGATGCGGTAACCGTGGCGCGTCAGGGTCGGTTCCAGATCATCCAGTTGACGCGACAGCACTGATTCCACCAGCTCCGCCGAGACCGGTTTCTCGCCAGTCAGGTAGCCGGCTTCCAATGCCATGCTGAGGTGCAGTTGGATTTGCAATGGTGTGCGCAGCTTGGTGGCGAGCAGGTCGATGGCGTCTTCACTCAGGATCGACTCGGGTTCGACCTTCCCCGCAGTGCAGGTTTCCAGCAGCCAGTGGATGTACTCGCGCTGACTGCCGGCGATGCCGTCGAGCGAGAAAATATCTGTGCGGTAGCCGATTTCCTCCATCGTCGGGCGGCGCAGGTCGTTACGCAGCTTGGGATGCCCGGCCAGCACCACCGACAATCGGCCGTCGCCGTCCTCGACCAGTTCCATCAGGCGCTTAAGGCCGGTCAGCGTATGGCCGTTGAGGTCATGTGCCTCATCGACGAACAGGGCCACCGGGCGCTTATTCTTCCTCACCAGCTCGCGCAGGTCACGCTCACGTTTTTCGCCCTGGGTCGGGATGCGTACCTGCTTTTCGGAGGAGAGGTCGTAGAAGAGCGCGGCGATGAAGGTGGCCAGTTTGATGCTGTGCTTCTCGATGGCTAGCGACTTGGAGACCGTGATCTTCTTTTCCTCTTCCATCGCTTGCTGAAGCCGGCGCAGCATCACGGTCTTGCCACTGCCTATGACGCCGCACAGTGCGATCAGGCGCCCCTCGAAGATCGCCCCCTTGATGTCCTTGATCAACTGCTGATGGTGGGCGGTCTCAAAGTAGCCGGCCTGGTTCAGCGGCAACGTCAGTCCGTAGTGCTGCATCACTTCAACCCGCATGTTCTTCTCCTGCTTTCTTGTGGCGGAAGTAGCCCCGAACGCGCTCCAACACGATGCGGCGCGTCAGGGTTTCGCTCAGCATCTGGTGGATGAATGCCTGATCTTCGGGTGAGAGCTTAGCCAACGGCTGCGCCAGATCATCGGCAATGGCGAGCTTGGCTGCGATGACGCTGGGAAACCGGTATTCATGCGCCTCGGCATCGAAGGGTTGGCGCGGCAGTGCCATGGGAGCTGCGGGAGGTGTCAGCCGCACATCGTCGCCGGCCAATGCGGCGATGGGTAGACCAAGCTGGTCAGCCAGCGAGCGGATGCGCTCGGATCGTTCATCGGCCTTGCCGCGTTTGAATGCGCGGTAGCGATGCAGTGGAATTGGCCCGGAGACTGGGTAATAAGGCCCGAAGCGCTCCCCCTCGAACTCGGCATAGAGCTCACCATCGAACAAGCCCCAAAGCAACACTACGGACTCACCGGCCATGTCGGGCTCCACCTCGTAGGCCGTGCCGTCGATGGTGACTCGCGCATCGACGCCGACCTTGCGTCGTTCGGGCTCGCGGGCGAACCGGCAGAACTGCTCCCAGGTGCACATTTCGCGCAGGCCCTCGGCGGGCAGGTTAGCCAGCCAGTCCTCGATCCGCGAATGCGGCTCGGAACGATGGCCCTGTGCGTTGTAGGTGCGCACCAGATAACGCATCAACCACTCGTTGGCCTGCGCTTCGGTTTCAGGCTTGTGGAAGTGATACAGCGTCTCGTGGGCTTCCTTCACCGTGCGGAAAGGGCGCTCCACCTTGCCTTTGGAGCGGGCTGTGGTACGGGTGCCATCCTTGCCGGCCGGGATGTGTGTCTGCCACTCGATGCCCAGCGCCTGCATGACGTTCTGGAAGACGCGGCGCTTGGTCACCGGGCCATTGTCCAGGTAGATCATCTTGGGGCGGCCTTGGAACGGAAAGGTGGGGTCAGCCTTCGGCGCCATGGCGTTAAACAGAAAGCGCAGCGCCGACTCTGCGTCCTCGCCGTATACGCAGTGGTATTCCTGATAGGCCACACCACTGCGATCATCCACCACGCTGAACAGCATCAGCGTTGGCTCACCTCTGGCCGGGTCGATCCAGTCCGGTTTATCGATGTGTTTGAGGTCAGAGGGCGACAGGTCGAACTGCCAGCAGTCATTGCTGTGTGCCGCCTGAAAGCGCGTCGCGGGCGGCTGCCGCAACAACCGCGGTTGATCCAGTCGCCACAAGGATAGGTAGCGGTTGACGGTTGGTCGGCTGAGTACACCCTTAGGCGCCTTGACCAACCCTTGCACGGTCTCCACCCCATAGTCTTCCAGCAACTCGATGGCGCGGCGGGTAGACAGGTGCCGCCCTTGCTTGTTGGTGGTGCGCAGTTTCAGCGCTGCAATCAGCTCGCAGTAGCGTTCCAGCTCGGCCTGCTGCAACACGCGCGGTTTACCGTGATCGGCCCGGTGGGCCGCGTGGGGTTTATGGATGAAGTTCAGCGCCCGGTACACAGTGCTCGGGGACACGCCATACAACTCAGCTATCGCAGTCACCTGGGCGGCCCGTTCCGGGCTTTTCTTCGGCAGACGGTCGAGCCGCTGCCGCAACTGCATCAGCGAATCGGTTGGGATGGCCTTACGCTGCCCGCTGGGCATTGCGTTCGGCCTCGGTCAGATAGTTGTAGAGCGTCGAGCGGCCAATGCCCATCATACGGCAGATTTCCGCCACGGTGTGTTTCCGCTCGTGATAGAGACGCAAGGCGAGTTCTTGCTTGGCCGGATCGAGCCGTTTCTTGCGCCCACCCTTGCGGCCACGGGCCCGCGCAGCGGATAGGCCGGCTTGGGTGCGCTCGCGAATCAGGTTGCGCTCGAACTCGGCCAAGGCGCCGAATAGGTGAAATACCAGACGGCCTCCAATCGAGGCGGTATCGATGTTTTCTTGCAAGCTGCGCAAGCCGACGCTGGCGGCGTCCAGTTGCTCGACCAGTCGGATCAGATCCTTCAGCGAGCGGCCGAGGCGATCCAGGCGCCAGATCACCAAGGTGTCGCCACGGCGTAGCGTGGACAGCAAGGCGGTCAAACCAACCCGCTCGGCCTTGGCTCCGCTGGCTGTATCCTCGAACACGCGCTCGCAGCCAGCCTTCGCCAGAGCGTCGCGTTGCAGATCGAGAAGTTGGTCGTCGGTCGAGACACGGGCGTATCCAATCAACATGGCTTTGTCCAACTATTCAGTGAGAGTCCAGTGTAGTCGGATATTGAAAGCTGGAGACTGTAGCTGGATGTCAGCAATGCGGGTTTGCGCGAGGGTTGCCTGCTGAGAGACGGCCGTCCAACAAACCCTGGTTTATTGGACGGTCTGAGCGAGGGGCGTTCAGTTGCAGAAAGCGTGAGCCCATTGAGATTAAATGCAAGCCGGCGCGGCTGAATGCAAGCTCGCTCGCAGCTAATGTGAGCCCGAGGGCTTCGTCAGCCGCAGTTAATCTGAGCTGTAAATTGCATCGATTGCGAGCCCGGCCGTTTTCAAACGCGAGCCGTTACACCTAGCGTGCTTTTTCCGCTTTCTGAGAAGCCCCTACCAGATGGCCACATTGAAGAGCACAAGTCTGTCATGGAGTCGCTGACCAGGACATCATGGCTGCCTTCGACAAGGCCCGTCGCTAGCCTCTCAGAAACGTAGCGTACGATTTTTCCAAATGCTGCGGGCTCCCCAGATAGTGGGCGCTCACCGAGCAACAGCGTCCCTCCTGCCCTAAGTAATCGATTGGTTTTTTCTCGTTGCGAGTATTAATCAATCAGGTCGTTTTATCGATGCTCAAGCGCAGCGCTCCATGCGGTCTGAGGTCATGAAGGTTGGTTGTGCTATCGATAACACCATCAGCTAGTAGGCCAAAGCGATTATTTGTTCAGGCCTGCTGCGGCAACAGCCTCTCGGCATCCAGCCGCAACAAAGCCCCAGGCACATTGGGATAGAGCAACCTCCAGTGCCAACTGACGGCCATTAGCACCATAGAGGCCCTACCGAGTCAGCCACAAGCCATAGGTGAAAGGGCAAAGATTAGGAGTACGTCCCGAATTAACCGACTACGCACTCCACGATCAAAAAAGCGAGCAAATACCTACTGTCCAGGCTTGGCCGGTGGCTGCCCCTGCATATAGTTTTGATGCCACATCATGTGATCCATCATCATCTGTTGCATTCCCGTGTACCTGTCCATCATGTACTGGCGTTGACTCTTTTGCTCCGGGGTCAAATTCGAGTAGTCCTGCCACCCCATCATGCGGCCCCCCATCATGCCACCTCCCATCATGTGGCCTCCCATCATGCCACCACCTCCACAGCATCCCATCATTCCCGGCCCCCACATACCGTTCATCATGCTCATTCCATTTTGCATCGTATTCCAATGCTCCTGAAGGAGCTTCTGCCGTTGCTGGGGATCTTGGGTCTGCTGAATTTTCTCCATCTGTGCCTGCATCTTCTGAAAGGTATCTTGCGCCTGAGTCATCTGCTTATCGAACTCGGCAACATTCGGAGTTTGTTGCTGCGTTTGTGTCACTTGAGATTGATCTGCCGCTAACGTCCATATGGGGGTTAACGATGCGGCAAGGAAGAGGACGGCCAATTTGGTATTTTTCATTTCGAGCTGCCTTTGTGGGGGGGCCGAATCAAAATCTAATGTGTCAACCGATTGCGGTGCTTGGGTTCAACCGTATTCGCCCAAATTATAGACTTTGGCATGACAATCGCCTGCTAACACTCAATGATTAGCAGAACTACCCAAATCGACCTTGACATATGTCAAGGCTGAGATGCTTCTCCCAATTCCTCTGTTTGCGCCGGGCACCTAGCAAAGAATCCGTTGCGAACAGGCACTGCTCACCGATGAACACTCGACGATGCCCACCAGCTTCCCACGTCACCACAAACGGCAGCATCCCCCGTAACCATGACCAGTAGAAAGGCCGTGACCATCCGATCTGCACAGACAACGCACATGAATGTGCTCAATGCAAAGTGGTCATGACCGATGCAAATGGCTGGTCAAGTCGAACGCAAATAGGTGGCCAGGTGAATGACGGTGTGGTGACTTGGGCGTCCGTTTAACTACGCAAGGCGGAGATACTGCTGATGGATCTGCGGCAGCCTAACGAATTCACCGGCGACCTATTCGCGCCATCACAGCCAGAGGCAAGCGGGCGAGTGATGAATGTTTTGGATGAGATAAATGCCAAGTGGGGGCGAGGTACATTGCGGACTGCCAGCGTCCCTGTATCACCTGAATGGGGTATGAGGAGAGAGCTTAAGAGCCCCAGTTATACAACCAGGTTGGATGAGCTTTGGACTATTGGAGCGGGCTCATCTTGGTCACGCTAGCTTTCGTCGCCACAAAATTCGCGTATTTGCCATGGACACCACGTGATCCATTTCTGTGAAAAATGCGTGTGGTCTATGGACATCGGACACCTGATCTAAACCCTTACAAATATTCATTGAAACCGATGTCCATGGGTTGACATCTTTCCTTTACATCGACGAAGCCTTTGCAGACCTGACCGGCATCGACGGCCGGGATGCCCTCGGTCGGAAGATCCGCAGCCTGGTACTGCGCTGCACAGGCATCCCTGTTGGGGTGGGGATCGCCCACACCAAAACCCTGGCAAAGCTGGCAAATCACACCGCCAAACGGCTTCAGGTGGCAACCGGCGGTGTGGTCGATATCTGCGACCCGTTCAAGCGTGACTGGGTTCTGCGCAACACCGACGTGTCCGAGGTCTGGGGCGTCGGTCGCAAGATGAAACTTCACCTGGACGCCATGGGGATCAAGACCGCGATGGACCTGGCGAAGGCCGACCCATGGACGCTACGCAAGAAGTTCAGCGTGGTGATCGAGAAGACCGCCCGGGAGCTGAGCGGTACGCCGTGCCTGGAGCTGGACGAGCCGGACCCGCCGAAGCAGGAGATTTGCTGTAGCCGGATGTTTGGCAAGCGGCTCACGGAGCTGGCACCCATCAAGGAGGCGGTGGCCACCTACATGATGCGCGCCTCGGAAAAGCTCAGGGCACAGAAGTCGCTGTGCAAGAAGATCCGCGTCAGCATCCGCACCGGCATGTTCAACCCCGAGGAGGCGAAGTACGCCAATGGTGTACTGATTGACCTCCCGTATCCCACCGATGATGTACGGCTGCTGACCAAGGCGGCGGTGGACGCGCTCGACCGAGTGTTCCGGCCAGGTTTCAAGTACAGCAAGGCCGAGGTGTTATTGATGAATCTCTGTCAACAGGGGGAGTACACCGACGATCTATTTGCCACTTCCCAACCTGCCGACGCCACGAAGCTGATGGCGGTGTTGGACCAGGTCAACGGTCGATGGGGTAGGGGGACGCTTCGCTCAGCCAGTGTGCCCCTCAACCCGGACTGGGGAATGCGACGAGACATGATGAGCCAGAGCTACACCACCAAGCTGGACCAGCTTTGGCAGGTGCACTGTAGGTGAACTGATGCCTGCACCAGCCGCCCATTGAGGCGGCTTTTTTCGCCCGAAGGAAGCGCACCGAAATGGGGCGAAATGCGCTGGCAATGGCGTGCTTCACACCTGGCGCGCGCCGTCGTCCCCCCACCTCGCCTGCGGCCTAAATGGGTCATTTTTTCCGCGGACTTGCGGGCCGCTTACGACGGCGCAGGCCGGGCGTTTGCTTGGCGTTTTAGAGGGGGCAAAAACCTGCGAAACCCTGCGAAGGTGTATGTTTTTCGCAACGCTTAGAAGAACGCACAGATAGCTGAATTCAGAGGTGCCTCGGGAAAAAGGTTAGTTTTTTTTAAGGGGGGGTGATGTGACTTGGTAGGCCCGTGTTTGTTGGGCTTGAGACCTAACTTTGAGGGGTTAGATTAGGTTAGGTTAAAGGTTAGTAACTCATAAGTTACTATTTTTGAAGGGATTAATTTATTGAATATTTAACACTAATAAAGGTTAGTAAATAACCAGACCTAACCAAAAAGCTAACCTTGCCAACCCTTTGAAAAGCCATAACAAACAAGCCTTCCAGAGCACCTAGCAAAAAACTTACCCTCCTAACCTCTTTCCCGTGGGTCAACATGTAGTGGTCAACTAATCCCGGACACGACGTTAAGTTTTTTCTCGGCCTGAGCCGGTGGCAGCCCACCATTAAATTG
>NZ_JBWKXO010000030.1:0-76310 GCF_059423025.1 Pseudomonas sp. GW704-F2 | reverse complement strand
CGGTAGTTCAGTCGGTTAGAATACCGGCCTGTCACGCCGGGGGTCGCGGGTTCGAGTCCCGTCCGCTGCGCCATATTTGCTTCCACTAAGGCCCACTGAACGCCTGGAAGCCACGGAAATAGCGGCCTTGTGCCGCTTTTTTCGTTTTCTGAATTCCACTGGAATCCATCTCCAGCCACGGTTTTTAAGTACACATTTAAGTACGCCGCTGGCACAGCCTTTTACGATTCCTTGCGCATCAATTTTCGTATTGGTCCGTCTACCGCTGGGTTGTATTCCCCTCCTTGATGCAGAAGGAGGTGTCTGATGGCTCTGACAGATACAGCGCTCAAGAAAGCCAAGCCCGCCAGCAAGCCTTATACGTTAACTGATGGGAATGGCTTATCTCTGCAAGTGCCCACGACGAGTTCGAAGCGCTGGCATTTCCGTTTCTATTGGCATGACAAGCAATTGCGTATTTCCCTTGGCATCTATCCCGACGTCAGTCTCAAGGAGGCTCGCCAGCGGAGAGAGGCTGCACGTGCGCTGGTGGCCAACAATATCGATCCCCGCTCACATCGTCGCGCCGAGCGCCAAAAGCCTCTCACGCCGCCAACAACACGTTTGAAGCGGTTGCTGGTCGCTGGCATGAGTTCCGAAGTAAAAACTGACGAAAAGTAAGAAGGGTACTGGTGGTGATCGTGGAGCTTCAGTCGAGTTTTGCGCGCCGGACTCGCTCGCAGGGTGCTGAACCAGACCTTGAGCTCGCATCAGCATTTCGGAGGTCTGGTTATTGAACGAGCGGGGCGCTGGAGGACTAATAAGAATCTAGTATTTTGTTTGAGTTGACGGTAGCGAGCAGGGTGCGGCGAGTTCTCGAAGCCGGTCAGTGTTCCGGCAGGTTGGCGAAGATGTTCGCCAAGACTTGGTTAAGTTTGCGCAGTTGAGCTTCGGTTAGACCCTGGAAGCTTTTTTGGAATAACTCGTCGGTGAGTTCGTGCATGTCAAAAAACGCCTGGCGACCTGCCGCGGTCAGGCTGACTTGAGTTACGCGGCCGTCCTGGGTGCTCTGGCTGGTTTCCACCAGACCATCATCCTTCATTCGGTAGACGATTTTGGTGATGGTCGAAAGCTTGGCCACGGCGTGTTCGGATATCTCCGAAATGCTGGAGTCGTCGTTCTCGAAGAGAATGTTCAGCACTCGCCAACGCGGGATATCCAGGTCGATCCGCTTGAGCAGCTTTTCCATGGCCATGGCGTAGCGCCCGTACACGCGTGCCAGCCAGTAAAAAGGAAACTCTTCCTTGTGAAAGTCTTCGCTGGCAGGGTTGTAGCGGTTACGGCGTTTCTTGGGAATGGACATCAAAGGAACTGCTTTGTGAAAGTCGACGGACAATCATAGACATTTCTACTAAATTTGGCATCCGCCGCTATGCCGGCGGAGGGCGCTCAATGGTGCTGCAGGTGGGTGGATCTGTCCGAACAGATGGTCAGCTGTTGTTTTCCAATGCCGGATCGAAGCGTGTCGTAAGCCATGTGGCATCGGGCAGACGAAAGAATTCCTGCGTGCGCTGCGCTTTCTAGGCATCGATATTCTGGCCGGCACGCAGCACTGCTTCGGAGCCAGGGAGGCCGGTTTCCACCAGCTAGATGCCCTTGGCTGGATTCTGCCCGTGATACTTCAGCACCATGGCGATCTGGCCATAGGAGTCATAGGCGTTGACGCCGACGGTCTTGCTCTTGAGGTCTGTAATGCTCTTGATAGGCGAATCCTCCTGCACGGCTCAGTACAGCGAGAATGGCCCCGGTGCCTCGGCCACGTGCTGGGCACTGGCTAAGCCGGCAGTTCGCTGGACAATGTGCCCTGATCAAGCGAAGACGGGGCCTGAGATGAACAGTCGCGTGCGCCAGCGAGCATCAACCGCACCGTTGACGCGGTGCCTTGGAATTGCATCCATTCGATACGGTAGGGCTTACCCGGTTCGGGGAAGGCATCTGCGCGTCCCATCAAGCAGTACTTCATTTCTTCCACGCTAAAAAGGAAGCCTGGGCGGATGTTGGTGTTCACCGGGATGCAGGCTGCCCCGCACGCCGCTAATTACCGGAGGTAAAGCGAACAAACAGCCCATGGCCCCGGTGGCGATGATGGCAATATTCAAGGGTGTCCTTGGTTATTGTGCGCGCTGGTTGCGCCTTGGACGTTTGCGCGGTAATCCTTGGGCGGCATGCTGTAGTGGCGCTTGAATACCCGGGAAAAGTGCGCGGAGTCGGTAAAGCCCCACTTGTAGGCGATGGTGGTGATGGGGAGGGCATTGTCACCGGTCTGTGCCAAATCTCGGGCGGCGCAGTGCAGGCGTTGGCGCTGGATGTAGCGTCCGATGCTGTCACCATCGAGTTCAAACTGGCGGTAGAGCTGGCGTACCGAGATGTTCAGCATCGCGGCCAGTTCGGCTGGTGTCGGGGGCGCCAGCAGCGTTTTGTTGATCATTCGCTCAGCGAGTCGTCGTAGGGGGCGGCCGGTGTTCGGTACATCATCGGGATGTAAAGAGGGCTGCAGCAAGTTGATCAGGGCGTCCTGCAATGCCGCGCCATGAGATTGGCCGGCGCCCAGATTCATTTCCCCGTCACTGATCTGCTGCAACATGCCGTGGAGCAGACGTCCGCTCAGGCCGCTCTGTTCGATTTTGCCGAAGCGCCAGGCGTGTGTCGGCAGGAGCCGATCCACGGCGTCACGGCAGAGGTGGATCGACAGTTGCGCGATCAACCCATTCGGTTGCATTTCAAAGGACTCGGCTGAGTCCAGCAGGGCCATGTCGCCAGGGTGCAAGGTGAATGTTTGCGCACTACGGTTGATCGCCATGCTGCCTTCACGCTGCAGGACTAAAAAATAGAAGCGATCATCACCACGGCTTGCGCTGCCGCGTTCGCGGCGGATCGACAAGGCGTTAACCTGGATATCCGCGAGATTCAGATCACCCAATTGATGGTGCTGGATATTGCCAATGAAATTGTCCGCATGAGTGCAGCGTTGCGTGACAAAACGGCCACACACGGCATGTACTGCCTGATTCCAGTGGTCGAAATCGTGGAGGTTTTGCACACTCACAAGGCACCTCGAAGGGATTTCTAATAGTTTTGGTGCGCAATTGGATCGATTTTGCACATATGACTAATTACGGGAAAATTCAAGCATTCCTCGTGCCAGAAACGAGTTGAGTATTGTGAGTTTTCGAACAGGGAGGGCAGGGCCGGTAAACCGGCCCGAGAGGCGATTCAGTAGCGGATCATCACTGACTTGAGTTCGGTGTAATCGTCAATAAACGCGCTGCCGAATTCGCGGCCCGTGCCCGAGGCTTTAATGCCGCCGAAGGGCACCGAAGGGTCGAGGAAGGTGTGCATGTTGATGTATACCGTGCCGGCCTCAATCTGGGGGATCAGGCGCAGTGCCCTGGACAGGTCGTTGGTCCAGATGCTTGCGGTGAGGCCGAACGGCGAGTCGTTCATCAGGCCGGGAAGTTCTTCGACGTCGTCATAAGGCAGCACGCACATTAACGGGCCGAACGTTTCTTCGTGCAGGATGCGATCCTTGGCGTTACCCGCGAGTACCAGGGTCGGCTCAACGAAGTAGCCGGGACGGGCAATCGCATTACCACCGCAGACGATGCGGCTTTCCTGGCGTGCCAGCTCGAAAAATTGCACCATCTTGTCGAACTGCGGCTTATTGGCCAGGGGCCCGAACTGGACACTCTCATCAAGAGGCGAGCCAATGCTCATGCCTTTTAGTGCCGCGCTGAATTTCTCCAGGGTCTCATCCAGGCGTGAACGCGGTACGTAGAGCCGTTCTGGTGCCGCACACACCTGACCCTGATGCACATAACCGGTTTGGATCAGCCCACCGATGGCAGCATCGAGGTCGACGTCAGGCAGCAGCGCCGCAGCATTTTTGCCGCCCAGTTCCAGGGTCACTCGGGTGAGGTTGGCGGCCATTGCGGCCTGGCCGACCTTGAGTCCGGTCGGCACCGAACCGGTGAACGAAACCTTGGCTACCTGCGGGTGGTTGACCAGTTGTGCACCGACTTCGCCGGTGCCGTTGACGATGTTCAACACTCCCGCTGGCACACCCGCGTCCATTGCCAGTTCGGCCAGGCGCAGCAAAGTCAGTGGGGTGAATTCACTGGGTTTGAGCACCAGCGTACAGCCGGTGACCAGAGCGGCAGCGATTTTCCATACGCCGATCATTACCGAGAAATTCCACGGCACGATACCGGCCACCACGCCCACTGGCTCACGACGGGTGAAGGCGGTGTACTGTTCGCCGGCCATCGACGGGAAGGAGGGGGACATCGTTTCGCCGTTGATCTTGGTCGCCCAGCCGGCGTAGTAGCGTAGGAAAACCGCGCTTTGGCCGACTTCAAACATCCGGGATAGGTGGATAGATTTGCCTGAGCAGAGGGTTTCCAACTGGGCCAGTTCTTCGCTGTTGGCTTCGAGCAGATCGGCCAGTCGATTGAGTATTACGCCACGCTGATAGGGCAAGGTCTTGGCCCAACTGCCTTTAAAGGCGCAGTGTGCTGCACTGACGGCCGCTTCGATGTCAGATGCATCAGCGGCGGTTACCTGGGCGATGGCTTCGCCATTGGCCGGATTGATGATCGAGATACGCTTGTCGGAGGCGCTAGCGCGGTAAGCACCATCGACGAAATGGGCGTGCTGGCGTTGTAGGAACGCCTGCACTTGGGGAAGCAATTGAATGTCGCTCATGGGGTGACTCCTGGCAGATAAAATCAAAGAGGGATGGCAATGTTGAGCCAGAACTTATCGCCTTCCGGACGGTTCAATACGTCGAACTCATGTTGGTAGCGGCCCTGGATGTTCAAGCCCGAGGCAGTTGTGTAGGAGAGTTGCGGGCCCAGTGCAGTGGCGCGGCCTTTGAAGTCTCCGAATACCGCACCGTCACCGCTGTCGCCGGTGAGCTGTTTGTAGGTGTAGCCACCGATACCCACACCCCAGTTGCCGAAGTGCTTGGCAGCGACGAAGTCGGCGTGGAGTTCATTGCCTGAGCGGTATTGGGTGTCGTTGTTCTCGTAGTTGTGGTCAAACATGGTCTTCATCGAGAACTCATAACCCTGCGGGTTGCGGTAGGTGAAGGCGAACAGCGGCTCGACGGTGGCGTAGTTACGCCCGATGTTGGCCAGTTCTTTCTTGTCGTAGCGGCCGGTGGGTAGGTACAGGTCGACGGCTGCAATCCAGTGCCAGTTTCCGGCGTGCCAGCCGACCGCCAGCGGACTGACGATGAGGTCGCCCATGCCGGCGCGATCCTGGCGGCCGCCCGCCCCCATATTGACGTCCACATCGGCTGCAACCAGGAAGGCGTGCATCGCCCAGTTGCCACCGAGGATCTTCTTATCAGTGACATGGATGGCGCGCAGAATGGTAGCGGCGGTACTGACTTTGAAGTGGTCGAACGCCGGGTTCGTATTGGCAAACTTGTCGGCGGTGTAATAGGTGTTGTAGCTGATCAGGTAGTTGCCAGGCGGAGGCAGGGCGCCGGTCATGAAACCTTCGCTGCCATTGGCGTAGGCGCCGCCACCACCCTCGGTGGCGTGGGCATTCTGGGCAAGGACAAGTGCGGAAAGTGCAATAGCGCTGATCAGATGACGCTGCGGGAAGAAGTGCATGGTGTGATCCTCTATCCGGTTTCAGGGCGTAGGAAAGCTCTGGCGCGATATGCGCGCCAGGTCGGGAAAGGTCGATTAGGAGCGGTTGGAGCCGGCGAGTGACTGAGGTGTGCCAATCACCGCATCGAGATTCAGCGTTTGCTCATGTGGTGCGCTCAGCGTCAGCGGTGCCTTGCCGAGAATGAAATCGGCACCGCGTTCGCCAAGCATGATCGCCGGCGCGTTGGTGTTGCCGCTGGCTATCTGCGGGCATACGGAGAGGTCGATCACTCGCAGGTTCGGCACGCCATGTACGCGCATCTGCAGGTCGACCACCGAGCTGCCCGGATCAATGCCCAGGCAACAGGTACCGCCAGGGTGGTAGACGGTCTTGATCGCCTGGCGTATGAAGGTCTCGATGCCGGCAGTGTCCTGCCAGTCGATATTCTCGGGCGCGACGATCTTCTTGATCAGGCTTTTCAATGCGGGTTGTTGCATCAGCTTGAGGCCGGCTTGCACGGCACGTATCTGCCCTTGCAGGTCGTCTTTGTCACCCAGATAGTTGGGGTCGATGAGCAGCATGTCGGCCGGGTCAGTGCTGCGCAGGCGCACTTCGCCACGAGCCTTGGGGCGCAGGTGACCAACCTTGACCGTGAGGCCATGCTCGGCGGCGGGAGGGGCTTCGCCGGGAGTGTTGTCGAAGTTGTCCATTACCGGCAGGAACATGAACTGGATGTCTGGCCGACCGACGCCCTGGCTGTCGACGAAACCGCCGCCTTCGAGGATATTGCTGGTCAGCAGGCCGCTACGGAACGCCAGCCACTGGATCATGTGCTTGATGCCGCGCAGGCCCTTGTCTTCGCCGAGGATGCTGTTCTGTTTGTGGGTGGTGGCGTTGAGCGACAGGTGAAGGTGGTCATGAAAGTTCTTGCCAACCGGTAGGTTGACCAAGGTTTCGATGCCGAGACCCGCGAGGTGTTCCTTCGGCCCGATGCCGGAGAGCATGAGAATCTTCGGGCTGCCGAAGGCGCCGGCGCTGAGAATTACTTCCTTGCGGGCGTGGGCGATTATCGGCGCTCCATCCTTCTCGCTGAACTTCACTCCGGTAGCGCGGGCGTTCTCGACGATCACCTTGTGCGCCAGGGCGTCAGTGATCACGGTCAGCTTGCTGTTGTCGCGTACCGATTTCAGATAGGTACGCGCGGTGCTGGCACGGGCACCATTGTGCGTGGTGGTCTGGTAGAAGCCGACACCTTCCTGGGATGCGCCATTGAAATCGTTGACGTAGGGCAGGCCCATCTCTTGGCCAGCGCGCACGAAGGCCATGGTCATTGGGTGGCGATAGCGGTTCTCGCTGACCGGCAATGGGCCTTGCTGTCCGTGGAATTCACCGCTGAGGCTCTCGTTGGCTTCGGCTTTCTTGAAGTAGGGCAGCACATCGCGATAACCCCAGCCCGGGCAGTTCCAATCTTTTACCCAGTCGTCGTAATCCTCGTGTTGGCCACGGATGTAGATCATCCCGTTGACCGAGCTACCGCCGCCGAGCACCTTGCCCTGGGCAATGATCATTTCGCGGTCGTTGCAGTGTTTCTGCGGCACGGTCATGTACGGCCAGGACTTCTGCTGGAAAACCTGTACCACGGTGGCGGGCATGGTATGGAAGGGGCTGCTGTCCTTGCCTCCGGCCTCAAGCAGTAGCACGCTGCCGGCATTCTGCTGGATCAGCCGGGCTGCAACCACGCAGCCTGCCGAGCCGGCGCCTATCACGATGTAATCGTATTCCTGAGTGGACATGGGGGGGCCTCGCTAATGTCCCGAAGGGATTTTTATGAGGCTCCATTCAAGCCTTTACCAGCGACAGGAAATTGATCCTGGTGGCCAGGTTGTTGTACGTGCTTGCCAGGTTTTACCGATCATCCGGTTGTACGAATCTCAGCCCTTGATGAAACGCTGCGCAAGACTCAGTTGCGATTCGGCCAATTGGTGCAGGGTCTGGCTGATCTCGGTGGTGCGTCCTGCCTGCTGACTGGTGCGCTCTGTGAGGCCGGCAATCTCGGTGATCTGCTGGTTGATCTGCTCGGCGACCTGGCCCTGCTGCTCAATGGCCGCTGCCATCTGCTGGTTCATGCTGCTGATCTGGCCGACTTCCTCGCAGATACGCACCAGTGCCTGGCGGGTTTGCTGCACATCGGCACTGGCGCGCAGCGCGGCCTGCTCGCCACGTTTCGCGGTGGTCAGCGCGTTGCCGCTTCCGCTACGCAGGCTTTCGATAGAGCGCTGGATTTCATGAGTCGAGTCACGTGTGCGTGAGGCGAGGCTGCGTACTTCGTCGGCAACCACGGCGAAGCCCCGGCCGGATTCGCCGGCGCGGGCGGCTTCGATAGCGGCATTGAGGGCCAGCAGATTGGTTTGTTCGGCGATGCTCTGGATCACGCTGGCGATGCCGCCGATCGACTCGATAGCATCGGCCAGGTTGCCGACGGCGCTGCCGATCTCTTCCACCGAAGAGCGCATGGTCTGAGTGGAGTTCTGGCTGTCGTCCGACAGGCGTTCACCGTCGTAGGCCAACTGGTTGGCGTTCTGCGCGGCCTGGGCGGTGCTCTGCAGGTTGCGTGAAAGCTCCTGGATGGTGGCGCTCATCTGGTTGATGGCCGCGGCGGTCTGTTCGGTCTCGCGTACCTGCCTGTTCAGTTGTTCGGCGGTGTTCTCCACCACTTCGGCTGAAGTATGTGCCTGCTGGCGCAGAACCTCGCTGTTGATGCTGATGCGTGACATCACCGTAGTCATCCGCGCGCGCTGGCTGTTCAGGGCCATCGCTAGCAGGGCGCTGCTGTCGGCGTGGCCGCTATGCAGCGGCGCCAGTAGCGGCTCGCTGTATATTTCCCGGTACTGGCCAAGGATTTTGCGGGTCAGTCGGCGCTGGCGCAGGGCTGGTTGCAGCCCGGCCAGCAGCAGCGCGAAGAGGGCCAGCAAACCTGTGGCCAAGGGCAGTTGCGCGGTGATGATTGCGCCCAGAGCGAGCAGGCCAAGACTCAGTTGAAGGCCATGACTGGCGAGCAACGCAGTGGAACGCTGGCCTGGCGCCCACGGCGATTGACCACGGTCGAGGCGGGCATAGAGCGTACTGGCTGCGAGTATTTCTTCACGGCTGATCGGCTGGTAGACGGTGCCGAGCGCCGAGAGTTCTCCGCCATCGAACAGCGGCACGACATAGAGCGTGTGCCAGTAATGCCCGCCCTGCCTGTGACGCCCCATCACGGGGCCAGTCCAAGGTACGCCGGCACGCAGCGCACGCCACATGCTGTCGATGACCACTGCGGGCATGCGCGGGTCATTGATCTGCTCGTGGGGTTTGCCGATCAGTTCGTCTTCGCGCAGGCCGCACATTCGCAGGTAGGCCGCATTGCAACTGAGCAGCACGCCTTTTGGATCGAGGCGCGATATCGGCGGTTCGTCGAAGTGCGGGAGGTTGGGGTGGATGGCAGCATTCATTGCACGACTCCTCGCGGTTACCAGGGCAGCACGCGCTCGGCGCGCATCTTGCGCACCATGGCGTCGTAGAACTTGGTGGCGAAGCCACTCTCGCGGATCAGCATGGCGGTGAGGTCCGCGCACCTCTCGGCAATACCGGCTTCGAGCGGGTTGTCTTCGCCGCCCAGGGCGCCGGCGGCACACTGGTTCTCGGCCGCGCGTTGCACCGTCCAGAGCAGGAAGAAGGCTTTCTCGATGCTGCTTTCGCCCACTGCGATACCGTGGTTGCGCAGCACCAGGATGTGCTTGTCGCCCAGGCTTTCGATCATCCGGGTCTTCTCGTCTTCAAACAGCGTGATGCCTTCAAAGGTGTGGTAACCGATGCGGCCGTAAAGTTGCGCGCCGTAGAAGTCGTCATGGGTGAAGCCGCGCTTTTTCTGCACCACGGCGGAGATCGGCGTGGTGTGGGTGTGTAGGAGGCACTGGATATCGTCGCGCGCGCCATGCACGGCACTGTGCAGAGCGAAGCCTGCGGGGTTGCCGTCGTAGGGTGACTCGTCGAGCTTATTACCGTGCAGGTCGACCTTGAGCAGGTTGGCTGGAGTGACTTCGCTGTAGTTCAGGCCGAACGGGTTGACCAGGTAATGATGGGCCGGGCCAGACAGGCGTGCGGAAATGTGATTGAAGATGGTCTCGGTCCAGCCGAAGTAATCGACCAGGTGGTAGCAGTGGGCGAGCTTGATGCGCAGCGCCCATTCTTCGTCGCTACAGGTTTCGGGCTTGAGGGTTTGGATCATTGCGGTCATGGTGGTTTCTCTAGGGCGGTAGGACGCACCTGTCAGGCACGATGGCGTTATGTCAGGCGCAAGGAGCCAGGCGCAGGTTGTCATGGAACCCGTTTCGGCCGGGAAACTCCGGTGCGAGTACGCGTGCATTGGGCATCTTCAGCCACAGGCGCAGTAGGCGGCGTTTGAGGTCTGGATCGTCGTGATCCTCAAAGTTGCTACGCGAATGCATCACGGCGTAATTGTTGGCGAACTGCATGTCGCCGGGTTCCAGCATCATGTCCAGACGGATCGCTGGGTCATGAATGATGGCGTCGATCAAATCCAACGCCTGGACTTCTACCTGGCAGAGCTTGACGTTGCTCTGTTCGTGGCCGAGTTCGATATAGGCACGAAGGTAACGACAGCTGAGCTTATCCTCGTGGTAGCTGAAAATCGGAGAGGGGACCGGTAGGTCATTACCCAAGTGTGCGAAATATAGTGGGCGATAGAGCAACGCCAGATAGTGGGGGTTCCTCTCCAGGATCTCGTTGTAGACGGTCGCAGCGCTGACCAGGCTGCTGAGTCCGCCTTGCTTGGCCTTGCGTATGGACAGGAGTCCAACTACATCGGACAGATCTGTGTGGTAGGGCAAGTAGGCGTTAGTTTCGTAGACACGAGTAGTTTTCTCTTTGGAGTTGCCTATGGCGGTCACCACGCCCAGCAGGTCGGCGCGTGGATTCTGAGTCACAGGAGTCCCCATGTGCAGGCCCAGGCCGTAATAGATGATTGCCATTTCCTCTTCGCTATAGAGCTCGGCTGGCAGGCCACGAAGGAGAAGAAAACCGCGGCCATTCTCCAATTCGTTCGCAAGGTTTTGGATCTCCTTATCCAGCTCTGGTATCAAGAAATCCTCACGTATGAAGTTCGGAGCCTTTAGGCCACGATCTCTAACTTGCACCATGGCGCGATCAAGCACAGCGAGCGTGTCAGGGGATAGGTGATATATCCAGGCTTGCTCAGGGTCTTTCACCAAATCTTCGCCACGCCAGGCGCAGGGTGAATCGATTTTTTGGGTAAGCAGGGAGGTCATGGTTTTTTCCTTTCCTGTGATGGGGTAGATGTGGGCGCGATGACCGAAACGATGTCAGTGCTGCCGCGTGAAGGGTGCCGAGTTAAAAAGCGCGCTAGCGAAAGAATGTCGCGAGTGGTGGGTACGCCGAGGCCGTGGTGCTCTGCAAGTTCGACTACCGCGTCACCGATAGCGGCGAGTTCCAGAGCGCGCCCATGCTGATAGTCCTGCAGCATCGAAGTTTTGACTGCGCCCATGCCTGCACCAAGTTTCATGAATGTTGGTGGGTCGAAATCAATGCGTGCGCCATAAGCTGCGGCAGTGAGTAGCCCTTCATGAAGTATTTTCCCCACCAGAGGGGTTAACTCGGGCTCGCTATAGAGCTCTTCGAGTGTTGCCCCAGTGATTACCGACAGGGGGTTGGAGGTCAGATTGGCGAGGATTTTGGTCCACAGCGAGTCTCGGATACGATCACTTGCTCTGGCTTCTATACCCGCGTCTTCGATCAGTTGACGGATCGTTTCGAGTCGTTGGCTCTTGCGGTTATTTGGCTCGCC
The DNA here is from genome assembly GCF_059423025.1 of Pseudomonas sp. GW704-F2. Taxonomy (NCBI): domain Bacteria; kingdom Pseudomonadati; phylum Pseudomonadota; class Gammaproteobacteria; order Pseudomonadales; family Pseudomonadaceae; genus Pseudomonas; species Pseudomonas sp. GW704-F2. Next base: position 64,810 of record NZ_JBWKXO010000030.1, on the reverse strand, counting down.
AAGAATCATCAGGTGCGGATTGTGTGAGCGTGCCTGTCCTGGGCTTATCGTTTCTGCAGTTATGAATACTACGCACCCGAGGATATGTGCCGGATCGAGAGATGCCAGCAGGGTTCCGTCTGGATCAACCGCCTGTATAGGTTGACCAGCCATATTTCCGGACTCGCCGTGGAAGTACCACCATGGCACGCCGTTCACGACCGGAACCACGGTTGTATGTGGGCCGATCAACGGTGCCAGATGGGGGACCAGCGTGGGTAAGGATTGTGCCTTGACGCACAGGAAAACCACGTCCTGCTCGCCGAGCAGGACACAGTCGTCGCTGGCGTTTACCGGGGCGTTATGTTCGCCATCCAGGTCGGTCAGGCGTACGCCGTTTTCGTTTAGCGCGGTGAGTGTGTTGCCACGGGCGAACATATTCACTGGTTGACCTGTGGCCGCCAGGCGCGCCGCCAGGGTGCAGCCAATGGCACCGGCGCCAACAATGCACAGGCGTGAAGGGATCGAGCGAGCCATGGGGCTTTCTCCTTGCAAATAGGTTGCGCCCGCGAGACGGGCGCATGGTGGATCAAGTCGCGAGCATTTCCTGGTGCTTGCTGGCCAGGCCTAGGTAGGCCTCAATCACCCGCGGGTCATCGGCCAGTTCGGCGGCCGGGCCCTGCATGACGATCTGCCCGGTTTCCAGCACGTAGGCGTAGTCGGCAACACGCAACGCCGCGCGGGCGTTCTGCTCCACCAGCAAGATCGACACACCCTGGCGCCGCAGGTCGGCGATGATGCGGAAGATCTCTCGAGTGATCAGCGGCGCCAGGCCCAGGCTCGGCTCGTCGAGCATCAGCAGCTTGGGCTTGGCCATCAGCGCACGGCCTACGGCGAGCATCTGTCGCTCGCCGCCGGAAAGGGTCGACGACTCTTGCTTGCGGCGTTCAAACAGGCGTGGGAACAGGCTGTAGACTTCCTGAAGGGTGCCGTCGAGGTACTTATCGCCTTTGCGGTAGCGCATAAAGCCGCCGAGGCGCAGGTTGTCCTCGACGCTCATGCTGCCGAACAGTTCACGCTTTTCCGGCACCAGGCCCAACCCGCGCCCGACCAGCACCTCGACTTCCGGTACGGCTTCCAGGGTTCCGTCGAAGTTGACTTGGCCCTTGGAGCCAAGCACGCCCATGATCGCCGAGAGCAGGGTGGTCTTGCCGGCGCCGTTGGGACCGATCACGGTGACGATCTGGCCTTCGCCGACGGTCAGGCTGGCATTGCTTAGCGCCTCGACCTTGCCATAGGCCACGCTCAGGTTTTTTATTTCGAGCAGGATGTTACGAGGTTGATTACTCATGGTCTTCACTCCGCTCCGCCGAGGTAGGCTTCGAGCACCGCCGGGTTTTTTTGCACGTCATCTGGCAGGCCTTCGGCAATTTTCTGGCCGAATTCCATGACCGTGATGCGGTCCACCAGGCCCATGACAAAGTCCATGTCATGTTCCACCAGCAGTATTGCCATGCCTTCGTCACGCAGCTTGCGCAGCAGGTTGCCGAGGGCTTCCTTCTCTTTGTGACGCAGGCCGGCGGCGGGCTCGTCGAGGAGCAGCAGGCATGGGTCAGCACACAGCGCGCGAGCGATTTCCAGGATGCGTTGCTGGCCAAGGGCGAGGCTGCCAGCTTCTTCATAGAGGTAGTCGCCGAGGCCAACCCGCTCCAGTTGGCGCCGGGCCTCACGCAGCAAGTCGGCTTCTTCGGCGCGCTCCATGTGCAGCAGCGACGATACGATGCCCTTGTCGCCACGCAGGTGGGCGCCGATGGCTACGTTCTCCAGCACACTCATGGTTGATAGCAGCTTCACGTGCTGGAAGGTGCGGCTCATGCCCATGTGGGCGATACGTCGCGAGGGAATGCCGTTGATCTTCTCGCCAAGGAACAACACCTCACCCTCGGTGGGGGTGTCTACCCCGGAGAGCTGGTTGAACATGGTGCTCTTGCCCGCGCCGTTGGGGCCGATCAGCGCGAGGATTTCTCCGGCGCGGATCGATAGGTTCATCTGGTTGTTGGCAACCAGGCCACCGAAGCGTTTGGTCACGTTACGTGCTTCGAGGATAAGTTGGCCGCTATCTGGCAGGTCCCGGCGCGGCAGGCCGCTCGGCAGGTCATCTGCTCTGGGCGCGTTGTGGTCGTGGCGCCAACGGGCTGGAACCAAGCGCACCAGCAGTGGCCACAGGCCGCCCGGAGCACGCTGCATGAGCAACACGATAAGCAGGCCGAAAACGATCGTTTCGTAGTTGCCCTGGCTGCCCATCAGCGTCGGTAGCCAGTCCTGCAGCCACTGCTTGAGCATGGTCAGGATACCGGCACCGAGCAGGGCGCCCCAAACGCTGGCCACACCGCCGATCAGTGCCATGAACAGGTAGTCGATGCCCATGTTCAGTCCAAACGGCGTCGGGTTCACGAAACGCTGGGTATGTGCGTAGAGCCAGCCCGAGACGGTGGCGAACAGCGCGGAGATGAGGAACACCACCAGCTTGGAGCGAAAGGTATTCACGCCCATCGACTCGGCCATCACCTGGCCGCCCTTGAGCGCGCGGATGGCTCGGCCTTCGCGGGAGTTGAGCAGGTTACGGGTGATCAGGATGGCGACCAGCAGCACCGCCCAGATCAGGTAATAGATCTTCTCGCCCTTATCCAGCGTCAGACCGAACAATGAGATCGACGGCAGATCGGCGATGCCGCTCTGGCCGCCCAGCCCATCCAGGGTGCCGAACAGGTAATAGAGCGAAATGCCCCAGGCGATGGTGCCCAGCGGCAGATAGTGTCCGGACAGCTTCAGGGTCAGGGCACCGAGCAGCACGGCTACACAGACAGTGAGGGCGATGCCCACCAGTAATGACAGCCAGGGTGAACCGGTGGTCCAGGCGAGCCAGACGGGCAGTTGCTCGGCGGTGGTCAGATAGGCGCTGGTATACGCCCCGAGGCCAACGAACGCGGCCTGGCCGAAGCTGGTCATGCCACCGACCCCCGTGAGCAGGACGAGGCCCAGCACCACCAGGGTATACAGGCCTATGTAGTTGAGCAGGGTAATCTGGAAGGACGGCAGTAGCAGCGGCGCGACGCCGACGATGACGACCAGCAGGGTGACGAGGAGGCGCGGTTTCATTCTTCTTCCTCCACATGACGGCTAGTCAGTGAGCGCCAGAGCAGGAACGGGATGATCAGGGTGAACACGATGATCTCTTTGTAGTTACTGGCCCAGAACATCGAGAAGGCCTCCACCAGACCAACTGCCAGCGCGCCTAGGGCGGCGATGGGGTAGCTGACCAGGCCGCCGATGATGGCGCCAACGAAACCTTTCAGGCTGATGATGAAGCCGGAGTCGAAATACAGGGTGGTGATTGGGGCGATGAGAATTCCCGAGAGGGTGCAGAGAAAGGCGGCCAGAGCAAAGGTCGTCTTGCCCGCCAGGCTCGGCGATATGCCCATCAGCCGTGCCCCCATGCGGTTCACCGCAGTGGCGCGTAGCGCCTTGCCATACAGGCTGCGTTCAAAGAACAGGAACAGGCCGACGATCAAGCCCAGCGAGACAACGATCACCCACAGTGTCTGGCTATTCAGTGTCACTGGGCCGAGCTCCAACCCTGTTTCGGAGAACGGTCGAGTGCGTGCGCCATCGGGGCCGAACAGCAGCAGGCCGACCCCGACCATGGCCACATGCACGGCAATCGAGACGATCAGCAGCACCAGCGAGTGGGCGCCGGCGATTGGCTGGAAGAACAAGCGATACATCTGTGGGCCCATTGGCACCAGTAGGGCCAGGGTCAGCAGGGCCTGGATCGCCATGGGCAGGTTTGCCAGTAGTAGATTCTGTACCAGCAACACCATGGCTACGGCGTAGGCGAGCTTTATCGGCAGGTATTTGGGTAAACGAAAGCCGTGGCCTTTGTGCAATATGCCGAGCAGATCCAAGGTGCAGTCGATGACTGTCAGGGCGAGCAGCAGCCAGACCAGTCGGGTTGGCTGGCCAGCTTGCAGAGCCGCCATGGTCAGAGCGCCGAAGGTGACAAACTCACCCAGAGGGATCAAAAGAATCCGTGTCACGGTAAAGACCAGGAGAATGGAAAGCGCCAACAGTGCGTAGATCGCACCATTGGTCACGCCATCCTGACCCAGCAGCATGGCTATCTGAAAATTCATGGAGGCAATATCCTTCGATGACAGGATTCGTATTGCGCGCAGCGACTACCGGCCAAGAAGGCAGGTAGTGGTCTGGCGTCTAACGTACGGTCGGTGCCAGGCACCGGCTAAGGCGTGGCTGCTGTGTTACTTGAGCAGCACCCATTTACCGTCCTTGACGGTGATCAGCTCGCGGCCGCGTTTGTCGAAACCGCTGTGATCTTCAGGACTCATGTTGTACACGCCCTGGGTCGCAGCCAGCTCATGGGTCTGTTCCAGTGCATCGCGCAGTGCCGAACGGAACTCGGCGGTACCTGGTTTGCCTTTTTGCAACGCGGTGGGAATGGCGTGCTCCAGCAGCAAACCGGCATCGTAGACATTGGCGCCGAATGTCGCTGGCGCGCTGCCATTTAGCTGGGTGTAATCATCGATGTATTTGCGCGCCACACTCTTGGATGGGTGATCGTCCGGTACTTCGTCAATCACCAGCATCAGGCTGGCTGCAAGGATGGTGCCTTCGACCTTGCGCCCGCCCAGTTGCAGGAACGGCGGGAGAGCCGCGCCATGGGTCTGGTAGACCTGGCCCTTGTAACCCTGGTCGAACAGGGTGGTCTGCGGCAGCACGGCCGAGCTACCCGGTGCGGCGACCAGTACGGCGTCCGGTTTGGCCATGAGGATCTTCAGGCTCTGGCCGGTGGTGGATGTGTCCTGACGCTGGAAGCGCTCGTTGGCGACGATTTTTATCCCGTTCTTTTCGGCCAGGGCCGTCATGACTTTGCCCCAGTTCTCACCATAGGGGTCGGCGGTGCCGATCAGGCCGAGTGTCTTTACGCCGGTCTTGACCATGTGCTCGACCAGCGCTTGGGCGATCAGGTCATCGTTCTGGGTGGTCTTGAATACCCATTTTTTTTGCTCCGTCATCGGTAGTACCACGGCGGCGCTTCCGGTTGGGGCGAGCATTGGCGTGCCCGACTCGGCAGCAAATTGAATCACCCCCATGGCATTGGGCGAGCCACTTGGGCCGATGATTGCGTCGACATGTTCTTCGTCGATCAGTTTCTTGAACGCCTTCACCGAGGCCGTCGGGTCGCTACCGTCGTCCAGCGAAATGTAGGTGATGTTCTGGTCGCCGACTTTCTTCGGCATGAGCGCCACGCTGTTCTTCTGAGGGATACCGACCAGTGCGATAGGCCCGGTCGAAGAGGTGACGACACCGACTTTCACATCTGCCTGAGCCGCCATCGACGCGCAGAGCGCACTTAACATCAGGGTGGACACAGCTTTCTTGAACAGCATGTCGTGCTCCAGGGTGCAAGGCTAATAAGCGGGCTGAGTTGCGGTACCTATGGGGTATCCGCATAGCCTCTCGTAATGCGCTTGGTGATATTCACCGGCGAAAGCAACACCGCCTGACAGCGGTCGGCGTGCTAGCGACGAATTTGCAGATTGCATGCCAGAACTTGGGCTGCACCAGCAGTGCGCACACCTCGCTCATCTCCCCTCTCGACTAAAAAAGCCGGCGATCGGCAATCGTCGTTGGTCAGTCGCATCGTCAGTAAAAACAGCGATTTAAGTGATTTTTTTTCTGCTTTTTATGGCTAAAAATGTATGCAAAGAGCGTGATTTTTTAAGATTTAAAATGACGAATATTTTTTTTCGACAGGTGTTTTCTTGAGCCTTTTTTCTGTTCAAAAAACAACCTGGTAACACTTGTCTGATTGCTGTTGACTCGGATTTGTATGTGTAACTTATTGTTTTATAAGAATTTATTTTTATTTATCGATGATGGGATGAACCTTTGGTAAAGCGTTACCAAACTGCACGCTACTGGTGCGATTCATGGAAATTCGCACCAAATCCGATCGATATTATTAAGTACAATTCAATTGACAATTCACGTAATTATGGCGATTTTAGATTTAGCGAATCGGCGGCCTCGTGCTCGCCACGCCAACAACGTTCGAGAAGGTAGACGGTATGACAATGGTGATCGAGCAAATGAAGGTAGGGGGTACTGGCCTGAAGGTGATGGTGAAGGACACCATCGATATTTCTGGCTATCCGACCCGCGCGTCCAGTAGGGCGCTACAGGATGTCGGTCCAGCCACGCAGAACGCCGCCGTGGTCGATGCCCTGTTTGATGGTGATTGCCAGGTTGTCGGCAAGACCGTTCTGCATGAGCTTGCCTATGGCACTACCGGCATCAACCATTACGCCGGTACTGCCGAGAATCCGCGATATCCCGGACGTATTCCTGGCGGCTCCTCCAGTGGCTCGGCGGCGGCCGTCGCTGCTGGGCTCTGTGATTTTTCCCTGGGCACCGATACCGGTGGGTCTGTGCGCATTCCTGCGTGCTGTTGCGGTGTGTTCGGCTTTAAGCCTACGTTCGGCCGCATTGATCGTCGGGGGGTGATGCCCGCGCAGAGCAGCCTGGATTGCGTCGGCCCCTTCGCGAGCCGCTTGTCCCTGCTGATTGAGTCGATGCGCATCATTGATCCTTCGTTCAAGCCATTACCGGAAGTCGCAGACATTTGTCTCGGTGTGGTCTCGGTGCAGGCATCGAGTGAGGTGCAGCGCGCTATCGACGCCGTGCTTCATGCCACCAACCTGACGCTCGGCAATGTACAGCTCAATAGCATGCAGGCTGCCTATGATGCCGGCATGGTGGTGATCAACCGCGAGACCTGGAATGCCTGCGGGCATCTACTCGATACCGGCTTGGTCGCCCCGGATGTCGCCGGTCGCTTGCAGGCAGCCGGGCAGACCAGCGATGACGCGCTGGCCGCCGCCGAACGAGTGCGCACCACGTTTACCGCCGAGGTAGATGCCGCCCTTGAGCGTTTTCCGGTTTTGGTCCTGCCGACTATGCCTGACTACCCATTGCGTCTCGAGGACGCGGCAGACACCCGTGCGGTGCTGGGAATGACCGCGTTCGTGAGGCCTTTCAATCTTTCTGGTCATCCAGCTCTGAGCATTCCCTTTGAAGGGGAATCCGGTTTGCCGGTCGGCCTACAACTTATCGCCGCCAAAGGCGCTGACGAACTGCTTTTGGCGGTCGCTGGCGAGTTGTTGCGGCGTCTCGATTCCAACCTTCTCTGATCGTGGATCCTGTCATGACTTCGCTCACCCTGGTCGGCAATACGCCGTCTGCCGCCATTACCGACAATCAGGCCTTTTCGGCATTGTTGGTCGATATCAAAAAACGCGCCCGTAGTGGCGAATTCGACCGCCTTGGCTATATCGCCCAAGACGTGATTGACGCCTTCAAGACGCTGGGGGTTTACCGTGCTCTGGTGCCCCGTCGCTTCGGTGGTGACCAGTGCTCGCCAGGCGAGTTCTGTGCCATGGTCGAAGAGATTTCCAGGGCCGACGGTTCTGCTGGCTGGGTCGCCAGCTTCGGTATGAGCCCGGTCTACCTGGCGTCGCTGCCTTTGGATACCATTCGGCAGGTCTATGCAAATGGCCCCGACGTAGTCTTCGCCGGTGGCATTTTCCCGCCGCAACCAGCCGAGGCCGTGCCAGGTGGCTTCAAGGTCAACGGCCGCTGGAAGTACTCCAGCGGCTGCATGGGGGCTTCACTGGTGGGCGTCGGTATCGCACCAAAAAACGGTGACAAGCTGGACTTGCCGCGCCTTGCGGTAATGCCACAAAGCAAGGTGCGTATCGAGCAGACTTGGGACACCGTCGGCTTGCTCGGTACCGGTAGTCATGACCTGGTGGTCGAGGATGTGGTCGTATCAGAGGAGTGGACGTTCGTGCGCGGTGGCGCGGCCAATCTTGACGAGCCGTTCTTCCGTTACCCCTCGCTGTCGTTCGCCACCCAGGTCCTTTCCGTCGTCGGTCTTGGCGTTGCCCGGGCTGCCTTGGACGAGCTCCGCGATATGGCTGCTGGGCGCATCTCGGTAACCGGTGCGCCGGCTGTGGCCGACAGGCCACTGGCCCAGGTTGAGATCGCTAAGGCTGAGGCTGCGCTGCGTGCGGCTAGAGCTTTCTTCTTCGAATCCATCGAGGATGCCTGGCAAACGGTGTTGCGGGGTGACTCGCTGTCGGTCGAGAAAACCAACCTGCTACGTCTGTCTTCGACCCACGCTACCCGCGTCGCCGCCGAGGTGGCGCGCACCGCGCAGATGCTGTCGGGCATGACCGGCGTCTACAACAGCAGCCCGTTGGCACGCTGCGTGAACGATGCGCAGGTGGTCACCCAGCATGCCTTCATGGGCGACATTACCTACCAGAATGCCGGCGCCGTCTTCTTCGGCAAGCAGCCCTTGCCGGGCTATCTCTGACCCTTATCTGGAGCCAATCATGAGTGAGAAAAAACCACTGCGCGTGCTGTTCTGCATGGGCATCAACCAGAACTTCTTCGATGCGCCGCGCGAGGAGCAACTGGAAGTATGGGGAGCGTTCAGTGCCATGTGGAACGGCATTCACGATCTGCCTGGAGTGACGGTGTTCGGCAACATGGACGATGACCAAAGCATGGTCGGGCCATCCAGCGGATACCCCTGGACCACTTACCTGCTGGCCGATGTGCCGGACATTGAGACTGTACACGCGGCCTGCAACCTGTTCCGAACCACACCGGTGGGCGAAGGCACCTACAAACTGTGGCGTTATGCCAAGGTCGAGGCCCGCACTGGCCGCGAACTGATCATCCAGCGCGCGTGATTGACATGTTGAACGAAGCCCTAATCGCCAATCTCGAAGCGCGTCTCAAGCGCTTCGAGGCCGAGCACGCCATACGCGCCTGTATGAATCGCTACATGGTGCTATGCGATGCCCTCGACGCAAGCACGCAACTGACTGAGCTGGCTGGCCTGTTCACGATCGATGCGGTCTGGGAAGGCAAGGGCGCCAAGTACGCCAACAGCTTCGGCGGCTATCGTGGGCGTGAGGAGATCGGCGCGATGTTCTCCACCTACATGCAGACCCCGGCGCACTTCGCCCTCAACGTGCACTTCCTCACCAGCGAACTGATCGAGGTCGGCACCGACGGCGCATCGGGCAGTTGGGTGATGTTGCAGACCTCAACCTTCGCCAGTGGCGCTTCGCACCTCAATGCCGCGCGGCTGACCGTGCGTTTCGCCGAGGAAAACGGGCAATGGCGCATGGCACATTTCCAGACCGAGAACCTGTTCAGTCGTCCGGTGGATGCCTGGAACAGCGAGGCGGCCTTGCCCGTTCCAAGCCGACCCTCGGCTGAATGAACCAAGACTTTTTAAAGTCGGCCAAACAAACCGACCAGGAGCCAACTGTGAATAACATGATCGATGTCGTGAACCTCGAATGTGATCCCGCCGAACGGGTGCAGGCGGACCGCGTACACACCTCGCTGTACACCGACGCGAAGCTGTTCGATGCCGAGATGGAAAAAATCTTCTACAGCACCTGGGTATGGGTCGCTCACGAGAGCGAAATCCCTGACTCTGGTAGCTACAAGAGTACTTATATCGGCAAGCAGCCGGTGATCGCCGTGCGTGATCGCAAGAAGCAGATCCATGTCCTGCTCAACCGCTGCCGCCACCGTGGTGCCACTGTTTGCGAGCACAAGAAGGGCAAGACCAACAGCTTCGTCTGCCCCTATCACGGTTGGGGCTACGCCCTGGACGGCTCTCTGCGCGGCATTCCGCACCCTGACAGCTACGGCGATTGCCTGGACAAGAGCGAACTGCCACTGGTCAGCCTGCGTACAGAGAGCTACGCCGGGATGGTCTTTGCCACCTTCAAGGACGACATCGAGCCGCTGGTGGACTTCCTCGGTCCAGCTAAAAAATGGATGGATCTGTTCATGAAACAGGGTGCTGGCTATGGCATCAAGGTGCCGGGCGAACACCGCTTCCGCTTCCCGGGCAACTGGAAGATCCAACTGGAAAACACCACGGACGCCTACCACTTTCCGCTGGTTCACAAGTCGTTCCTGCACTCGGTGGATCAGCAGACCATGGACATGCTCGATTTCGTTGATGGCTCAGGCTATGTCGAAGACCTCGGCAACGGCCACAGCGTGATGGTCATGATCCCTGACCTGATCGACCTGGAAGCCAACCTTGATGCACCGATTCCGACCCGCTTTGAAAGCCTGGCCCAGGAGTTGCGTGACGAAGGTATTGAGGACCTTCAGGTCCGCCGCATCGTCCGTGCGGTCGGTGGTTCGGGCTTCAACCTCAATCTGTTTCCCAACGTTGCCTGCTCTATGGCGTTCTTCCGGGTGCTGCAGCCGATCTCGGTCAACGAAACGGAGATCCATCACTCGGTGATCACCATGGATGGTGGCCCGGCAGCCGCCAACCGCTACCGCTTGCGTCTGCATGAGCACTTCCAAGGTCCGATGGGCTTCGGTACGCCGGACGATTCCGAAGCCTGGGAGCGTGTGCAGAAGGGGGCCAATGCTGGCGAAGATCTATGGATCATGCTCAACCGTGGCCTGCCAGGCGAGAAGCCGAGCGAAGACGGACGGATCAGCGACGTGTCAGCCGAAACAGGTATGCGCGCAGCGTACCAGCAGTGGAAAAAAATGATGTCGGCCTGACCGACCAGACCGACGGAGAACGCGAAAATGAATCTGCAATTGCTTCAGGAAGTCACCGCCTTTATCTGGCAGGAAGGCGACATGCTCGATCACAGCGAATACGACGCCTGGTTGGCGCTGTGGGCGCAGAAGGGCACTTACATCATCCCCATCGACCCGTGCGAGGAGGATTTCGAGAACAGCCTGAACTACGCCTATGACGACGCGCACATGCGTGAGCTGCGGGTGCAGCGGCTGATCGGTGGTGAGTCGATCTCGACGACTCCGCGACCGCGTACTGTACGCACCATTTCGCGTTTTCGCGTCCTGTTCAATGACGGCGAGTTTGTCACTGTGCGCTGTGCGCAAAACCTGCGCGAGTTCCGCAAGGACGTGCTCAAGCACTACAGCTCGGACACGGTGTACGAACTGCAACGCAGCGGCGAGAGCTTCAAGATCCAGCGCAAGCTGATCCGGCTGATCAATTCCGACGATACCCTCGCGGGTATCGGCTACATCCTTTGAGGGTCCGGCTATGAAGCAGATCGCACTGGTCACTGGTGCAGCCCAAGGATTGGGCTACGCCATTGCCGCCCGGCTGTTCGCCGCTGGCTACACAGTGGTTATCAGCGACCTTTCCCTGGAGCGCGCCCAGGCGGCTGCCGAGGCACTGGATGCCAGTGGTGAGCGGGTGTTGGCGCTCAAACTGGACGTTACCAACAAGGCCGATTTCGAGGCCGCACTGGCCGTTACTCTGGAACGCTTCGGTGCTCTACAGGTACTGGTAAACAATGCGGCAATGACCATGACCACGCCGGTCATGCAGATCAGCCCGGAAGAGTTCGACAGCGTTATGAGCCTCAACACCAGAAGCATCTTTGTCGGCTGCCAGGTATTTGGCACGCACATGGCGGCGGTCGGCTACGGGCGCATCGTCAACATGGCTTCGCTGGCTGGGCAGAACGGTGGCACCGCTACCGGCGCGCACTACGCCGCATCGAAAGGTGCCATCGTCACCCTGACCAAGATTTTCGCCAAAGAGTTGGCCGCAAGCGGTGTGACGGTCAATGCCGTTGCGCCAGGGCCGATCGACTCGCCCATGGTGCATGCAGTGGTATCGCCGGAGCGCATGGGAGGAATGCTCGCCAATATTCCGGTGGGGCGCCTGGGGAATGCGGATTTTATCGGCGACCTGATCGTGCAACTGGCACGGCCGGAAGCCTATTTCACTACCGGGGCAACCTGGGACGTGAATGGTGGTTTGTTCATGCGCTGAGTTTCAACGAAAACATAATGCGACGGCCGAACCAGCGGCCGCGTTCTTACCTTGACGTCCAATGCGGGTGAGCCCGAGATGATTGAAGAGCTCTTGACGGTGCAGGTGCGCAAGCGCCAGCTCCAGGGCGACGGTGTCGTCGTTCTTGACCTGATTCCGGTGGGTGGCGCCAAGCTGCCGGCCTTTGAAGCCGGTGCCCATGTGGATATCCACATCGCCCCCGGCCTGGTGCGCCAGTACTCGCTGTGCAGCGACCCGGCGGACAGCGCTGTATACCGCCTCGGCGTGCTCAGGGACCCCGCCTCGCGCGGCGGTTCCACGAGTGTGTACGACACGTTGCTAGAAGGGGCAGAGGTGCAGATCAGTGCGCCGCGCAACCTGTTTCCTCTGGCAAGCGAGGCGCGCCGCTCAATCCTTATCGGTGGCGGCATCGGCATCACCCCGATGATCGCCATGGCCTATGCGCTGCATGCCAAAGGCGAGGATTTTGAACTGCATTACTGTGGCCGTTCGCGCAGCCGCAGTGCTTTTCTCGACGAGTTGCAGAGCGCCGCTTTCGCCGAGCGCGTTCACACCCATTTCGACGATGAGGCACCCGCGCAGAAGCTCGACATGGACCGCGTGCTCGGCCAGGCCGAGAGCGGCGTACATGTCTATACCTGCGGCCCGTCCGGATTCATGGACTGGGTGATCGGTGAGTCGGTGAAGCATGGCTATGCCGATGACCATATCCACCGTGAATACTTCCAGATTGAAGTGGACAACAGCGGTGCCAGCTTCGAGGTGGTCGCCGCGCGCAGCGGCAAGACGGTGCAGGTCGCCGAGGGGCAGACGATCCTCGCGGCGCTGGCGGACGTCGGCATCCAGATCGAGATCTCCTGCGAGCAGGGCATCTGCGGTACTTGTCTATGTGATGTGCTTGAAGGCGAGCCGGATCATCGCGACGTGTACCTCACAGACGATGAGAAGCAGGCCAACGACCAGATCTTGATCTGCTGTTCTCGCGCCAAATCGAAAAAGCTGGTTCTGGATATCTGAGGAGGTAAAGCGATGGTCGATGTAAGCGGATTCCGCAATGCCATGTCCCGACTCGGAGGCGCCGTTTCGGTGATCACCACCGATGGCCCCGCAGGACGTTTTGGCTTCACTGCTTCGGCGGTGTGCAGTGTTACCGATTCACCACCCACTCTGCTGGTGTGTATGAACCGCGCGTCCTCTTCTAACGCGCACTTCAAGCACAACGGTGTGCTTTGCGTGAATGTACTGAGTGCAGACCTGAAGGACATTTCGGGCGTATTCGCCAATCGCGAGCTTGGCTCCGATCAGCGATTTTCCTCGACCGCCTGGACGTCCCTGGAAAGTGGTTCGCCGGTGATGGAGGAGGCTCTGGTCAACTTCGATTGCCGCATCGCTCAAGTTCATGAAGTGGGTTCGCACAGCATTTTTTACTGCGAAGTTCTGCGTATCAAAGAGGGCAGTGCTGAAGAGGGATTGGTGTACTTCAACCGGGCATATCACAAGCTCTGTGACGTATCCAAGGCGCTGTCCTGACGCTGTATTGGTCGTAACTTAAAAATCTTCCAAACCTATAAAACCCCCGACGCTTGCGTGCCGGGGAAGGGCTCTTGTTGCCTGCTTCGCGGATAACTGTGCCGTTCAGAGCACCCCGTGAATTGACTGCCAAGTTATCGATTTTTGTTGATCTGCTCACACCACAACAGCCGGCTCGCCGGATAAAAAAAGGAGCGTCACATGTTCCAAAAATCATCACTTGCATGCGTGTTTAAAAGTCTGTGCTTTATCGGTGGGGGCATTGCACCGATAGCCGCACAGGCAGACCTGGTCGACGACAGCCACCTGAAGGTGGACATGAAGAATCTCTATCTGGACCGTGACTTCACCACCAGCGACGCTGTCCAGTCCAAGGTCGGCAACTGGTCCCAGGGCTTCGACCTGCAATTTACGTCTGGCTATACCAATACGCCGATCCAGTTCGGTATGGACGTGGATGCCCAGTACGCTATTCGCCTGGATTCCCATGGCGACGACGGCTCTTTGCCTATGGACTCCAGCAGCGGCCGCGCCTCGGATAACTACGGCCGCGCGGGTGCCACATTAAAGATGAAGTACTCCAGGACCGAACTGAAGGTCGGTGATATGCGACCAGAATTGCCAGTCGCCTGGCACGACCCGAGCCGTCAGCTTGACACGATCTTCCAGGGGGCTGTGGTCGAGTCCAAGGAAATCGACGGTCTTACCCTCACCGGTGGACGTTTCTGGTCAGCGGTTACTCGCGAATCGTCCAACCACGAAAAGTTCTACAAGTACGGCTCCACCGACAACCTCGATAGCGACAAAGGCCTGGACTTCGGCGGTGCGACTTGGAACGTTACCAAGAACTTCCAGGCCAGCTACTTCTATGGCGTGATGCATGACATCTACAAACAGCACTACGTCGGCTTCGCCCACACTGTCGACTTAGGTGGTGACTTCCGTCTGCGTACCGATGCGCGTTACTTCAACAACAAGGAAGACGGTGACGCGTTGAACGGTAAGATCGATAACCGCGCATTCTCCGGCGGCTTCACTCTGACTAAGGGGGGACACAAGGCGAGCATCGTCTATCAGCGCATGTTCGGCGAAAGCATTTTCCCGACGCCCAACGGCTACATCCCGCAGTTCTACCTGCTGAACTGGGCCAACCAGCCATTCATGCGTCCACAAGAACGCTCTTGGGGGCTCGGCTACGGCTACAACTTCGCCGGGCTGGGCTTGCCGGGCCTGGCCTTCAGTAGCCGTTTCATCAAGGGCAGCGACATCGCCCAGGCCGGTCGCCCGGATGGCGCAGAGAATGAGCGCGACCTCGCCGTGAAATACGTGGTGCAGGAGGGGCTGCTAAAAGGCGTAGGCGTGGAGTGGAAGAACTATCTGGTGCAGCAGCGCGACTTCGGTCATGACTTCAGCGAGAACCGCGTCTACGTCACCTACACCTGGAACGTTTTCTAAGAGGCTGCCCGCGATCTGTTTCGAGTCGGTCAGATAGGGTGAAGCTACTTTTGTCTGGCCCTGGCTTGTGAGGTCGTGAGCAGACTCGACGTCGACCCCTTGCCCGCTTATGGCGAAAACCGTATGCGGGCAGCATGGATGTGGAGTTTTCTATGCATGCTCACTGTGAACAACCCAGGTCGCTGCGCCGCATCGTCGTCGCTTCGGTGTTCGGCAACGCCCTGGAGTGGTACGACTTCTTTCTCTACGGTACCGCCGCTGCCCTGGTGTTCGGTCCGTTGTTCTTCCCGCCCGGCACCGACCCGGTGATCGGCACTCTCGGTGCTTTTGCCGGCTTTGCCGTTGGCTTCGTCGCCAGACCGTTGGGGGGGCTGATATTCGGCCATCTTGGGGATCGCCATGGCCGCAAAAACGCCCTGGTGATCACTCTATCAATGATGGGGGGAGCGACCTTCCTGATGGGCCTGTTGCCGACGTTCGAGCAGGTCGGTTATCTGGCACCGATCTGTTTGGTGATTCTACGCATCGTTCAGGGCATCGCCTCGGGTGGTGAGTGGGGGGGAGGGGTGCTGATGCTCAGCGAGAACGCCCCAGCCAAACGAGTAGGTTTCTACGCGGCATGGAGTCAACTGGGTGTTTCGGGCGGCTTCGTACTCTCTGCCGTAGCTTTCTACCTGGTACAGATGCTGCCTGAACCGGACTTCATGAGTTGGGGTTGGCGCCTGCCGTTCCTGCTCAGCATCTTGATCTTTGGTGTCGGCATCTACATTCGCCGGCGCCTGCCGGAAAGTCGCGAGTTCCAGGCGGCGGTCGCAAAAAATGAGGTTCAGGCGCACCCGCCCGCGCTCCAGGTTCTGCGCGAGCATCCCAAGGCGGTACTGCAGGCTATGGGGCTGCGGGTGGCGGAGAATGGTGGTGCCTACATTTTCCTGTCCTTCTCCATGGCCTATGCCAAGTTCACCGGCCTGTCGACTCAGGTGGTGCTGATCGGGGTGATGCTGGCGATGACCGTGGAGGCCTTCAGCATTCTGTTTTGGGGCTGGCTGTCCGATCGTATCGGCCGGCGTGCGGTGTATGCCATCGGCTCGGTGAGCCTCGCGCTGTTCGCGTTTCCGTTCTTCTGGCTGATGGACACTCACCAGCCGCTGCTGGTGTACCTGGCCTTGTTGCTTGGCCTGCCGTTTAGCCATGCGGCGATGATAGGCACCCAGCCGGCGCTTATGGGCGAGTTGTTCCCCACCCATGTGCGCTACACCGGCCTGGCCATGGGGCATGAGATCGCCTCGATCTTTGCCGGCGGTCTGGCGCCTCTGGCTGCTACGGCGCTGTTCGCCGTTTACCGCGATGCCTGGCCGGTATCGCTGATGCTGGTGTTCTTCAGCGTGATCACGACCCTGACTCTACTCAGCATCAGCCGTAATCGCCCATATGCCATGCAGGAGGCAAGCGCCTAGTGTCCTTTTTATGGAGTTCCTGCTCCTTTGCCCGGGTCGCTCTCCCGAGTTTTTTTACCGTTGGACGATACCGTAGGTATCGCTGAGGATCGAAACATGCGTCGTTATTACCGCGGTACCGACTTGAGTCGCGTCCATAGCATTGCTGAGTTGGCAACGCTGGCCTGCCAGCGTCTGCCCCATTTCGTCTGGGAGTACCTGGCCGGCGGCGCCGAGGATGAGCTGACCTTGCAGCGCAATCGCCAGGCCTATGTCGAAGTCGGCCTGCAGCAGCGCGCGTTAGTGCCTTGCCATGTACCAGGTACCGCCCGCACGCTCTTCGGCAAGTCGGCTGCATTGCCGCTGCTGATCGGTCCCACTGGCTACAACGGCATGTTGCACCGTGATGCGGATATTCACTTGGCGCGAGCCGCGACCGCGCGAGGCGTGCCTTTCTGTCTGAGTACTGTGGCCAATGCCGCACTGGAGACGATCGTTCGCCAGGTGCCTGGCGTCGATTTGTGGTTCCAGCTCTACGCCATGCGCGATGCGAGCATTCAGGCTAGCCTCCTGGCCCGCGCTAGGGAGGCCGGTGTCAGTACCCTATTGTTGACCTGCGATGCGATGGTGCTGGGCAATCGCGAGTGGGACCGGCGCAACTTCGTGCGGCCCCGCCAGCTCAGCCTGCGCAACAAGCTGCAGGTGCTGCGCCATCCACGTTGGTTGCGTCAGGTGATGTGGCCCCATGGCTTGCCATCGATGGGGAACCTCGACCCTTACCTGCCTGAAGACGAACGCACGGCTCTGGGCTCGATGCAATTTATCGGTGAGCAGATGGATACGCTCCTCGATTGGGACGCCCTGGCTTGCGTGCGTGACCAGTGGGCCGGGCAATTGCTGCTCAAGGGCGTGTTGCACCCGGCAGATGCCGAGCGCGCCATCGCATTGGGGCTGGATGGTGTGGTGATCAGCAATCACGGTGGGCGGCAGTTGGACGGCGCGGCGAGCGGACTCGATGCCCTACGCCTGATCGCACCGTTGGCCCGTGGCCGCCTGACACTGCTGCTTGATGGCGGCATCCGCCGAGGTAGCGACATCGTCAAGGCCCTGGCTCTGGGGGCCGATGCCGTGCTGCTAGGGCGAGCCAGCCTATATGGCGTCGCGGTCGCGGGAGAGGCCGGCACGGCTCGTGCGCTCGACCTGCTCGCAGAGGAGCTGCGACGTACACTCAACCTGATGGGCTGCCCTGACATAGATGACCTCTCGGCCGAATGGCTGACCTTCAACATGCGGCCCGCCGTTGTGCGGGCCTACTGACCGATTGGAGTACCCATGCGCTTGTATGAACTGATCACCTTCACCGTGCGCGTGCGCACCCCGACCGTCGCCCTGGCACGTATCGAAGCGGCCCTGGCGCAGAGCCTGGATGGCGTAGAGTTGATGGGCTGCTGGCTCTCGGAGATTGGTCCGCAGAATCGCATCGTTCTGCTACGCGGCTTTCCCAGTGAAGCACTGCGCCAGGCCGAACGTGAGCGTTATCTGCTGGCTGACGATGCCTTCGGTATCGGCGAATTCCTGCTCGACATGCAGGCCGACGACTACTGCCTGTTTCCCTTCCTCAAGCCCCTGGCTCCCGGCGCCCACGGGCCTTTCTACGAATTGCGTGAATACGATCTGATTCCTTCCGGCCTGCAACCGACTCTCGATGGCTGGGCCAAAGCCGTGTCGGCGCGCACTGGCGCAAACTACTCATCGGTGTATGCGGCTTTTTACGCCACCTCGGGCGTCCTACCTCGCTACCTGCACATCTGGCCCTACACCAACTTGGAGCAACGCCTTGACGTGCGTACGCGCGCAGTGGCCGACGGAGTTTGGCCTCCGGAAAACTCAGGGCCGCAACTGCGAACCATGCATTCTATCGTCTACCTGCCCGCGAGCTTTTCGCCGTTGTGCTAAACCTTAATGCCGTCTGTTTAAGTTGCCTGTTGGCGCCGACGCCGAATTGACCTAGTTGCCGAGATGTCTCTGACCCAGTCTGATTCCTCAAAAACCATTGCCTGTTCTACATTGGTGTCTATTTGAGGTGGGGTCAGTCTTGCATCGGCACTTGGTTCAATTTGGCGTCGGCGCCTACAGGCATCGCCGTCAGGTTTGATCGTGACGACAGAAAAGCCCTCCCAAAAGGGAAGAAAAGTATTAATATCGCGCACAAGAACGCCGGTTTTTTAGATGTGTTTGCTCGCACGAACATCATCCATCAAATCGGCGTTCTTGTTTCTGTGTTTCCCGGGATTCCGTGAAGAACCTTTTTTTGTGCCTGCCATTCAGCTCGGCGCTCCCTGTGCGGCCTCGGCGTGGAGGGGCGCGATGGGGCGTCGACCGAGGAAAATGAGCACCGCCGCGGCCGTCAGCAAGGTGACGCCCGCCAGCAGTTGCAACAAGTTGTTGAAGCCGGCGATATAGGCCGTGCGCAACACCGCCACGGGCAGGCTCGCACTGGCGTGCTGCACATTGCCCATGACCAGGCTCTGCGCAATGACGGAAACGTCCAGCGTCGTGTGCTGCGGCAGATGATGCGCAACCAAGGCGCTCAACACCGCCAGGGTGACCGCCAGCGCCACGCCCTCACTGGCCACGCGTGTGGTATTGAAAATCCCCGCCGCCATACCCGCACGTTCTTTGGGAACCACGCTGATCGCCAGCCCGTCCATCAAGCCCCATGGCAACCCGGTGCCGATGCCGATGATCAGCATCGCGACCACTGTCTGCCACGACAGGCCGCCCTGAACCAGGCTCAGCGCATACAAGCCCGCCGCCGCGATCAGCAGGCCAATGGCGCACAGCACGCCCGCCGACAGCCAGCGCGTGAGTGTCGCCGCGAGCATCGGCACCCCCAGCATGGGCGCCGACAGTGCGAGCATCATCAAGCCTGCCTCGGACGCGCCGTGGCCTTCGACGCCGATAAAGCGCAGCGGCAGCAACACGATCAGGACGATGTAGCAGTAACAGGTGCCGATCGGCAGCAGTTGCACGCCAAGGAAGCGCGCAAAGCGAAACAGCTGCAGGTCGAGCATCGGGTGGCGGACGCGATGTTCAACGAGGATAAACACCAGCAGCAACACGGCGGCCGCCGCCAGCAGGTACCGCGTGCTCGCCGCGCCCCAACCCTGTTCCGGCGCGAGGATGACCGCTGTGGTCAAGCTCACCAGCATGGCCGAAAACGTCAGCACGCCGGCCGTGTCCAGGCGCAGTGCCCGGGGATCGCGGCTTTCTCGCAGGGTCGGCGCGGCGAGCATGAGCGAGAGGCCTGCCAGCACGGCCGTGCCGAGGAAAATCGCGCGCCAGCCCCACTGTTCGATCAGCAGCCCCGACAACAGCGGGCCAAACGCCAGCCCCGCGCCGAAGGTGGTGCCCAGCAGGCTGAAGGCGCGCGTGCGCGCATGCCCGTCAAATTCCTGGGCCAGCGCCGCACAACCGCTGGCCAGCGCGATGGCCGCCGCGACGCCTTGCAGTGCGCGCAAGGCATCCAGCCAGAGCATGCCCGGTGCCACCGTCAGCCACAGGGAGGCGCCAGTAAACAGTGCCATGCCCCATAAAAACAGGCGCTTGCGCCCATAGCGGTCGGCGAGGGTGCCGGCGGCCATCAACAAGCTGCCGAAGCTGAGCATGAACGCGTTGGTGATCCACGCCAGTTGCGTGGGGTGGGCGGCGAATGTCTGGCCGATAAATGGCGTGGCGACAGCGCCGCCGGTAAAGCTCATGGGTAACACCAACGCCGCCAGGCAAATCGCGGCCAGGATGGCATGGCGGCCCGGGGCGGGCAGGGTCTCGGTGGTGGTGTGCATGGGGGTATTCCGGCTGTTTTATGAAGACAAAGACTCTAGGCAGGATGCAATCGTCGATAAACAGCCTTACATTCCACTCATAACGGACTAAATGGATGTAATAGCGTGACGGATAATCTCAGCGGCGTGATCGCCTTCGTCAAAACGGCAGAAGCCCTCAGCTTCGTGGGGGCAGCGCGGGCACTGGGGGTTTCCGCCTCGGCGGTGGGCAAGAATGTCGCCAAACTCGAAGCCTCGCTGAATGTGCGCCTGCTGCACCGCAGCACGCGCAAAGTCGGACTGACCGCCGAAGGTCAATTGTTCTACGAGCGCTGTCGGAAAATTCTCGACGACCTGCACGACGCCCGCGCCATGCTTTCCCATGCCATACAAGCGCCCCGTGGCAAATTGCGCGTCAGCCTGCCGACCATCGGCTACCGCTTTCTCTTTCCGCATATGCTCGCGTTCAGGCAGACCTACCCGG
This sequence comes from Pseudomonas sp. GW704-F2, assembly GCF_059423025.1. Classification (NCBI taxonomy): domain Bacteria; kingdom Pseudomonadati; phylum Pseudomonadota; class Gammaproteobacteria; order Pseudomonadales; family Pseudomonadaceae; genus Pseudomonas; species Pseudomonas sp. GW704-F2. The sequence goes on along the minus strand of NZ_JBWKXO010000030.1, from coordinate 44,128 downwards.
AGATCGAGCTGGAACTGGATTTCAACGACCACCTGGTGGATGTGATCGAGGAGGGCTTCGACGTGGTGATCCGCAGCGGCGGCCTGGCCGATTCGAGCTTGATGGCCCGCAAGCTGGGGCCGTTCAGGTTTGTGCTGTGTGCATCGCCCGCGTATCTGCGCGAGCACGGACGGCCGGCAACCCTCGCCGATCTTGAGCGCCACCCATGCCTGCGTTATCGGTTTGCCACCACCGGCAAAATCATGGACTGGACGTTGTCCGCCAACCCCGCGATCACGGCGTTGCGCCTGCCCACGGCGCTGACGTTGAACAATATGGAAGCCATGCTCAGCGCCGCCGTCGATGGCCACGGCATTGCCTACGTGCCGGACTTTCTCGCCCGCGAGGCGCTCGCCCAAGGGCAGTTGGACACCGTGTTGGAGGACCATTGCGAGGACGAGGGCCAGTTCTGGGCGTTGTGGCCGTCCAGCCGCCATCTCTCGCCGAAAATCCGCGTGTTCGTGGACTTCGCCGCCGCGCGCCTGTTCACAACCCGACCAACCGGTAGCCCACCTGCAACTCGGTAATGAAGTACTGCGGCTGCGCCGGGTCGGCCTCGAGTTTTTGCCGCAAATGCGCCATGTGTACACGTAGGTAGTGGGCGCGGTCGACGTAGTCCAGGCCCCACACTTCCAGCAGCAGTTGCCGGTGAGTCAGCACCCGGCTCTGGCCGCGAATCATCGCGCAGAGCAAGCGGTACTCGATGGGCGTCAGGTGGACCGGCTGGCCCGAGCGCCCATGGCGGTCGCAACAAAAAACACCAGGGAGAGGCCAATAAACATCAGGTTGTACATGGCGAACTCCCTAGAATTTTTCTGCGCGAATAAGTGCGTAGCCCAAGTAAACGAACAGCCCCACGGCGCATAAGCCGCTGGCGATATAAATGAACGTGAGTGTGAGCACGGTGTAACTCCCCTGAATGAATAAGCCGCAATGGCGGACGCGGGGAGGTTAATCGCTGGGGTATCAAGCCCAGGCACTGATTAGCGGCGGCGGTATTAAGACGGTATAGAGACGAAATTATGCGGGGCGAACGAAAAAAAGGGATAGCCCGCCGCCCGGGTATCCCTTGAAAAACTGGGGTCCTGCTGATGTTGACGCGCTGTTTATTTGGCTTTCTTTTTCTTCTCGCTGCGCGTGGCGAGGTGCTCGAAGCAAAACGCGGCGGTGCCGAAGAGTGCAATCATTGAGAGGACGACCATGCCTAAAGTTGAACTTTCCACGATGACTTCCTACGGATGTTTGGGGGTAGGAAGTGACGGTAGAACGTTCGCGCTTAGTGACTCAATAGAGGCGACGTAATCGTTATGGTGAATTGGCAATCTATACGCATTCTTTACGAAAAGCAGAACGACACAACATCTGCTTATTGTAATGAGATCTAAATGTGGGAGGCAGCAAGCCCCCTCCCACACAGCCCCAACCTTACAAGTTGCGGCTATGCCGATAGTCGCTGACAGCTTCGTACACCGCTTTACGCAACCGGTTGATCCCGCCGATGGGGCGGTGCGCCTCCAGCCCGAACCACGGGTTGAACGACTGGTTGTCGCACGCCAGGTTCAGCGCCGGCGTGTCGAAATCCTGGGCGGGGATCGTCACCTTGGCCACGGTTTCATAGGGCGCATCGCTTTCCTTCCATTCGATGCTGGTGTCTTCGATCGGCATGAACTTCTGCGGGTTCTGCCGCTGGATCTGCAACACGAAACACGCCGGCACGCGGTCGGTGGACAGTTGCTGGTTCAGCGCACTGCGCAGGAAGTTCGGCAGGTCCTGGTTCTGTTTGGGCTGCACGTAATCCGGGCAGCTTTGCGGGTCGGGTGCGACGCGGAACTTGGCGTTGGCCGCGCCGAACTTGTAGGGCGAGACGGAAAAGTACGTGGTCTGGGTCGGGCTGGCTGGCGCGGGGGCCAGGGTCGCCAGGGCGATGAACAGGTGGCGCACCTGCCAACTGCGCGGGTCGAGCTTGGGAAAAAATGCCAGGACCTTCTTGCCGTCCGCCTGGGCCCCGATGTTCTGCGCGTATTCGGCCACGTCGCTGACAAAGAAGTTCGGGTGGCTGAACATCACGAAGTCCTGCTCGGCCCGCGCTTGCTGGTCGGCGAGCAGCTGTTTGCCCGGCACGTCGAGCAGCTTGATGGCCATGCCGCGCGCATCGCGGATGCTGTCGAATTGCGGGTAGGCGTTGCCGTTGGACAACCGCATCATGGCGTGCCAGGTCTTGCCCGGTTCGGCGAACACACCTTGGCGTAACGCCGGGTCGAGGTCGGCCAGCACACTGACTTCGGCCTTCACGCAACCGTGGGCCTTGGCGTGGGCGTCGCGCAGGTAGCGCGTGCCTTCGCGGTGTTGGTCAACGATACGCACTGCCGTCTGGATAATGCCTTGGGTCATTGCCGCTTCACCGGACGGGATCTGCTCATCCGGCGACACCGGACCGCTGTACTGCCAGGCGTACCAGGCGGTGGCGGCCAGCCAGCCGAGCAGGCCAAGGGCCAGCAGCCATGCCAGGGTTTTGCCGAGCACGGCGCCGAGGCGCAGCCACAGGCGCGCGAGCATGGAAGGTTGCTGGTTGTGCGAGTGGATAATCATGGCAGTTGTTGCTCCAGCGGGCCGCCGAGGACTTTGAGGTATTCGAGCAGCGCCCAGCGTTCCTGGGGCAGCAGGCCGCGGCCGATGACCCCGTTGCCACGCTGGCCGGCACGGAATTCATGGCCGCTGTTGTGGTTGCCGGTGATGCGCGTATCGAACAGGAAGGCATTTTTGAACGCGTCGGTCTGAAAGCCCAGGTGGCGCGGGTCGTAGTCGAAGGTGCCTTTATAGAAGGTGGTGGCGCGCTCGTCCTGGGGCGAGAGCAACTGGTAGATCGTCGGCACCGAGCCGTTGTGCAAGAACGGCGGGGTGGCCCACACGCCGGCCAGTGGCCGCGCTTTGTAGGCGCGCAATTCGCGCACGCCGATGGGCAGGCCGTAACCGTCCAGGCGTGGGCGCTCGGCCGGGGTAACGCCAGCGGCGCGGTAGGCGTGGTCTTCAACGAAGGCGGTGACGTAGGCCAGTCCCTTGGCTACGGAGATTTTTTTCAGGTCCAGCGGTTCGGTGGGCGTGGGGTGCAACTCGACATTCAGTTTGGCCAGCTCCGCCGGGTCCCATTTCAAGGCGCTGAGGTCATAGCGCTGGTCGGCAATGTTGTTGGCGGCGCCAGGGTCGGTGCCGATGGCGTCCACCGGGAGCATCTTCAGTTGCTGTACCGGGCGGCCATTTTGCTGGGTGACGGCCGGCACATGGCAGCCGGCGCAGTTTTCGACGAACAGTGCGCGGCCCTGGGCGGCGAGGGGCTTGTCGATGGCGCCGAACAGGTCTTCCGGCCAGGTCGGCGGCTTGAGGCGCTGCAGGGTTTCTTCGATCAGGTTCAGGTCGCGCACCCGCACGCTCGACGGGTAGCGCGCGTCGCCCTGAAGCGGTTGGCCGGCGTTGTCGAAGAAGCCCAGGGTGGCTCCCACGCCGAGGGCTTCGCCGATATTGCGCGCCATCGGTTGTTGCGCTGAACCGTTCCACTGCACCCAGTCGAACGTCCAGATATCCCACAGCTGCGGGTAGTCCACCGGCGCGTTGGCGACGCGGTAATTGTCCGGCGAAATCGCGTCGCCGAAGCTGGCGTTGGCGATGCGGCCGAAGGCATCGGTGCGCCCCGGGCCTTCTTCGGTGGGGTAGAGGCCGCGATGGGTGTCGTTCCAGGCGACTTTGAGGAACTGGTTCAGCGACTGTTTGAAGTCCTGGCGCAGCAGTTGTTCATTGTGAGTGTCGTAATCGTGGCCGAGCACCTTGCGGGCGAAGCGCTCGAATTTCCAGGGGTTGTAATACGTCGCGGCGAGGCTGGCCACCAGGGCCTGGCCGAAACTGCCGCCGCGCAAGGTCGGCACGCTGGACGGCAGCACGTGCTGGGCCGAACCGCCGTCGATGCGCAGGGCCTGGCCGTTGAAATGCAGTTCGCCGGTGTGGCAGGCGGCGCAGGTGATGTCCAGGTATTCGGTATTGTTGCCGGCATTCTTGTGCCGAGCGAAGCCGACCGGCAGGTTGCCGGGGTTTTGTGTGCTGGGCACTTGCTTGGGGTCGACCAGGAAGCCGAAGCGTGCCAGGTACTCCGGGGCGGCGAAGCGCTGTTCGGAAAACGGCAGTTCCAGCGCGGTGAACCAGTCGTAATGCAGGCCTTTTACCTGGGTGCCCTGGGGCGTGAAGTAATAGGTCTGGCGGTCGGCGGCACTCCATTGGTCCTGGTAGCGTACCTGTTCCACGGGCACGTAGTCCGGCAGCCTGGGGTTGACGGTGTAATAGAGCACCACCGCCAGGATCAGGCCCAGCAGGGCGAGAATCAGCAATAAAACACGGGAAAAAATGCGCAAGATAACTATCCTTGTCGAGTGATTGCGTTGTTATGCCACTACGCCACAGGTGCGGCAAGTGGCCATGGTCCTGCCGACAGGCAGTCCCGCTATCCGTCGCGGGCGCCCATCATGAATGAAAATGCGTTTAAACACGTGAACTTATCAGAAGTTTCCTGCTCAGATGCCGGTAGCCATTGGTCGTGGCCGCCTGATAAGCTCGCGACTTTATTCGATTGCCCTTTTGGCGCATGAACAAGGAAATAGCATGAAACAGCATCGGTTGGCGGCGGCGGTGGCCCTGGTTAGCCTGGTACTTGCGGGTTGTGATTCGCAGACCAGCGTAGAGCTGAAAACCCCGGCGCAGAAAGCTTCCTACGGTATCGGCCTGAACATGGGCAAAAGCCTTGCCCAAGAAGGCATGGATGACCTGGATTCCAAAGCGGTAGCCCAGGGCATTGAAGATGCCGTCGGCAAGAAAGAGCAGAAGCTGAAAGACGACGAACTGGTTGAAGCGTTTGCCGCACTGCAAAAGCGTGCTGAAGAACGCATGGCCAAAATGAGCGAAGAGTCGGCAGCCGCCGGCAAGAAATTCCTCGAAGACAACGCCAAGAAAGACGGTGTAGTCACCACGGCTTCCGGCCTGCAGTACAAGATCACCAAGAAAGCCGACGGCCCTCAGCCTAAGCCGACCGACGTAGTGACTGTTCACTACACCGGCAAGCTCACCAATGGCACCACCTTTGACAGCTCCGTGGATCGCGGCAGCCCGATTGACCTGCCGGTCAGCGGCGTGATTCCGGGTTGGGTCGAAGGCCTGCAACTGATGCACGTCGGCGAGAAGGTCGAGTTGTACATCCCGTCCGACCTGGCTTACGGTGCCCAGAGCCCGAGCCCGGCGATTCCGGCCAACTCCGTGCTGGTATTCGACCTGGAACTGCTGGGCATCAAGGACCCGGCCAAGGCTGAAGCTCCTGACGCACCAGCCGCCAAGAAGTAATCGGCGCCTGAACACCCAACGCCCCGTCTCGACGGGGCGTTGTTGTTTCTGCCGCACGCTTGCACACTCAAGCCTGTGCAAACCCAAACGAACGTCCGCAAGGTGCGGCAGTCTGATCAAGACTCGAGTGCAGGTAGCCGGACGCAAGCGCCAAGTCAATGAATTCTTGGGTTTTTTTGATGTGCGCAAAAAACGCCCGATCTGACTGAAGGCCTTGTAAACCGTGGCTCTCAGCGGTGAAAACCGGCTCTGTTCACAAGGTTATCCACAATTTGTGTGGATAACCTTCTCTGTCCCATGGAACTGGAGTGCCGAATGAAACCACCCTTCAATTTCGCCCGTTTTCTGCCCATGGCCGCGCGCTTGCTGGGGCGTGGGCGCTTGCCGACGCTGTTGTTCGCCGTGGCGGCCAAGGGCGCAAGCCAGGGCAACCGCCTCGGTAAGCTCAAGGATGACCTCAAGTTGCTCCAGGCCCTGTGCCTGGCCTACTGGCGGGGCGAGTACCGCGCGATCAGCCCGAAGGCGCTGGTGTCGGTCGTCGCAGGACTGATGTATTTCCTCAGTCCGATCGATGCGATACCGGACTTTATTCCCATGTTCGGCATGCTCGACGACATCGCCGTGCTGGCCTGGGTCATGAAGAGCCTGAGCGCCGAACTGAGCGCCTTTCGCGCCTGGCGTGAGGCGCAGCGTCCGGAAAAGCTCGCCGTGGTTGAGCGCCTGCCTGCGACGCCCGCGCTGCTGGCCCAGGAAAACCGGCAAAAAACCCCATGATACGGCGATCCCCCTGCGACCTTTGTGGCTGTTAGGATTACACTCCTTAGGAAAGCGCTTAAGGAAAGTGCTTACTTAGTAAGTGTTGTTATCCTACGGGGCTGTCATGGATATTCAGATAATTTCACGGGATGTCGAACCCGAATATGCGGTGTTGCCATGGGATCAGTACCAGGCGCTGCTAAAAGCCGCCGGTCAGCAGCAACCCGCATCAGCACCTTCTTCTACTGCCCACGCCGCGCCAGCCCAGGACCTGCACCCGCTTGCAGACCTGCGCGGCTTGCGCGAAGCCAAGGGCCTGGCTATTGAAGCCCTGGCCCGTACCGTGGGGATCAGCCCCTCGTACCTCGGATTGATCGAAAGTGGTGAACGCCAGCCGGATGCCGCGATCCGCCGCAGTCTGGCCTGGGAATTGGGCGTGGCAGGTTGGAGGGATGAATCTTGAGCCTACGTATCAGCCGTCAACACTGGGATGGGTTACTCCACGAACTGGACCAGGCGCGCCGCCAGCGCCACTTGCTGACTTACCGTGCGCTGCTGGAGCGCCTGCAATTTCCCACGCCGGCGATGCAGACCCTCACCGCCGCCCTGGAACATCTGGCGGCGCTGGACGCCAAGGCCGAGCAGCCATTGCGCAGTTCCCTGGTGATCAGCCAGGGTGCCAGCCGCCTGCCGCGTACCGGTTTTTTTGAATGCGTGGAGCGCCTGGGGCGTTTTTGCGGGCCTTCCGATGGCGTGGCCGCCGCGTCCTGGCACGCTTCGGAGGTGGTGCGCGTGTTCGAATACGAGTACCCGGAATCCGCCGAGGCTTAAACCGGCAGGGGCAACATATCCAGGCTGTCGATCACGTGGATGCTGTAACCGGCGATGTCCTTGGCATGGTGTTTGGCCTGGGACGCCAGCTCCGCCAACTGGCTGGCATCGAGTTGTCCACAGGCCTGTGGATACAAATGCACCACGCCGATGGACAGCGACAACAGAGCATATTCCTGGCGCACACCCTGGCGGTTCAAGGCCACAAAGCAGCCGGCGTCCAGATGTTCGGCGCGATAGAAGCGTCGGCATTGGGTGTGGAAATCGTCCAGCAGTTGATTGAGCCGTTTGCGCCAATCCTGCGGCCCGAGCACCAGCAAAAAGTCATCGCCGCCGATATGCCCGACAAAGTCGCGGCTGGGGTCGACCCGGTCATTCAGGCATTGCGCCAGGCACAGCAGCACTTCATCGCCACGCCCGTAGCCATAGATGTCGTTGAATGGGACCGTTTTGTGAAAGTAAACTGAGAACTTTGGGTTGACCAGATGCTGGTGAAGTAAATGGAGCAATAGAGGCGAGGAAATTTATAAGCTGTACATTGGTCAGCGGCGAGGCGGTATGAAAGAAGATTGTGAGCGATATTTAGTAATAAAGTATGATTCAGCAGGTAGGTCATTTAAACAAGGTGTTTACCAAGGATAGAGAAAGCTGATTGGTGTCAGGCATTTGAAGTGCCTAACACCCAGCTTGTAATTATTGCTATTCTTTCCTCCAGCGTTTGATTACATCTTCAAAGCTTATTTCTCTCCATGACTCTCTCCATTCCTTGTGAACTTTTACACTTTTGGAATGAGGTTCTGGAGATGGTAATGGCATCTTGATTACGGCTGGTAGTAATATCGCGTCTCCTACAGCTATACATTCACCGGGAGATAGATTTGGAAGTATGTCCGTAATAGAGTTTGCATTATCCGGAAAAAGACGTTTGACGTAGTTTTGGTCTGCGTCGTTTGTAAGTCTAAGTGATAGGAAGTTATTGCATTGTGCGAAAATAGTTTCTGAAACCTCAGAAGGTCGCTGACTAACAATCATCAAACTTAATCCGTATTTCCGTCCTTCCTTAGCAATTCTTTCTAGAGATTTTTTGGAGGATCTATATGCTACATCATTATTTCTAGGGACGTAGTTATGAGCTTCTTCACAAACAATCATAACCGGAATGTCGTTTAGGGACTTTTTAGCATGTTGTAATTTTGAATAGTGAAAGCAAAAGTCAAAGATAAGTCTAGAGACTAAGCTTACAGTGATGCTGAGTACTTCAAACGGAATGCCGCTAAGGTCAATTATTGTTACGTTAGATTTGTTAATGTAACCAATGAATTGCTTCATTAGGTCTTGAAAGTCTTCAGTGTTGTAGGGCGAGCCGTCTGCTTTCTCGGCGTTCAAGAGAAATTTTAATCTCTTGTCGGATAGTTTTGTTTCTAGTCTTGAAACAAATCGATTAAACTCTCCATGAAATGGGCCGTTCCCAGCTTTCGTAGCATTTGCTGTAGATTGCGGGACAAATAAACATTTCTTATTGAAATAGTGATTGGTTCTATCGCTTACTAAGGTTCCATCTAAAAATTTGGGGCAATCTTCTCCATCAAGTCTGCCAATAATTTCTCGGTTGAGATTTTCTATGTATTGGTAAACTTCTCTTATCGAAAAATACGCAGGTGTGTCATAGGTTATACCTTCAATTTTCGGATTGTGCCTTTCCTTATTGAGGGTTACGGCATTTTTGAATTGGCTTACCTGATTGTGCGAGTTGGATTCGTTGCTCTCAATGAACATGCTCTCCAACTCTTCCGAATTCATCAACCAGTAGGGAAGTTGGAGTGAATCAATGTCAAGTCGATTTAAAGAGAACTTTTCATCTTTGTGTAGATCGAATGCTGCGGTGTATTCGTCATGAATATCAAATATCACCAAGTGAGAGTTGTTTTGAGTTGAGATGCTTTGATTTTTCGAATCTGAGATTCCTACTGCGTCTTGCAGTATTCTCGCAACAGTACAGGACTTTCCTGATCCCGTTGAGCCTACGATTGCTATATGTTTGCTGAAGAAGCGGTTGCCGTTTATTTTAAGCGTTATATCTTTATTTAATGAAAGCTGTCCTAGTGGGAAGTCATGTTCATTATCTGCGGCAAAAAGCTTTTCAATGGTGTCATGGTCTGCAATATAGACTGGTTCTGTAGGGACTGGTAATAATAGACTGCCTCTGTCAAATGCTCCATCTAGGTCTATTGTTCCAATTGCCTGACATTCTACTTGGAACTGCCAATGCGTGGAACCCTCGCCATGCTGGGTATCAATCCCCTTAACGTTTCTAATAGTGGCAATTGTAAAGTCGTTATTGCCTTGGGATATTTTTAGTAATCTTCCGATTTGTAATTCTTTTTTGTGTTCTTCAAAAGTTTTTAAATCAGTGATTGTGATTGTTATTGTGCTTGGTGAGCATGAAAGAACTTGGCCGATTTTATTCAAAGACATTGCTAATCCCCATGACATATTTTATTTCTGTTAAGGAACGTGTTGAAAGAAGCTCTATGTTTATGTCTCTTGTGTCTAGTTCGTCTGGTATAGATGCCGCGAATATGAAAATGTCGTCTGCTTTTTTATTATTTATCGTTGGGATAGCGTCTGCCCAACAGATTATTCTAATGTCGAATTCTCTTTGGGCTTCTGATCCTCTGGGTTTTTTGACTATAGGCTCTTTAAAGAATCGACTTTCGTCAAATTGAATTCCGGCAATTACTCCGTCGTTACAGATCACACCTTTAAGCTCTAGTCTTAGCTGGATCTGCCGTGCTTGCTCCTTTTGCGTCATTAAACATAGCATTGGTGTGCAAGTGTGAGATTGCTTGAAGTGATATTTTTCTTGGAAGTCTTGAATGAAAATAACAAAATTTTCTTCAAAGCTGTCAATTTGTTCTGGGTCGATAATTAGGTATCGTAGCCTGACATTTTTATCAAGATTGGACTTTAGCTGGCTTCTTCTTTCTTTGAGTATTTCTTTTCTTGATTTTAACGAGAGAGTCCATCTTGATATTGCTGTTCTTTTTATGGCTCGAAGGAGTTGAATGGTCTCTTTTTTTGTGGTTGTGCGTTGATCTGAGTTGTGTTTTATGCTCAGATCAGCAATATACTGTATAGCATTAGGATAGGCCAAAATATCTATGTCTTCGCTCGGTATGCCATTAGTACCTAGAAGCGAGTAGATTTCTTTGGTCATATTGTCCAGTGAATCTCCAATTTCAATGGAGAACTGGTTTAGAAATTTTTCTACATTTATAAAGCCGTTAAGTGCTGTTGTGTATTTTTGAAGTGTTAGGTTTTTTGTTTTTAGGGTCGCTTCAATATCCGACTTTGTTATTGTTATTTCTGGGTGTTCTGTGTCCATGGGAAAATGACAAAATAATTTGTATTTTATTGTTTGGTCATTGTTTAAGTGGAAGTGATGCATCATCTGTAGAAGTGGTTTATATAAAATGCTTAATGCAAATTTTTCTTGTGTTTCATGATATTTACATTGTATTGCCTCCAAACCTGTTGCTGTTTGGATCTCAATATCCTCAACTATGCCTTCTATATGGATTACTGCATCGTCAGGTGCTTTAAGTATTTCAACAAGTGTTTTATTGAACTGATACAGAAAGCCTTGAATTGTATAATCTGCGGCCCTTGACATTCGACAGCCCCTCCCTAGCTATTTTCGACAGATTTTGACTTTACCTGAGTTTTTCTGAGGTGTCGATTTGCCATCTATCTGTAATAGCATAATTCAAAGTCAGCGTTAGTGGGGATGGTAAGTTTCTGAACAGGTATGCTTGGCTGATACTTTTAAAGACTGTATATCCGAACAGTTTATTCCTTATCCATACGCCTGAAACAAGGCTCCGTTATGTGCCTGTTAGCACCAGTTCGTTGTCATCTACCTATTTTCAGGAGAGAGCTCACCGTCCGTGTATGAGGCGGGAGGAAAGTCAATTGTGATCCTGACCTGTGTTGAATTGTCCGGGATGGCTCCTTGCTCGCTGTCTTGGGAAGACGAAGGCCGAGGCACGTCAATAAAATTCAAACAGTGAAATCCCTTTAGGTCGTTTTACGGCCCTGTGAAAAATTGTACAAAACGCTCCCGTACAGTCTATTGAAGGGGTTCATCTCACTCTATGGCTGAGTTGGCTGACCTAAGAGGAGTACGAAAAACCCGTGCGAAGAAATTTGGGGATATGGGCGACTTCCACAGCGAAAAAAAATGAACGGCCTCCGCTGAAAGCTGTAAATCCAGTGGCCAATCGACATCAGCTAAGAATTCATATAGGGTGAAATTAAGAAAAAACTAAGCTAGTAAAGGAGTACAGCATGATTGAAAAAGCACTTGAGTTATCAGAGTCGTTGCATTTTAAGCTGGTGATAAAAAAAGAGCATCTAGACCCACGACAAGCTTATAGGGTCAAGTGAAAATGGCGTTCCTATTAAGTTATCTTGATTGGTTAAAAGATACTGGTGTCGCACTGTCAACGAAAGATGGAGCCCCTGTTAAAGTATTTGAGCTATTGCATTCTGACGATAACTCAATACTTTCCGAGTGGGCCAAGCATTTTAGAAATCAATATTGCAGTGATTCAGAGATCGATTTCCTACGAGAATCTACGGGGAAAAGTAGAACAGAGTATTTAGATGATTTAAAGTTCCCAACTGAAAAGGATGGTTTCGGTCCCGGAACTAGATCCGGTGACTTTGCAGAAATATTAGTGTCAGATTATCTAGAATACGTCTCAAACTACTGGGTTCCTCGAACAAGGTACGATAGGAAAACAATAAGGAATGAATCTACTAAAGGCTCCGATATTCTAGCATTCAAAATACTATCCTCAATAGACTCCCCTAATGACTGCCTAGCTATGTATGAAGTCAAAGCGAAACTTTCTGGAAGGAAAGCAAATGCGAGACTTCAAGAAGCAATCAACCACTCGGGCAAAGACAATCTTAGGAAGGCAGAGTCACTGAATGCCATAAGACAGCGACTCTTTGATGTTAAAAACATTCAAGATGCACAAAAAATTGGCCGTTTCCAAAATCCAGCCGATAGGCCGTATAAAGATCTTTATGGAGCAGTAGCTCTTTATGAAAGCAAAATATATGATCCATTAGAAGCTTCTGTTTCAGATACGTCTGTGCATCCCAACAAAAGCTCACTCTCGCTGATTATTATAAAAAGCAAAGATTTTATGAGTTTGGTAAATAGCCTCTACAAGCGAGCAGCCGATGAAGCCTGAAAGAGCATCGCGTGTCTTACTGGGTGTAACTCGTTCAAAAGCCAAAATGTACGAATACAACATCCCTGATGAACACCACATTCAAACAACTAGTGATCCTTCTCAGCTACTGATACTCTCAATCGCGACACTTGGAGAGATATGCTCAGCGATAAATTCGATAGGCACGTCTAAAGAGCGATTAGCAGAGCTAAAAAGTGACCTGCAATTCTCCGCCCAATTTTTTGATTCATACCTTCAATCAAAACTTGACGAAGATCTAGATCCTTACTTAATGCTGCTAGCGTCTTCATCTTATTATCTATGCGATCTGCCGGGTAGCTCTTCCGTCTTAATTAGAAAGCTACCCCTATCGTGCCCTTATCTAGATGCATCGAATTTGGAGGATTTGCTGCATTGGCTTTTGAAAGGAAATTTCACTACCCCTTTCACAGACGCTAGAGAAAAATACAGAATCAATATTCTGGGTTTGTCCAGTGCAATTTTGGCATATTATAATTCGGGAGAAGGATTTTCCAGTGTTGAAAGTGAGCTATGTAAACTTAGAGCCAAAGCTTATGACATAGGTTCAGATCGAGAGTTGCTATTTGCAGATATAATCTGTGCAATAACTAGTTTTCGAATCAGAAACTCATCTTGGACATTGTTGCCTCTATATTCAGGGTTGGCAAAAGATAGCTGGATGGAGTACCTAAAAAAAGATAGCTCAATAAAAGAGTTATGGCCTTCTCAACGAATACTAGGTGAGCAAGGGGTTCTCAGGAGTACATCCGCAATAATTCAAATGCCGACAAGTGCAGGAAAAACAAAATCGATCGAAATAATTATCCGTAGTGCCTTTCTGTCTGCTAGAGCAAGCTTGGCGGTTGTTGTCGCTCCTTTCAAAGCTCTTTGTCAAGAAATAAGAAGCGAGTTGGTAAAGAATTTCGAAGGGGAGTTGATAAGCATTGATGGTGTTTCTGATGTACCACAAATGGACTTCACTGATTTTAATTTGGACGGGTTTCTTGATCTTGATTTTACATCCATAGAAACAGATAGCATATTGGTCCTTACTCCTGAAAAGCTAATGTATGTTTTACGCCAATCTCCAGATTTGGCAGAGCGTATCGGAGTCGTAATTTACGATGAGGGCCACCAATTTGACAGTGGTCCTAGAGGAGTAACTTATGAGCTTTTACTTGCGTCATTAAAGTCTTTAATTCCCAAAGAAACCCAGACAATTCTTATTTCTGCAGTAATTAATAATTCACAAAAAATTGGTGATTGGCTCAATGGTGAAGATGGAATAAATATTGATGGGTCAAACATACTATCAACATATAGAACTGTTGCATTCGCAAGCTGGAAAGACTCTCTGGGTAGACTGGAGTTTGTAGAGCAAGAAAATACGGACGAAAAAACATTCTTCGTACCTAGAGTCATAGAAAAGTATAAGCTGTTACCCAAAGCAAGAGAGCGAAATGAAAAGTTTTTTCCTGATAAAACCGATGGGAAGAGTATTGCAACATTTTTAGGTTTGAAGCTGGTTCCCAATGGTAGTGTTGCGATATTTTGCGGAGTGAAAGCGTCTGTATCAACGCTTTCTAAATTGGCCGTAGAAGTGTATTCAAGAGATATGCCGATTCCTAGCCCGCGATCTTACTCGGATGAGGCAGAGGTTGAGAAGTTGTCAAATCTGCATCTGATTCATCTAGGGAAAACAAGTGATGTGACGAAGTGCTCTCACCTAGGGGTTTATTGTCATAGCAGTAATACGCCTCAAGGTTTGAGGGTTGCGATAGAATATGCAATGCAAAAAAGTTTGATAAAATTTATTATATGCACGTCCACTCTTGCACAGGGTGTCAATCTCCCAATAAGGTATCTGCTAGTCACAAGTATCTACCAAGCAGGAAAAATGATTAAAGTGAGAGACTTTCACAATCTGATTGGTAGAGCTGGTCGATCTGGAATGTATACTGAAGGCAGTATCATTTTTGCAGATCCCGATGTTTTTGATATGAAATCGTCTAGTGACGGTAGATGGAAGTGGGCAGCATTTAAAAAGATTCTCAACTTTGAAAATTCAGAGCCGTGCACAAGTAGTATATTGAATATACTAGCCCCCATTGCAAGCGATGACGGGAAAAGCTACTTAAATATAGACGCTGTAGCATATTTGGAGTACTACCTCAAGTCTCCCAAGGAGCTATTAAAGCACTTAATTGAATTTGCTAAAAACAACAGCAAGTTAAAGTTTACGGTCGAAGGCGTACTTGATCAAGCTGAGAAAAAAGCCAATATTATCGCTTCAATAGAAGGGTATTTACTTGCTCACTGGGATGATACAAAGCAAGTGTTTGGGGAAGACGGTGCGGTGCATTTGGCTCAGCAGACATTGGCATACAGTTTAAGTAGCGAGGAAGACAGAAAAACTATAATTTCAATTTTTGATCTAATTGCAAAAAATATTGAAATTTACTGCCCCCTTGAAATAGAAAGGCGTGCATTTGGCAGAACACTCTTCGGGCTGACACAAGCACAAACTATAAAGGAGTGGGCAGTTTCAAATATCAAAGTTTTAGAGGAGTGCACCGACGAAGCTCAAGCACTGGATATTTTATGGCCATTTATTTACTCTCAGTCAAAAAGCAAAGATCTTAACAAAATCGATTCACCCGATAATTTAAGGTCATTCGTTTCCGAATGGATAAAAGGTAGTCCGTATCATGCTCTTAGCTCGTACCTAACTTTGTCGGGAGCAAAATACATCTGGGGAACTAAAAGACGTGTAATCACAAATGAACACACTATTTCTGCATGTGAATCTGGAATCGCTTACGATGGCACACTGATTTTAGGTTCTATAATAGAGCTGTTGAAGCTTATAAAGCCAGAAATTGATCAGCAATTACTTGATAATTTATCTTTGTTACAGAAAAAGCTTAGATACGGTCTCTCATCCTCTGATGAGATTTCGTTTTATGAGTTGGGGGTTTCTGACCGTCACATTTCTCAAGCTTTAGCCAAGGTACTTCCTCAATCAAACGAATCACTTAAAGTCCGAATAAAAAACTCGGGAGAAGCTTTGACAAAATGCGTAATCGAATTCCCTTCTTATTATAGCGATTTCTTAGGCAGACTTCTTTTCGAAAACTGATCACATTTCAATCTGGAGATGAACCTTTCTTTCCCTCGCTTGGTGGCGAGCTTGGTCTATCCATCGCTTCAGATTTTTCATTTCTTCGGCACAAGATCATGGGTCTGCTGAATCCGCCCCGCGACGAGGCGGATCATCTGGTTAGCCGTGTCCGACTCGTCACGCATTTTTTGTAAAAAACACGTCCGTTCATCTCGTTTACGGCCTTGTGAAAATTTGTACAAACCGATCCAGAACAGCTTGCTAAGTGGGCGATTCAATCCTTTCTACTTCGATTTCAGGCGGTCAATCTTCTGCTGTTCTTCCAGTTTCTTTCTTTGAAGCCAAAGGCCCAAAAATGAACTGTCTTGTGTGGTCAAAATTACAATCAGTGACGTAATGTTTGCACCAGCAAAGGCAATGATGATTCCCCACTCATCATTTCTCGGCATACCTTTGCTGAACATCAGCCATGCCACCGTTGCCAGCGAAGCTATGTTGAACAGTATGGCTAGTGCTTTCATTTTTTTTTCCATAAAAAAGCCCCGTCGATTGGGGCTGTGGATCATGGCAAATTGCCGCTGGTTTGTCAGGTTCGATTTTCCTAATCGATCACCGCTTCATCATCTAAATGTGCCCTTAATTCAGCTTCATTTCCTGAAAAACCTAGATAAAACATAGGCGTATCGTTCTGTGTATTTTTTCTCAAAACGCTTCCCTTCATCTCATTGAACGGCTTGAAGCTGTCGATATCCACGTAGCAAATCACCGACTCGCGTTGCTGCTGCAACAGTCGCGTCAGGCACTGCTGGATCGGCACGTTGCCCGGTAGCAGGGTCAACGGGTTGGCGTAGCGCGCCTGCTGGATCTTCAGCTCGGTGATCAGCTTGAGCACATCGATCACCCGGCCCAGGCCGAGGTAGTCGCCGTTCAGCGTGATGATGAAGTCTTCCTCGATGCGTTGGCGGGCGCGGCTGGTCAGCAGCCGGCTGACCTGTTGCAGGGACTGGCTCAACTCCACCGCGAGAAAATCATCGCTCATCAGGCGGCTGATCGGCTTGCGCGCGAACAGGTCGGTGGCGAACGGTTTGAGCAGGGCGTCGGACAACGAATGGCGATGCACAATCCCGACCGGCCGGTCGCGCCCATCCAGTACCGCCAGGGAGTTGAGGTTGGCCTGGCGGCGGAAGGACTCCAGCACCTGGGCGGTGGCGGTGTCCTGATTCACTGCCGGCTGCTCGTTGAGCAGGGCGCTGAGGTCACTGCCTTCTTCGCTGAGGGCAATGTTGGCGTTATCGGGTTTGGGTAGCATCAGGCGCGCTTCCTGCGGCGGGTGTTCTTGGGGACGACAGAGCAAATAACCCTGGATCAGGTCGACCCCCATCTCGGTCAGCACCGCCAGCTCTTCCGGCAGCTCGATGCCTTCGGCAATCACCTGGGCGCGCGACGCCCGGGCGATCTGCAGGATAGAGCCGACAAATTCGCGCTTGAGCGCGTCCTGGTGGATGCCGTCGATAAAGTGCCGATCGATCTTCACGTAATCCGGACGCAGTTCCGACCACAGGCGCAGGCTGGAATAGCCTGCGCCCAAGTCATCGAGCGCGATGGCGAAACCCATGTCGCGGTAGTGATGCAGGGCGGTTTGCAGCAGGTCGAAATCGTCGGTGGGCGACTGCTCGGTGAGTTCGATCACCACTTGGCTGGGGGGGATGCCGAAGTCCCGCAGCAGTTGCAGGGTGCGGCCCGGTTGGTGCGCGGTTTCCATCAGGGATTCCGGCGAGATATTGAGAAACAGCTTGCCCGGCAACTTCTGCTCGCTGAAGCGTCGGCATGCGCTTTCGCGGCAGGCTATTTCCAGTTCGCTGAGGCGCCCGGCATGGCCGGCCACGGCAAACAGGGCGACCGGGGAGTGCAGCGGGCTGTTGGACGGGCCACGGCTGAGGGCTTCGTAGCCGAGGATACGCCGCTCGGACAGGCAGATGATCGGTTGGAACAGGCTGTGTAAACTGCCTTGAGCCAGGATAGAGCCCAATGCATTCAGCTGTTCGGTCATGGTCATGGCGATCTCGATCTCGATCGAAAAAAAAGGACCGCAGGCGGTGAGCCGACGGTCCTTTATTTCACGACAGAATGATGTCTATATGATGACACTCTGCAGCGTGATCACATTAAATAGCCATCATTTATTGCTTGGCCACCTGTTTGGTCACTTTCAGGTAGTCCAGCAGAATCCGGCCTGTCTCGGCCAGGTAGGCGTCGTCTTCCGGCTTGGTTTTATCCGCCTCGGTCGGCAGCGCGTCTTCATCTTCTTTCTTCAGTTCCTTGAGTGGGGCTTCGCCCTTGGCCTTGCGGCGGACGTTCTCCAGCACCAGTTGCTGATTCTCGATGTCGGCGTGCTGCTTGCGACGATCCACTTCATTGAGGCTGACGGATTTTTCTTCCATCAGCTTCTTGGCCAGGGCCAGCTTGTCGCGGATGAACATGAACTCGGCATCCTTGGCGGAGCGGGTGTCGTGGTCAGCCTTCAACTGCGCCAGGAATGGCTTGAACGGGTCCGACGCGGGCTTGATCGCAGGACGGATGGTGTCCCACGGCATGGCCTCGGGCAGGGCGCTCTCGCCGATTTCCTTGGTGTCGATGATCGACGGGAAGTCGATGTCCGGCAGCACGCCCTGATGCTGGGTGCTCTGCCCGGAAACCCGGTAGAACTTGGCCAGGGTCAGTTTCAGCTCGCCATGGTTCAGCGGCTGGATGGTCTGCACGGTGCCTTTGCCGAAGGTCTGGCCGCCGATGATCAAGGCGCGGTGATAGTCCTGCATGGCGCCGGCGAAAATCTCCGAGGCCGAGGCCGACAGGCGGTTGACCAGCAATGCCATCGGGCCTTTGTAGAAGGCGCCCGGGTTCTCGTCTTCGAGCACGTCGACACGGCCGTCAGCGTTGCGCACCAACACGGTCGGACCCTTGTCGATAAACAGGCTGGTCAGCTCGGTGGCTTCCTGCAGGGAGCCGCCGCCGTTGTTGCGCAGGTCGATGACCACGCCGTCGACTTTTTCTTTCTGCAGCTCGGTCAGGATCTTCTTAACGTCGCGCGTGGTGCTCTTGTAGTCCGGATCGCCGGCCCGGAAGGCCTTGAAGTCGAGGTAGAAGGCCGGGATTTCAATCACGCCCAGCTTGTAGTCCTTGCCATCCTGCTTGAGGTTGAGGACTTTCTTCTGCACGGCCTGGTCTTCGAGTTTCACCGCTTCACGGGTGATGGACACGATCTTGCTGGTCTGGTCGTTCGGCGCATTGGTGTGCGGAATCACTTCCAGGCGCACCACGCTGCCTTTCGGCCCACGGATCAGCTTGACCACTTCGTCCAGGCGCCAGCCGACCACATCGACCATCTCTTTGTCGGCCTGGGCCACGCCGATGATCTTGTCGGCAGGGGCGACCTGCTTGGTCTTGTCTGCCGGACCGGCCGGTACCAGACGCACGATTTTCACCTGGTCATTGTCGCTTTGCAGGACGGCACCGATGCCTTCCAGCGACAGACTCATGTTGATATCGAAATTTTCCGCGTTATCCGGCGACAGATAATTGGTGTGCGGATCGTAGGACATCGCGAAGGTGTTGATGTAGGCCTGGAAGATATCTTCGGCACGGGTCTGGTCCAGACGTGCCAGCTGATTCTTGTAGCGCTTGGTCAACAGCTCTTGAATGGCCTTCGGCTCTTTGCCGGCGATCTTCAGGCGCAGCACTTCGTCCTTGACGCGTTTGCGCCACAGGTCATCCAGGGCGGCGGTGCTGGTCAGCCAAGGGGCGTCCTTGCGATCCACCAGAAGGCTTTCCTTCTCGGTGAAGTCGAACTTGTCGATGCCTTTGTCCAATTCACCCAGGGCGAAGTCCAGACGCGCTTTGACGCGGTCCAGGTAACGCTTGTAGATGGTGAACCCGGGCTGCAGGTCGCCACTCTTGAGGAAGTCGTCGAACTGGGTCTTCCACTTGTCGAACTCAGCGATGTCGCTGGCCAGGAAGTAGCTGCGCGACGGGTCCAGCAGCTTGAGGTAGCTGTCATAGATGATCACCGAGCGAGCGTCGTCCAGCGGCGGCTTGCTGTAGTGATGACGCTTGAGCAACTCGACGACGTTAAGGCTGGCAATCACCTCATCGCGATCAGGCTGAAGATTGTCCCAGCTGTTGGCTGCGAACGTATTGGTCGACATCGACGACAAGCCGAGACCAATGAAAAGAGCTAGGGCGGTGCTGGGGAACAAATGCTTCATGCTGATTCGACGCGGGGGCAATTGATAACGCATATTAGGCCGTCTTTGAAGTCGCCGGTTCCATTTGGGCCGGTCGCATAATGCAAAAAGCCCGGCGATACAGCTACGGGCTCAGTCCAGACTCACTATGGAGGCACTGTGAAAGCATTGCAAGGCGTTGAAGGTCATGTGGAGTGGTTGGAAGAGCCGAGTCCTACATGCGATGTAGGTCAGGTTCGCATTCGGGTGGCGGCTGCGGGCCTCAATCGTGCCGATTTATTGCAGCGTGCGGGGCTGTATCCGCCGCCGCCGGGCGTCAGCAAGGTGTTGGGCCTGGAGTGTTCCGGGGTGATCAGCGAGGTCGGCGCGGGTTCGTCCTGGCAGGTCGGCGACCGCGTCTGCGCGCTGCTGGCCGGCGGCGGCATGGCCGAGGAAGTGGTGGTGGACGCCCGTCACGTGCTGCCGGTGCCGGAAGGCCTGTCGTTGATCGAAGCGGCGGCATTGCCCGAGGTGTACAGCACCGCGTGGTTGAACCTGTTCCAGCTGGCGGGCGTCAAGCCCGGCGAGAAGGTGTTGCTGCATGCCGGCGCCAGTGGCGTGGGTTCGGCGGCGATCCAGCTGTGCAAGGCGTTCGGCAGCCCGTGCTGGGTTAGTGTCGGCTCGGCGGATCGGTTGGCCTACTGTGAAGCCCTCGGCGCCCAGGGCGGCGTGGTCCGCACGGACGGTATTGAAGGGCTGCGGGATTTCGGGCCGTTCGACGTCATCCTCGACCCGGTCGGCGCCAGCTACGCGGCGCTGGACCTCAAGTTGCTGGCCCTGGACGGTCGTTGGGTGCTGATCGGCCTGATGGGCGGGCGCGAGGCGCAACTGGACCTGGCGCAGGTGCTGGGCAAGCGAGTGCAACTGCTGGGCTCGACCCTGCGCAGCCGTGACGATCAGTTCAAGGCCGACCTGTTCAGTGACCTGAGCCAGCATGTCTGGCCGTTGTTTGCCGAAGGCCGCTTGAGCCCGCAACTGGCCAAGACCTTCCCGATCAACGATGCCGAGGCGGCGTTTGCGGAGCTGGCGACCAACCAGATTTCCGGCAAGTTGGTGTTGGTGATCGACGACAGCCTGACCTGATCCCGAATTGGAATGTGGTCAATGTGGGAGGGGGCAAGCCCCCTCCCACATTTGGATCTTGGTCGAATCAGGCCCAGCGGTGGACCGGCCAGCCGGCTTTTTCGGCGTGCTCGCGCAATACCGGGTCGGGGTTCACCACCTGGGGGTTATCCACCTTCAGCAGCAGCGGCAGATCATTGCGCGAATCCGAATAGAAGTACGCGCCTTCCAGGGTTTCCCCTTCCTGCTCCAGCCATTCGAGCAAACGGGTGATCTTGCCTTCGCGGTAGGTCAGGACGCCGACAGTACGGCCGCTGTACACGCCGTGGCTGACATCCAGCTCGATCCCCAACACTTCGTCGATGCCGATACGCGCCGCAATCGGCGTGACCAGGTGGGTGCCCGACGCGGAAATCACCAGCACCCGGTCGCCGTTCGCGCGGTGGCGGGCGATGGTGCGGGTGGCGTCGCTGTAGATCAGCGGTTCGATCACGTCCTCGACCCAGGGCTCCACCAGGTGCTCGATCTCCTCCGGCGTGCGGCCGATCATCGGCTCCAGGCTGAAGTCCATGAACTCTTCCATGGCCAGCTTGCCCTGGCTGTAGGCGTCCATCAGTTCGTTGTTCTTGCGCATGAACGACTCGGGGTCGACCCAGGCCAGGCGGCCCATCTGCTCGCTCCACAGGGTGGCGCAGTCGCCGTGGATCAGGGTGTCGTCCAAATCAAAAATTACCAATGCCATCCGTCACACTCTCTTAAAAAATCACTGCTGCTCAGGCTACTTCACACAGTGCGCTCGGGTCGATGGAAAGTGCCAGGCGCTGGCCGTCGGGGTGCAGATCGTCCGCCGAGCGGTTGAGCACGTCCACCACCAATTCCACGCCGCGCGCTTCGATACGGTAGCGAATCACGTTGCCCAGCAGGCTGTGGCTGCGCACCAGGGCGTCGAGTTCGCCGCTGCGGCTCAGTTCGATGGCTTCCGGGCGAATCGCGATGCGCCCGCTGATCGGCCGTTGCAGCAGTTGGCTGGCCTTCTCCGCGTCGAGCAGGTTGTAGTTGCCGATGAACCCGGCGGCAAACACATCCACCGGCGCGGTGTAGAGGGTTTCGGCATCGCCGCTTTGCACGATCTTGCCCTGGTTCATCAGGAAGATCCGGTCGGACATGGTCAGCGCTTCTTCCTGGTCATGGGTCACGAAAATCGTGGTCAGGCCCAACTCGCGCTGGATCTGGCGGATCTGCTCGCGCAGGTGCTTGCGGATGCGTGCATCCAGCGCCGACAGCGGTTCATCCAGCAGCAACAGGCGCGGGCGGGTCACCAGGGAGCGGGCGAGGGCCACGCGCTGGCACTGGCCGCCGGACATCTGGTGCGGGTAGCGACCGGCCAGCTCCTTGAGCTCCACCAGTTGCAGCACGTCCTGCACGCGTTTGTGGCTGTCGTCGGCGTTGACCTTTTGCATGCGCAGGCCGAAGGCGACGTTTTGTTCCACGGTCATGTTGGGGAACAGCGCATAGCTCTGGAACACCATGCCGATCTGCCGTTTCTGCGGGCTCAAAGGCACGATGTCGTGGCCGTCGAGGAGGATCTGGCCACTGTCGACCGAGGTCAGGCCGGCGATGCAGCGCAGCAAGGTGGACTTGCCGCAGCCGGACGGGCCGAGCAGGGTGACGAATTCGCCCTTGGCGATCTCGCAGTTGATGTCACTGAACACCGGGGTGCCGGCGTAGCCTTTTTGCAGGTGTTGGACGCTGACGAAGCTCATTGGCTTTTGTCCTTGTTCAAGATGTTGGCGGCCCAGGTCAGCACCAGCACAAAGAAGAAATAGGAAATGACCACGGCACTGGTGAAGTGGCCGCTGCTGTTGCGCATGTTGTTCAGGTACACCTGCAGGGTTTCG
The DNA here is from genome assembly GCF_059423025.1 of Pseudomonas sp. GW704-F2. Lineage (NCBI taxonomy): Bacteria > Pseudomonadati > Pseudomonadota > Gammaproteobacteria > Pseudomonadales > Pseudomonadaceae > Pseudomonas > Pseudomonas sp. GW704-F2. The sequence continues at coordinate 21,498 of NZ_JBWKXO010000030.1, read as the reverse complement.
TAGCGCGTGCCGACGAGGATATTGGCGAACACGAACTCACCGAACAGGAACGAAAACGACAGCAGCAACGCCACCATCAGGCCCTTGCGCAGGTTGGGCAGCACCACCAGGATCGCTGCCTGCCAGGTGCTGGCGCCGAGCAGTTGCGCGGCGTCCATCAGGTCGCGCAGGTTGATGGCTTGCAGGTTGTTGGTGATCGCGCGGTACATGAACGGCAGCGCCACGGTGAAATAGCAGCCGATCAGAATCCACGGCGTCCCCACCATCGCCAGCGGCCCGGAGCCATAGAGTTGCAGCAGGCCCACCGACGACACCACCGGCGGCACCGCGAACGGCAGCAGGATCAGGATGTTCATCAACGCGTCGAGCCTGGGGAAGTGGTAATGCACCACGAACAGCAGCGGCAGGATCAGCACCACCGACAAAATCAACGCGCCCACGCACACCAGCAGGGACTGGCCGAAAGCCATCAGAAAGCGCGGGTCGCTCCACAGTTGCACGTACCACTTCACGGTAAAACCGGCCGGCAAGATCGTCGCCGACCAACTGCTGGCAATGGAGTAGACAAAGGTGCCGATCAGCGGCAGCACCAGGATCGCGAACAACAGGTACACCACCACCCGGTGGTAGAGGGAGGCCGGGCCGGCTTCAGCGCGAGACATGGTAGCTCCTCTTGAGCAGCAGTTGATGGACCACGGTGACCACGGTCATCAGCGCCACCAGCACCACGGCCAGGGCGCTGGCCATGTTCGGGTCCAGGGAGATGTCGCCGGACACCATCGCCGCGATCCGGATCGGCAATACGTTGAAATTGCCGGTGGTCAGCGCGTAGACCGTGGCGTAGGCGCCGAGGGCGTTGGCCAGCAGGATCACGAAGGTGCCGAGCAGCGCGGGGGTCAGCACCGGCAGGCCGATGTGGCGCCAGAACTGCCAGCCGTTGGCCCCCAGCAGGGCGGCGGACTCGCGCCAGTCTTCGCGCAACGCATCGAAGGCGGGGTAGAGCAGCAGCACGCCCAGCGGGATCTGGAAGTAGGTGTAGAGAATGATCAGGCCGGTCTTGGAGTACAGGTTGAAGTCCTGAATGATCCCGGCCTGCTTGAGCATGATGGTGATGCTGCCGTTGAAACCGAGCAGGATGATGAAGGCAAAGGCCAGGGGCACGCCGGCGAAGTTGCTGGTCATGTTGGCGAAGGCGGTGACGAAGTTGCGCAGCGGCGAGTCCACGCGGCGCAACGAGTAGCTGCCGAGCACCGAAATGATGATGCCGAACACGCTGGAGTAGAAGCTGATCTCCAGGCTGTACTGGATCGCCTGCAGGTAGAACTTCGAACTGAAGATTTTGCTGAAGTTGGCCAGGCCCCAGCCGAACTCTTCCGATTGCAGGCTGTTGATCATCACCCACGCCAGCGGGGCAATTTCAAACACGATGAAGAACAGCGCGAAGGGCATCAGGCACAGGATTGCCAGCCATTTGCTGCGGGTCATGGCACTCACTTCAACAGCTCCCGGCAGACAGGTTTGTCGTGGGGCACGCCCAGCAACGCGCAGACGGTGCCGCACAGCTCGGTTTGCCTGGGCGTGGCGTCGGGATCGAAGGTGAAGGCCGAGCCGAGCACGAACAGCGGCACTTCGCGTTCTTCCGGCAGCAGGCCGTTGTGGGAGCGGTCGTTGTTCATGCCGTGGTCGGCGGTCACCAGCACCTGATAGCCGGCGTCGAGCCAGCCTTGCAGGTAGTCGGCCAGGAGGATGTCGGCCGAGCGTGCGCTGTTGCGGTATTGCGCGCTGTCGAGGCCGTGCTTGTGGCCGGCGTCGTCGATGTTCATCGGGTGGACGACCAGCAGGTTCGGCGCGTGTCTGCAGCGCAGGCTTTCGGCGTCGGCGAACAGGTGCGAATCCGGGTAGTGGTCCTGCCAGTAGAAGTGCCCGTGCTGGATCGCCAGGGTCTTGTCGTCGGTATGCCGGTCACGGGCGGCGATAAAGGGCGTGCGGTTATACAACTCGCTGACCCAATGATAGGCCGCCGCGGCGGTGGTGAGACCGGCGTCGCGGGCATAATGGAACAGGCTGCGCTGGTTGGACAGGCGCGACACATGGTTGTGGGTGATGCCGCTGTCGATCGGCGGCACGCCGGTGAAGATGCATTCGTAGAGCGGCCGGGAGAGCGACGGCAATTCACATTCGAGTTTGTAGAGGGCTGCGCGTCCTGCGCCGACGTAGGCTTGCAGATGCCCCATGGCATGACGGGCAACCTCGAAGTTCAGGCCGTCGAGCACCACAAGGATGACGTTGTGCTTCATAGGGGGAGACGCTCCGCAACAGATGGGTTTGGATCGGGTTTGCGGTTGGAATCGGAACAAATGTGGGAGCAGGCAAGCCTGCTCCCACACTGACCGCATCTACAGCTCAGGCATTACTGCATATTGATGATGACTTCTTCCTGCCACTTCTGCGGCAGTGCCTTGGAGCTCTTCTCCCAGGCGTCGGCATCCTTGATCGGGGTGACGTGCTTGTATTGCTCGTTCGGCAGCAGCTTGTCCTGCACTTCCTTCGGCAACGTCAGGTGTTCGGCGCGAATCGGCCGCGCATTGCCCTTGGCCAGGTTGATCTGGCCGGCGTCGCTGAAGATGTATTCGCGGGCCAGTTTGGCGGCGTTCGGGTGCTTGGCGTATTTATTGATGATGGTGGTGTAGCCGGAAATCACCGAACCGTCCGATGGGATCAGCACCACGTAGTCATCCGGGTTGGCCATCTTGGCTCTGTAGCTCAAGCCGTTGAAATCCCAGACCACGCCGACTTCCACTTCGCCTTTTTCCATGGTGGCGATGGTCGGGTTGGCGAGGGACAGGCGACCTTGCTTGGCGATGTCGGCGAACATCAGCAGGGCCGGCTGCAGGTTTTTCTCGTCGCCCTTGTTGGCGATGGCGGCGGCCAGCACACCGTTGGCGGCTTGGGCGGCGGTGCTCACGTCACCGATGGAGACCTTGTATTTGCCGCTCTTCAAGTCAGCCCAGCTGGTTGGTACGTCCGAACCGTGCAGCAGCTTTTTGTTGACGATAAAGGCGATGGTGCCGGTATAGGCCAGCGCCCAGTTGCCGTCTTTATCTTTCGCCCAATCCGGGACCTGAGCCCAGGTGCTTGGTTTGTAAGGCTGGACCACGCCCTGTTTCACCGCGATCGGGCCGAAGGCCGCGCCGACGTCGCCGATATCGGCACTGGCGTTGTCTTTCTCGGCGGCGAACTTGGCGATTTCCTGGGCCGAGCTCATGTCGGTGTCGATGTGCTTGAGGCCGTAGGTCTTGGCCAGGTCATCCCAGGTGCCTTTCCAGTTGGCCCAGTCATCGGGCATGCCGACGCTGTTGACGGCGCCTTCCGCTTTCGCGGCGGCTTCGAGCGTTTTTAGATCGGTATCAGCGGCCATGGCGGCGGTGCTCATGGCAATGGTCGAGCCTAACAGTGATGCCAGGAAAAGCTGTTTCATCCGAAGCTCCTTTGGGCGTTTTCAACGCGGCGTTTTATATGAACGTTAGCGGTGGTGTTGGTCTAGGTCAGCAATACCTGAGCCAATCTAGGCGGGATGGATGACAGTTTCATGTCTATGTCGTTTTTGAAGCACCGATGTCGCTCGGCGCAGGTTTAGCGTAGACCATGCCCAAGCGCCCGCAGGCCTTGGACTTGGCCGACGGATTGCAAGGTTTATCACGAGGCTCGACCGGGGTTGTCATCTGTCGGTCATCTGCAATGCCTAGGCTGGCATGCAGTAATACAGGCCCATTTAATGAGCGGTTTATGCACCTGAACGGTGCTGGTCTAGTCCAGATAGGTAACGTTGATGCGTGATGAGGCAATCAAGGCGGTGACATCCATCGGCCTGGCGCTGCAAGAGCAGATCGACCATGGCCTTTTGCCGCCCGCCAGCAAACTGCCCGCCGAGCGCAAGCTCAGCGAGTTGTTTGGTACCACCCGGATTACGGTGCGGGAAGCCTTGTTACAACTGGAGGCCCAAGGCCAGATCTATCGCGAGGAGCGCCGTGGCTGGTTTGTCTCGCCGCCGCGCCTGGCCTACAACCTGATGCAGCGCAGCCACTTTCACGCAATGGTCAACGACCAGGGCCGCGTGGCGTCGACCGAGGTGATCAGCGCGCGGCTGCAACCGGCATCGGCGGCGGTGTGTGCGTGGTTGCAATTGCCGGCGCTGTCCAGCGTGATCCAGATCTGCCGCCGGCGCAGGATCGATGAGCGCCTGGTGTTGTATGTGGAGCACTACCTGAACCCGCAGTATTTCCCCGGGATTCTGGCCTGCGACCTGAACCAGTCGATGACCGAGCTGTACGCGCGCAAGTACGATTTGCACTACGGGCGGGTACGCTTCGAGATTGTGCCGACCTCACTGCCGGTGGAAGCCGCCGCCGCGTTGCGCGTGTCGGTGGGCAGCCCGGGCTTGCGTATCGCCCGGGTCAACTATGACCAGCATCAGCGTTTGATCGACTGCGACCTGGAGTTCTGGCGGCATGATGCCATCCACGTGGGCGTGGATGTCATGGGCTCAGCGTCTTGATCAGTTGATCCACATTGCTTTCCAACGCCGTCACCGGGTCGGCGCCGTCGACGTTCAAGACCAGCAGTTGCGCGCCCCCGGCCGTCACCGCGGTTTGCACCGCCGCGCTTGGCGGGCGATGGTGCAGCACCACGGCCACCTCGTTGTCCTTCAGGCGGGTGCTCAGTTGCTGTAAGGCCTCGGGCGTCCAGTCGGCATCTGGGCGTGCGTCGGTGTCGAACACTTCCAGGTTCAAGCTGCCGAGCAGATACGCAAAGTGATCGCTCAGGCTGACCACGCTAAGGTTATCCGCCTGGGCCAGCCGTGCTTCGCTGTCGGCGGTGAGCTTGAGCAGGCGCAGCTTGAGGGCGGCCAGGTTGGCGTCGATTTGCGCCTTCGCGCCCGGTGCCAGGCGGCTCAGGTCGGCGGCCATCACATCGGCCATGCGCCCCATATTGTTGCTCGATTGCCACGGCTGGCTGTTCAAGCCATCGCTGACGCCCGGTTGTACGGCGATCCCCGGCAGGCCACCGTCCACCGGGCGCGCGGCGTCCACTTCGACGATGCGGATATTGCTGCGTCGCGCCACCGGGTACAGCGGGTCATCGGCCCACAGCGAACGCAAGCCGATGACGGCATCGGCATCCATCGCCAACGTGTTCAAGGCCGGCGCGCCACGGCCGGTGAAGTAGGACACCTGCCGCGAACCGGGCAGGTTGGCCGGTGCGGCGCGTTCGAGCTGTACGTCGCTGCCTTTAAGCAGCAGCTCCGCCAGGCCATAGGTAATGGGCAACGAGGCGAGGACCTTCACAGGCTTTTTCGCTTTGGTCAGCGCGGCGTGGCCCAGGCCTTGGTTGACTTTGAAACTCTTCGGATCAAAACCGTCGACGGCCAGCGCCGACGCGCTGATCAGGCAAGCGATGGCCAAGGCCATTGGGCGAAAGGCAGGGTGCATTATCCAAGATTCCCTTTGAGGCTGGGCACGGTGCCGCGCGCGATGGCGGCGAGGGCGAAGGCGATACCGGCGACCAGGATGATCGCGGCGCCGGAGGGGATGGGCAGGTCGAAGATGATCGGCAGCAGGATGCCGCACAACGTGCTGACGGTGGCAATCGCCACGGAGACCCAGAAGAAGCCTTTGAGCGACTGGCTCAGCAAGCGTGCCGCCGCCGCCGGAATCACCAGCAGCGCGCCCACCAGGATCGCCCCGATGACCTTGACCGCCGCCACGGTGATCAACGTCACCAGGATCACGAACAGGTAATCCAGGGTCTTCACCGCTACCCCGCGTACCGCCGCCAACTGCGGGTTGAAGCTGGCGAGCATGATGCGGTTGTACAGCGGCAGGGCGAGGGCCATCACCAGCGAACCGACAATCGCCAGCACCAGCAGATCGTTGCCATTGACCGTCAACACCGAGCCGAACAGCACGTTTTCCAGGATGTGAACGTTGATCTTGCCCGCCAGTATCAACAGCAGGCTTGCGCCCAACGCCAGGGACACCGAGAGGAACACGCCGATCAAGGTATCCGGCGCCAGGCCGGTGCGGTTGCGCAGGTAATTGAGCAGGATGCCGAACAGCAGGCAGTAGCCGAACAGCGCGCCATAGGGCCCGGTGTAGGGTTCGCCGAGCAGAATGCCCACGGCCACGCCGGTCAGCGCGGCATGGCCGACCGCTTCGGAGAAAAACGCAAAGCGCTTGACCACCACCAGCGTCCCCAGGCCGCCCAGCACCGGGCCGATCAGCAGGCCGGCGAGCAGGGCGTTGACCACAAAACCATAGGCCAGCGCCTCCGGCAGGTAACCGGAAGAGGCCCAGCCCTGGACCATCAGGCGAAACGCTTCATAACTCATGGCGCCAGGCTCCGAGGATGGGTGGAGAACAGGGTCAGCAGGCGATCCGGGGTCAGTGCCGCTTTGGGCGTGGCGTCGAACAGCACGCGGCGGTTCAGGCCGGTGACGCGGTCGGCGAGGCGGCCCACGGCGTCCAGGTCGTGCTCGATCCACAGCACGGTGATCCCGGCGCGGCGCCAGTCATTGAGCAGACGTTCGAACACCTGGATACCGGCTTCATCGAGGGCCGACATCGGCTCATCCAACACCAGCAATTGCGGGGCCGGGATCAGCCCCTGGGCGAGCAGCACGCGCTGACGTTCACCCCCCGACAACGCGCCCATGCGCCGTTTGCGTTTGTCCTGCAGGCCGACCCGTTCCAGGGCCTCGCCGATGGCGCCGGCGTAATGCCTGGACAGCCCGAGAAATGCCGGGCGCCGCTGACACATCGCCGCCATGAAGTCATCCACGGTCATCGGCAGGCCGCGGTCGAACTCCAGCGCCTGGGGCACATAACCAATGGTGCCGGGCGTGTCCGGCCACGTCAGGCGCAGTTGCCCCTGGTGCGGCGTTTGCCCCAGCAGCGTCTTGATCAGCGAGCTTTTCCCACCGCCGTTCGGGCCCACCAGTGCATGGATGCTGCCCGGCTGCACCTGGAAGCTCACGCCATCGAGGATCACGGTGCGGCCCAGGGTCAGCGACACCTTGTCGAAGTCGATCGTCGGGCCGACGCTGACCATGCTCAAGCGTTGCGCCGCCGTCATGCCCCCGACTCCTGAATCGCCCGCACCACGGTGTTGAGGTTGCCGGTCATTTCCACTTCGTACTTTTCAGCGCTGTATTCGCCGTAGGAGATATGCGACAGCGGGTACAGCCGGACCCCGGATTCACGCTGGATGGTCTCGACGTAGGTGGACGGGAAATCCATCTCCGAGAAGATCACTTTCACATCCAGGGCGCGCAATTCATCGATGGTTTTCTTCAACTGGCTCGGGCTGGGTTCGATGCCGTGGGCCGGCTCGACCACGGCGGTGACTTCCAGGCCGAACTCGCGCAGCAGGTAGTCGTAGGCTGCGTGGACCGTGGCCACGCGCAAGTCCGGGTTGGGCGCGCGGGTCAGCTTGGCCAGGGCCTCGGCGCGCATCTGCCGCAGGCGCTTGCCGTAGGCGCGGGCGTTCTGGGTGTAGGTTTTGGCGTTGTCCGGGTCGAGCTTGCCCAGTTCGCGGGCGATGTTGTTGACCTGGGCAATCGAGGCACTGATCGACAGGAAGGTGTGCGGGTTGACCACCTTGCCGGCGCCGCGCGCGGCGTTGCCGGTGGCGGCCAGCAGCGGCACGTTGGCGTTGGCTTCGATCACCGGGATGTCTGGCCGCTCGCTGGTGGCGATCATGCGGTCGGCGAAATCGTCGTGGCCGACCCCGTTGAGCACGATCACATCCAGGGTGCCGATGCGCTTGATGTCGTCGGCGCGCGGCTCGTAGGCATGTGGGTTGAAACCGGCCGGAATCAGCGGCACCACCTCGGCCTTGTCGCCGACGATGTTGGCGACGTAGCTGTAATAAGGATGCAGGGTGATGCCGATCCGCAGGCGCTTGGCTGCCTCGGCGTTGGCCAACGGGGCGAGCAGCAGGCTGATCAGGCTGACCAGCAGCAGGCGTACAAGGGGCGATGAAATAGACATGGGCACTCGGTCTTCTCGGTCAGTGACGGTGCTGGCGGGTCACGCCGGCGTCGAATTGCGCGACCACTTGCTGCCAGCCGGCCGCGATCAGCGCCTGGTCGGTGAGGTCGAAGGGGGCGGCCAGGTCTGGGCGGCGGTTGAGCCAGATGTCCGGCTCGGCGCCCGTTACCCGCATCAGTAGCGAGCCGCTGGTGGCCGGCGCCTGGCTCACGCCGAGGTAGGCCGACGGCGCCAGCAACTGCCAGCGATGATCGCCACGGCTGACCGAGCTGGCGTCCTGGGCAAAGGGCGCAAAGCCTTCTTCGGCCAGTTGCGCGGGCGTCGGCAGGGCGCTGTGTGCCTGCTGCAGCCAGTGGATTTCATCCAGGGTCACGCGCAGGTCGGCGTAGATGCCTTGCTCGGCGGCGCTGAGGTCGCGGCGCGCGTCCAACTGGTGGCTGGGCACGGCAACCACGGCCTGGGTTTCACCGTGCAGGGCCACCACCGTACCGGCCACCGCCAGAATGATCAGGCACAGCAGCAGGACATAGAGGGTTTCGTGCCCGGCCCCGGCTGGGCGTACCACCTGTGTCGTACTCATTGGGACGGGATATCCGCTTGGTCGATTTCAACGACGTGACCGGGGCCTGCATCGAACAGCACGTAGAACTCGGCTGAGGGCTTCTTGAAGGTCAGGGTCGAGTCCGCGCCGAGCTTGCCGGGCACGAGGATGGTTTCGTCGTAGCCGATCACATCCAGGGTCACGCCGGGGGCGCCGCTGCCGTCGGAAAAACCGCCGGTGCATTGGATCTGTTCGCCGGGGATTTCCTTGCATTCGCACATCGGGTTGTGGGCCACGGCTGTGGGACAGAAACCGACGCACAGCAACAACGTGGCGCAGGCGCGGCTCAGGCGTATCAATGTCATGGTTTGACTCCTTGCTTGTTCAGCCAGGCAATGGTGGCAGGCGAGGCCTGGCTCAGCGCAATGGAACCCTGGTGCATCGTGCCGTCCCAGCCTTCCATGGTGACCCACAGTTCGGCGTCGGCCGGCGTGCGCTCGGGCACCGGGAGCAGCGCGCCCATGCGGTACGGCGTGCCGAAGAAGATCACCCCGGCGGCGCGCAGGCTGCGCGGTTTGCCGATACGCAGGTAGGTTGCCTTGACCTGCTCGGCGCAGTTGGCGCACAGGGCGGCATTGAAAAATTTCATCGGGCCGGCCGGGTCCGGGCGCGGGCCTTCGTTGCGGAACTCGGCGAGGGTCAGGCTCCAGGGCCCGACCTGCACCTCGCCGGCCACGCGCTCGCCGATGCCGCTGTCACCGCGAAACAGCGCGGCGTCGGCAAAGTACTTGGGCATGAAGCCCAGGGGCACCAGCAACAGCAGGACGTTAAGGTGGAACCGCCATTTCAGCCACACGGCGCGTAGTGGCGAAGGCGTTGCGGCAGCGACCTTGCTCATTGGTTGCCCTCCGCCATTTCAGCCTGCAGGGCCGCGACCGCTGCCGCCTGGCGCGGCGCCTTGTGGCTGCGCTTGAGGGCATGGAGGGTGGCCAGGGCGGTGCGTTTGGTCCAGATCAGCAGGCCGCTCAACACCATCATGCTCAACACCAGGCCGAAGAATGCCCAGATCAGCTTGATCCACAGCCCGCCAAAGTCGCCGGTGTGCAGCGGGCGCATGGACTCGGTGACGAACTCCAGCGTCGAGCGGTTGGACAGCAGGTGCGAAACCGCCACTTCGCCGGTGTAGGGGTTGATCTGCGCGGTCTGGAACATCAACGGGTACCAGCCCCGCCCGCCGATCTGCAGATGGCTGTAGGCATTGAGTGGCAGGAACACGAAGCTGGTCTCCAGCCCCGGAATCCGTTGGCTGGCGATTTCGATCGCGTCGTCCAGGGCAATCATCGGCGCCGGCACGCCGGGGGCGGACGTCGGTACGCTCTCCCGGGCGATCACCGGCACGATGGGTTCGCTGGAGATGGAAATCTGGTTATCCCCCAGGATCGCCTGAATCAGGAACCAGGTGCCGGTGATGGAAATGACCGCGATAAACCAGATCGACCAGATACCGCTCAGGCGGTGGAAGTCGCCCCAGAAGATTCGCGCGCCATGGCGGATGCGCAGGGTCGGGCGCAAAAAGCCCTTCCAGAAGCGCTTGTACACCACCAGCCCGGTGATCAACGACGCCAGCAACGGCAGGCCGAGCGCGGAGACCAGGTACCAGCCCCAACTGAACCCATTGGTGAATGGCACCAGCCACCAGCCGTGCAGGGCGCGGGTGAATTGTTTGAAGTCGAACGCCGGGCTGATGCCCTGGATCGCCCCGGTGTAAGGGTTGACATAGACCTCCACCGAGCGCCCGTCGGGGTAACTGAGGGTGACACTCAGGGCGAAGTGCGACTCGTCCGGGCGGATGATGGATTGCACGATCACCAGGGGCTCGGCGCGTTTGATGGCGTTGATCACCTGGTCATAGCTCAGCGGTTCGGCGGCGTCCGACGGCTTGCTGGCGCGGATTTCCGGGTTGGCCAGCCAGACAATTTCCTGGCTGACCACGGCCAGGGTGCCGGTGACGCAGACGATCAGTACAAAAAACCAGATGGGTAATGCCAGCCAGCTGTGTACGAGAAACCAGAGTTTTGAGCGCGACTTCTTCGACATGTGAATGGGAGTCTTGATCGGAGGGGGGCAATGAGGGCCCGGAAAAGACCGGTCGTAGCTTTTGCTGACGCGACAGGCTGTATCTAAGTTAAGACGGATGAGAATGAGAAATCCCTAACCCAGATATGAAAGCAAATGTTTCAGGTTCACATTCGGGGCGCTGAGGCCGCGGTGCTGGGCAGCCCCCGTCTCAAGCCGACCCTCGATCAAACAGTGGCAGCGGGCCTGCCCGAGCGCCATCGCGAGCAAGCCCGTTCCCAGGCTCAGCCTTGCTTGAACAGCGCTTCGGCGCGCTGGCGGATTTGTGCTTCGTTCAGATCCTCCTTGCGGGAGGCCAGGAACCACACATGACCGAACGGATCTCTCAGCGTGGCGGAGCGGTCGCCGTAGAACTGGTCCTTGGGTTCGGAAATGGACAGGCCGCCGGCTGCGACCGCTTGTCGATACTGCGCGTCGACATCGTCCACATATAAATGCAGGCCGACACTGGTGTGGCCATCGCGCGGGCTGCCGAAGGCCATTTCACCGCAGGGCGAGGCGAGCATGATCGCCGAGTCTCCGATACGCAGTTCAGCGTGGCCGACCTTGCCGTCGGGCATGTCCAGGCGCATGACTTGCGTGGCGTTGAAGGCTTTTTTGTAGAACTCGATGGCTTCGGCGGCTTTTTCGACGCCCAGGTAGGGCGTGATGCTGTGATAGCCCTCGGGAATAGGTTTTACGCTCATATCATTCTCCCTGAATTGTGTTTATGAAGGGCCGGCCCTTTCACTATAGGCCACGCCAGCCGTGGCTTGCGGGCAACCGACGAGGTGTTGCCCAGGCAACAGTGAACAGGCAGATCGTTGCGCCATAAGTGCTGCGGCGGGCGCCAGCCGCAGCGACACCACGGGTTTCAGGGCGGGGCGCTGTCCCAGGGGTTTAAGGTGAACATTTCCCACAGGGAGCGGTTTTTCAGCTGGGCTCCAACAACTGAGCCCCCGGCCCACGCTCACCGAGCAGGTCGCCCTGATTGCGCAGCGGGCAGGCTTCCAGCGACAGGCATCCACAGCCAATACAGCCATTGAGCTTGTCGCGCAGGAGCATCAACTTGTTGATGCGCTCGTCCAGATCTGCCCGCCACGATGCCGACAAACGCTGCCAATCTTTAGCCGTCGGCGTGCGTCCATCCGGCAGGGCCTGCAACGCTTCACCAATCGTCGCCAGCGGAATCCCCAGGCGCTGGGCGATCTTGATCACCACCACCCGGCGCAGTACATCGCGCGGGTAGCGCCGCTGGTTGCCGGCATTGCGATTGCTTTTGATCAGCCCCTTGGTTTCGTAGAAATGCAGGGCCGTGACCGCCACGCCGCTGCGGGCCGACAGTTGGCCAACAGTAAGCTCCTTGGTAACCATGAAAAACTCCGGATTAACCCTTGACCTTGACTTAACTAGAGGTTTTACCCTGCGTGGTATCGAATCACAAGATTCTGCCTACAGAGAAAGGGGAGTGTTCATGCAGGTATCAGAGAAGAATCGCAGTTTCACTCAATTGATCGAGTTTCAGGTCGAGCCCCAGCAACAGCTCGCCCTGGTCGCGGCATTGTCCATCCAGAGCGAGCGCCTGGCCCAAGGGCACGGCGGCTTTCTCAATGCGAGTGTGCAGGTCAGCGATGACGGGCGGCGGGTACTCAATTACCTGCAATGGCGCTCACGCGAGGACGGCGAGGCGGCCTTCCAGTGCGTTGAGCACGGCGAGGAAGATTTCTGGACACTGATACGCGCCCACCAGGCCACGGCCGTGACCTTCGGTTCGTTCCAGGTGCTGCACAGTTTCGAGCGCAGCCATGACAATGCGTTGCACTGCCGTTTAAATGGATAGGTGCAGCATGCGCTCACCCTGAACGTTTCCCCCCGGGCGGCGCTTGTTCACCGCCAGTTCGCCAATCTTGATCAGGCGCGTGCGTGTGACGTTGCGGCTCAGGCCCAGCAGGTTGGCGGTGTGGACCTGGTTGTAGTGGCTGAAGCGGTAGGCGGCACGCAGCAACGCGTCCTCGACTTTTTCATGCAGGGCACCGGCCTGTTCCTCGAACAGCTTTTGAAAGGCCCGTTCAAGCAAGGCTTCGGCACTGTTGTCGGTGCCGTGCGGGCTGTCGTCCTGACGCTCGATGCGCAGGTTCGACAGGCGTAAATCGTCGCGTTCGATCACGCCATTGCGGCAGATCAGCAAGGTGTGGTGAATCACGTTTTCCAGCTCGCGGATATTGCCTGGCCAGCTGTAGTTTTTCAGCTTGTGTTCGGCCTCGCGGCTGATGGTGACCGGGCCGTAGCCCAGGCGCTGGCTGTAGGCTTCGATGAAGTGTCGGGTCAGCGGCAGGATATCGCCGGGACGCTCGCGCAACGGGCTGAGTTCCAGGCTGACCACGTCGAGACGGTAGTAGAGGTCTTCACGGAAGTGCCCGGCGTTGATGGCTTTTTCCAGCTGCACGTTGGTCGCCGCAAGCACGCGCACATCGATGGGAATGCTCTTGCGCGAGCCCAGGCGCACCACCTCCCGCTCTTGCAGTACGCGCAATAACTTGACCTGGATCGCCATCGGCAAATCACCGATCTCATCGAGGAACAAGGTGCCGCCGTCGGCCTCTTCGAACCAGCCGGCCTTGGCGCTGAGGGCGCCGGTGAAGGCGCCTTTTTCATGGCCGAACAGTTCGGCTTCCACCAGCGATTCGGAAAACGCCCCGCAGTTCACCGCCACGAAGGGCCGGTTGCGTCGTGCGCTGAGGTTATGAATGTGGCGCGCCACCAGCTCTTTACCGGTCCCGGTTTCGCCGATGATCAACACGCTGGCTTCGCTGGGCGCCACTTGCTGGATATGGTCGAGCAGTGCCTGGGATTTCGGGTCTTCGAAGACCTGGGCCGTGGCGCGGATCGAGGTGGCGAGGGCGGGCGAGGGCGGTAAGGTTAAAAGCTGCATGGGCACCTCTTTATGAATAGAACGTAGGAGTCGGCAGGGACTGGTTCAACGCCCAGTCCCCCAGTTCGTGGAGTTTGTAGTCCACCGGGTCGTGCAGGCTTTGCGTGCGCAGGTTGCGCCAGTGCCGGTCCAGGCGCAGTGACGCATGGGTGGCGCGCGCGCCGGTGACTTCAAACAGGCGGCTGCACAACTCCAGGCCCTGACGGCTGGCGGCGACCTTGGCGGTGGCGATGGCGATGGCCAGTTGGCCGCGTTCGTTTTCGCTGAGGTTCGGCCCCTGGGCCCAGGCTTGATCGAGCAGCGCGGCGGCGCGTTCCACCAACAGGCGCACACCTTGCAGGGCCACCCAGAATTCGCCGTAGTGGTGCAGCACGTAAGGGTCTTGGCGCAAATCCTCGGCGGTGGATTTATGCCACGCACGGGTTTCGGTGAGGGTGTAGTTGCGCGCTTCATCAAAGGCACCTTCGGCTATGCCGAGGAACATGTGCGTGAAGGTCAACTGCGCGATCAGTGGGCGCAGGCAGGCGAACGGTGTGCTCAGAGGGCCCGGGTCGAGCAGCAATTCCGACTCCTCGACGCGCACCCATTCGAAACTGGCGCTGCCGCTGTCGGTCTGGCGCTGGCCGATATTGTTCCAGTCGTTGTGCAAGGTGATGCCGCTGCGCCTGCTGGGGATGGCGGCGATCAGCAACTTGCCGCCGGCACTCTCATCCACCGCCGAGGCGATCAGCATTTCCGAGTCGCTGGCGCCGGAGCAGAAGCTCTTCTTGCCGGAGAACTCACGCCAACTGCCGAAATCCTTGACCTGCGTGCGCGTGTCCAGCGGGTTGAGGGCGTTGCCCCAGAACCAGTTTTTGCGTGCGGTCTGTTCGAACCACGGCTGCCATTGGTCCGGCCGCGAAAACAGGCGCACCGTAGCGAGCATCAGGTGGTGAAAACCGAAGACATGAGCGATGGAGCTGTCGACCTTGGCGAATTCACGCACGATGGCCAGGGTGTCGCTCCAGCGCGCACCGCCCGTGGCGCGCGGCCCGTTCACGTACATCCGCGAGCTTTTCGGCGACGGCGGCGGGTGGTTCGCCCCAGGTCAGGTACACGTCCACCTGTTCGGCGGCGAGGTCGTGGGCGGCGTCGGAGGAACCGCCGAAGTACAGCGGTGGATAAGGCTTCTGCACCGGTGGGTAAAGTGCCTTGGCATTCTGCACACGCAGGTGTTTGCCTTCGAAGTCCACCGATTCGCCCTGCAATACGCGGCGCCAGATCTTGAGGAATTCGTCGGAGACTTCATAGCGTTCGCGGTGGTCGAGGAAGCTGCCGTCGCCGCGGTTTTCGTCGGGGTCGCCGCCGGTCACGACGTTGATCAGCAGGCGGCCGTTGGACAGGCGATCCAGGGTCGCCGCCATGCGCGCCGACACTGTGGGCGAGATGATGTCAGGGCGAATTGCCACCAGGTAGCGCAAGCGTTCCGTCAGCGGCACCAGCGCCGAGGCGATTACCCAGGAGTCTTCGCACGAACGCCCGGTAGGAATCAACACGCCGTAGTAGCCAAGGCTGTCAGCGGCCTGGGCGACTTGCTTCAGATAATTGAGGGTGACCGGACGGGCACCTTGGGTGGTGCCCAGGTAATGACCGTCGCCATGAGTGGGCAGAAACCAGAAAACATCCATGACGAATCCTTAAGCGATTTTCAACAGTGAGGGGGCGTGCGCGGCGAACAAAGGGGCTGCGCGTTCTGCCGCAAGGCGAATACGGCTTTTCAAGGCTTCGTTGGTGATTTGGTAATCGGTGAAATCGGCTTCGGTGGCATATACGCCGATCGGCAAGGTCAGGGCCTGGAAGAAGCTGAACAGCGGGCGCAACTGGTGATCGAGTACCAGCGCGTGCCGTTCGCTGCCGCCGGTGGCGGCCAGCAGCACAGGGGTGTCGATCAGCGAGTTAAGGCCAACCAGGTCGAACAGATGCTTGAGCAGGCCTGGATAAGAACCGCGATAGACCGGTGCGGCGACGATCAGCAAGTCGGCCTGTTCGATGGCCAACAGTTGGGATTCGACCTCGGCCGGCAACTCATCGCGCGACAGTGCGCCGCCCAGTGGCCGGGCGATATCACCGAGTTCGATCAGGGTCGTCTGGATCGGCAACAACGTTGCCAGTTCGGCCAGCACGGCCTGGGTCAACACCAGGGTACGGGACGGGCGCCAGGTTCCGCCGGAGAGGGCAACGACATTCAGGGGACGGGTCATCAACAGTTCCTTTTTCAACAGTGGCATAGCAGGGGAAGTGAGCCGGTCTGAGCAAGCGCTGTACCAACGGCTGCAGGCCTTGATCCGCCTGGGCTGCGGGCTCACTGCTGAAAAACGTTGCTGTTGTCTGCCTGGTGTTTTGTTGAATGGCTGTTGCCTGCGCAACAGTTGCCTGGCGAACAGTGTCGAATTCGCGTGGAGCCATTTATAGAAGGTTATGCTTATTCCGTAAATGAACGTATTTACATATTTATAGATCCTAAAAGAATATAAGGGTGGCGCTCATGAGGGTGTGGCGACGGGTGATAGCGACTATCACGGATGGTGATTTTTCACTGTCCAGGGGCGGGAGTAGCCTGTGTTCATTGACTTGAGACCTTCTTCGCAGAGCCGTCGCCATGAACCGATTTTTTGCTGTTTCCTTATTACTCGTCACTTCTGTCGTTGCCGGTTGTGCGACCCATCCTTCGCCTGAATTACGCCCTTACACGGCGCAAGAAACCCGGGAACTGGCGCTGGAGGCGTTGAGCCGTCGCGGCTTGTCGTTTGACGAATATCAACGCCAGCGGGCTGCCCTGACCGGTCAGGCACAACAACCTTTCAGTTTTGCTCACCAGGGCGAAATGAACGCCGAACGTAATGTGACCCTGCATGGCCGCTCCAGTTGAGCCGGTGCTCAGTGGCAAAAAGCCCGAGGTTTCTCAAGAAGCCTCGGGCTTTTTGTTTGCCATGGCGCTATGTCAGCCTGTTAAGCTGAATTTCAGGAGCGTTCCTACGCACATTTACGTCAAGTGGTCCTTTTTTAATGGCATTCGATCGGGTAAACCTGACGACCTCTGTTCCGGTCGATGCCCCTGAGACGTTGCTCTCGGGAACCTGCTCTGCGAGTCCCTAAGGTTATGAATAAACGTCCGTTGTATTTCGACTACGCCGCCACCACCCCGGTGGACGAGCGGGTCATCCAGGTGATGGTCGAGTGTCTGGGCTTGCATGCCAATTTCGGTAACCCTGCGTCCAGTTCCCACGCCTTCGGCCAAGCGGCCCGGCAAACGGTTGAACAGGCGCGTCGCCAGGTGGCCGAGCTGGTCGGTGCCGAGCCGGAGCAGATCGTCTGGACGTCCGGCGCGACGGAGTCCAACAACCTCGCGATCAAGGGGGTGACTCAAGCGCGGGGCTTGGCGGGTGGGCATATCATCACCAGCCAGATAGAGCACAAGGCTACGCTGGACACCGCGCGGCAGATGCAGGAGGCCGGAGTGGCCGTGACCTACCTGGCGCCGGACGCCGATGGGTTGATCAGTGCCGAGGCGGTGAGTGAAGCACTGCGTGAGGACACCTTCCTGGTATCGCTGATGTTGGTGAACAACGAGTTGGGCACCCTCAACGACATCCCCGCCATTGGCGCGCGGGTGCGTGAACACGGCGCGTTGTTGCATGTGGACGCGGCACAGGGCGCGGGCAAGGTGGCGATCGACCTGGCGCAATGGCCGGTGGATTTGATGTCGTTTTCCGCGCACAAGGTGTATGGCCCCAAGGGGATCGGCGCGCTGTATGTCGGGCCGCGGGCGCAGCGGAAGGTGTTGGCGCAGATTCACGGCGGTGGCCACGAGGGCGGCTTGCGCTCCGGTACACTGGCAACCCACCAGATTGCGGGCATGGGCGCGGCGTTCGCCTTGGCGGCGCAGGCGTTCAGTGAAGAGCAGGCGGAGATCGTGGCCTTGCGCCAGCGCCTGCTCGATCAACTGGCGTCGGTCGTCGGTGTGCGTCTCAATGGCAGCGCCACCCAGCGCATTCCCCACACCCTCAGCCTCACCTTCGGTGAAGGCGAGTTCAACGCCGCGGCCTTGAGTGCGGGCATTGCTTTTTCCGCCACCTCGGCCTG
Organism: Pseudomonas sp. GW704-F2; assembly: GCF_059423025.1. Lineage (NCBI taxonomy): Bacteria > Pseudomonadati > Pseudomonadota > Gammaproteobacteria > Pseudomonadales > Pseudomonadaceae > Pseudomonas > Pseudomonas sp. GW704-F2. Next base: position 3,740 of record NZ_JBWKXO010000030.1, on the reverse strand, counting down.
CAATTCGGCGAGCAATGCGCCCTCCCATGTGCTGCTGGCGCTGGGGCATGATGCCCGCAGCGCCGGTCGAACCATTCGCTTGAGCCTGGGGCGGTTCACCACCGAGCAGGATATCGACCAGGCCGTGCAGTTGATCAAGGCCACCCTTGCCAGTGCGCCGGCGTTCTGGGCGGTCTGATTCTTCATTCGTAATCCATAACAATTATTCGTGGTTAGCAGGAGACACAATGAGTACGCAGCCTTTGACCCATGGAACGGTTCCCCAGCGCCTGGCGCATACCCGTGAATTGATGCGCCGCGAAGGCATTCATGCCTTGCTGGTGCCGTCCGCTGACCCGCACCTGTCCGAATACCTGCCGGGCTACTGGCAGGGGCGTCAATGGTTGTCGGGCTTCCACGGCTCGGTGGGGACGCTGATCGTCACCGCGGATTTCGCCGGTGTCTGGGCCGACAGCCGCTACTGGGAACAAGCGACCAAGGAACTCAAGGGCAGCGGTATCGAGTTGGTGAAGCTGCAGCCGGGTCAACCTGGCCCGCTGGAGTGGCTGGCCGAACAGACGCCGCAGGGCGCCGTGGTGGCGGTCGACGGTGCGGTAATGGCCGTGGCGTCGGCGCGTACCTTGGGCGGCAAACTGGCGGAGCGCGGTGCTCGCCTGCGTACCGACATCGACCTGCTGAATGAAGTCTGGAGCGACCGCCCGGCGTTGCCGAATCAGCCGATCTATCAGCACCTGCCACCGCAGGCCACCGTCAGCCGTGGCGAAAAACTCGCTGCACTGCGCGCCAGCTTGAAAGAAAAGGGCGCCGACTGGCACTTCATCGCCACCCTGGATGACATCGCCTGGTTGTTTAACCTGCGCGGTGCCGATGTATCGTTCAACCCGGTGTTTGTGTCCTTCGCCCTGATCAATGCGCAACAGGCCACGCTGTTTGTGGCGCTGAGCAAAGTCGATGCCGCGCTGCGGGCGGTGCTTGAGCAGGATGGCGTGACCTTGCGCGATTACAGCGAAGTCGCCGATGCCCTGCGCGCGGTGCCATCGGGCGCGAGTGTGCAGGTTGATCCGGCACGCGTGACCGCCGGTTTGCTGGAACACCTGGATGCCAGCGTCAAGCTGGTGGAAGGGCTGAACCCGACGACGCTTGCCAAATCCCGCAAGAGCCTGGCCGACGCGGAACATATCCGCCTGGCCATGGAGCAGGATGGCGCGGCCTTGTGCGAATTCTTCGCCTGGCTGGAGAGTGCGCTGGGCCGTGAACGCATCACTGAACTGACCATCGACGAACACCTGACGGCCGCACGTACCCGCCGTCCCGGTTATGTGTCGCTGAGTTTCAACACCATCGCTGCGTTCAATGCCAATGGCGCGATGCCGCATTACCACGCCACCGAAGAAGAGCATGCGCTGATCGAAGGCGATGGCCTGCTGCTGATCGACTCGGGTGGCCAGTACTTGGGCGGTACTACCGATATCACGCGGATGGTGCCTATCGGAGCGCCGAGTGATGAACAGAAGCGTGATTGCACCCGCGTGCTCAAGGGGGTGATCGCCCTGTCCCGTGCTCATTTTCCCAAGGGCATTATGTCGCCACTGCTCGATGCCATCGCACGCGCGCCGATCTGGGCCGAAGGTGTGGACTACGGCCATGGCACGGGGCACGGTGTAGGTTATTTCCTCAATGTGCATGAAGGTCCGCAGGTCATCGCCTACCAGGCCGCTACTGCGCCGCAAACCGCGATGCAGCCGGGCATGATCACCTCCATTGAACCGGGTACTTACCGTCCGGGACGTTGGGGCGTGCGTATCGAGAATCTGGTGTTGAATCGCGAAGCGGGCAAGACCGAGTTCGGTGAGTTCCTCGAGTTCGAAACCCTGACCTTGTGCCCGATCGACACCCGTTGTCTGGAGCCGTCGTTGCTGACGGCGGAGGAGCGCCAGTGGCTCAATGCGTACCATGCCGAGGTGTGTCAGCGTTTGAGCCCATTGCTCAGTGGCGCTGCGCTGGAGTGGTTGCAGGTACGCACCGCGGCTATTTGATCGGTCGCTGCTCGGCAAGTGCCGCTTGCGATTTACGCGCAGGCGGCCGGTCGCAGCGTCGCGAAGGGCTGCGCGGGGTCGAGGCGTTCGGTGGGCGCTGCGGAGCAGTCGGAAGTGGACTGCTCGGGCCGCTATTTACAGATGACGATCATGCTCCGGCTGGTGTAACCAGCAGGGTTGAGGCCGAAGGGGTAGTCCCCAGGCTCCTCGGAGTTGTCACCGGACTTGGCGATAACCCGGTAGCCCTTGGCGCCGCATGAGTTGACTGCACTGGTGTAGCACTGGTCCCAAGAGGAGGACAGCCCTGAACAGTTGATATGCAGCCCTTTTTTGCCCCGTTTCACTTCTGTCTTGGTGGTCGCGGCACAGCCAGCAATGGCCACGACCATTAACAGTATCAAAATTCGCTTCATTCCCATCCTTAATAGCCGCTTCAAAAAAATTGCCTGAAGCTGGCTTTACTCGCTCTCGATTGTAGCGTTCGCGCTGTCCTTGTCGAAACTCTCCATGAATGACATTTGTTTGCGGCCTAAACATGGCCCAAATGAGCGACAAATACCAGAGTTACCGTCAAAGATGATTAATCGGCTGGTACTAGAGGTTTGGCCTCGTTTCGCATGGTCAGCGTGGCGCCAACGGAGGCCAGGATAATGCAGGAGATGGCCAGCCACTGTGCGAGCGACAAATGCTCCTGCAGGAAGAACAGGCCCGAGAGCGCGCCGAATGCGGGCTCGATGCTCATCAAGGTGCCGAAAGTACGGGCGGGCAGGCGAGTCAGCGCGACCATCTCCAGGGTGTAGGGGAGCGCCGTGGACAGGATGGCGACGCCGATGGCAACTGGAATCAGCGCAGGCGTCAGCAATGCCGTACCCGCATGAACGATGCCGATCGGTGCGACGAACAAGGCGGCGATCATGACGCCGAGGGCAGCGGTTTGCACGCCGTTATCATTCCCTGCCTTTTGGCCGAACAGAATGTAGAGCGCCCAGCAAACACCTGCGCCTAGTGCATAAGCCGCACCGACCAGGTCAATCCCGGTGCTGGTTTCTCCCGTGGGGATCAACAGCAGAAGACCGACAACCGCGAGGGCGATCCACAGAAAGTCCACCGCGCGGCGCGATGCATAGAGGGCGACGGCGAGCGGCCCGGTGAACTCCAGGGCTACCGCGATACCAAGGGGGACTGTGCGTAGCGACATATAGAAGAGGAAGTTCATGCCGCCTAACGCCATTCCGTAAACAATCACGGTGCGCAGGGATTTGGCCGTCAGCGTGGCCCGCCATGGGCGCAATATCAGCAACATGATGATGCTGGCGAAAATCAGGCGCAGCGTGGTGGTGCCTTGAGCGCCGACGATAGGGAACATGGTCTTGGCCAGCGAAGCGCCGGACTGGATGGAAGCCATGGCGATCAACAGCAGGCCGACAGGAAACAGTGCCGAGGCCAGGCTGCGAGGGGAGGTGGTCATTGGGGTGTTCGTCCGAGGTCATATTTGAGTAGCAAAGAGCCCTATGATGCTTAAGTGTGTGTCGCTGAGCAATATATTGCTCAATTATCAGTTTTCTACCTTCTATATAGCGTGGATTTGGAGGTTTTCCGCTGTTTGATAGAAAAACCAAATTAAAGGTTGACGGCAAATCCTGGACGTCTATAATTCGCCCCACTTCCGGCGCAGTCGAAACGGAAAACTCCTTGGTAAACAAA